>CAMAVF010000012.1 GCA_945861445.1 Planctomicrobium piriforme | reverse complement strand
TCACGCTCTCCCACGGCCTCGGAAGACCCAGGGGCAGACGATCTGTCACCGGCCGACTTGGCGCTACCCGCATTGCGACGCTTTGCAGGCTTAGCCAAGCCGTGTTCCATATGATCGAATGAATCATCAGATTTCAAGATACAAGGGGTTGGGGGTGAGGGGCACGATCTACCATGAATGCTGAGTCCCAAATGGGCGGGAAAAGGCCCTTTGGGTGAGGGGCTCTCAGCGACGCTCGCAAAGCCCCTCACCCCCGTCCCCTCTCCCCGGCATACCGGGGCGAGGGGAGACAGATTTCTTCGTGTTCGCTTGCGGAACGATCAAAATCATGCATCTCCCTCTCGAACTACTGCAATGTTGCTGGGTCCTGGCTGGTCCGACGGCCGTTGGTAAATCGGCCGTCGCACTGGAGTTGGCTGAGCGGTTGAACGCGGAAATCGTTGCTTTGGACTCGATGACCGTCTATCGCGGCATGGATATTGGTACCGCGAAACCCTCTCAGGACAATCAGTCGCGAGTCCCTCATCATCTGCTCGATGTCATCGATCCGCACGAGGAATATTCGCTCGCCGACTATTTGCGGGCGGCGGGAGTGGCTTGCGCAGGAATCGTGTCACGAGGGCATGTGCCGTTGTTTGTCGGCGGTACCGGACTCTATCTACGAGGAGTGTTACGCGGCTTATTCGAAGGGCCCTCTGCCAATTGGGACATTCGGCGCGAGTTGGAAGAGGTGGAAAGAAGCCAGGGCGAGGGGACTTTGCATCGACGATTGCAAACGGTCGACCCCGAGTCCGCAGCCTGGCTGCATCCGCATGATCAACGCCGGATTATTCGCGCTCTAGAGGTTTTTCAATTGACCGGCGAGCCGTTATCACGTTTGCAGCAGGAAGCAACCTTGCATCCCGAGCAACGTCCGCAGCACGTCTATTGGCTGGAACCGCCGCGGGACTGGCTGCACACTCGGATCGATCGGCGAGTCGACTCCATGTTTGCGGCCGGCTTGGTCGAGGAAGTCCAACAGTTGTTGGCCTTGCCGCAGGGGCTGGGACGCTCGGCACGACAGGCACTCGGATACAAGGAAGTCTTAGACCATCTGGCAGGAACGTGCAACTTGGCGGCGACCGTGGACACACTGCAAACGCGGACCCGGCAATTTGCCAAGCGCCAGCACACCTGGTTCAGGAATCTGCCGGAATGCGGGGCCTGGTCGATCACGGGCTGCGAATCGCCGGCGGAAATCGCGGAATCGCTGCTCAACGCGACCTGTGACGATGTCGGAAGTTGAAATCAGCGTGTCGGTTGCGTAGAGTACGGGGGAGTCTGTGCCGTGTGCATTGACGAACCGCCAGCCCCGGACAGCATCCCCAGGCGGCGTATTTCGTCGCACGGGACTGATTCAATCCCGCACACGAGATTGGCGATCAACATAGAGGAAGCTACGGCTCATGGGGAATCTGCAAGGCACGACGCAGTGGTTGATTTTCGGCGGGATTGGCCTTTTAGCCATTTTCCTGCTGGCCATACTGATTGTGGTCGCCAAGTATTTTGATATCTGGGTGCGGGCGTTTTTCTCACGAGCTCGCGTGGGTCTGCTGAATCTGATTCTGATGTCGTTGCGGAAGGTCAACCCGCGGATGATCGTCGACTGCAAGATCATGGCCGTGCAGGCCGGACTGCGGGGAATCTCGACCCAGGCTCTGGAAGCTCACTACCTGGCCGGAGGGAACGTCCGCCGCGTCATTCAATCGCTGATCGTTGCTCACCGGGCCAATATCGAATTGGACTGGGAAACGGCCTCGGCCATCGATCTGGCCGGCCGCAATGTGCTCGAAGCCGTGCAAACCAGCGTGGATCCCAAGGTCATCGATTGCCCGAATCCGAAGCTGACCGGCCGCACCACTCTGGATGGCGTCGCGAAGGACGGCATTCAGTTGAAGGCCAAAGCCCGTGTCACCGTGCGGACCAATTTGGCTCAGTTGATTGGCGGAGCGACCGAAGAGACCGTGATTGCCCGTGTCGGCGAAGGCATCGTGTCCGCGATTGGATCCTCGAACACGCATAAAGAGGTACTCGCGAACCCGATGTTGATCGCCAAGACGGTGCTGGCCAAGAGTCTGGATTCGCAAACGGCGTTCGAAATCGTCTCGATCGACATCGCGGATATCGACGTCGGCACGAATGTCGGTGCCCGGTTACAGGCGGATCAGGCCGAAGCCGATATGCGTGTCGCCCGGGCGAAGGCAGAAGAGCGGCGTGCCCAGGCGGTGGCGACGGAACAGGAAATGAAAGCCCGGACGGCGGAGAATCGGGCGCAAGTCGTTCTGGCGGAAGCCGAAGTGCCGCAAGCCATTGCGGCAGCCTATAAGAACGGGACACTGCGCGCGACGAAGAAATGAGTGGCCAGATCGGCCGGTATCTTGGTTTCTTGGCTGGGAATTTGATAAACTATCGGCGTAAATCTGACGCGACAGGGATGTCGGCTGGTCGGTTCGTATCGGACGTGTGTGCTGTGACGGTTTCTCGGATGGTGTCAGTCGTAGCTTTCACCGAGAGACTGACGAGCGGCACGGAGTTTGCAAAATTCTACGACGGTACGGCTCGATGAACTGAGGGAAGGATCCGTCGGATCGCGAAGGCCCGTTTTGCTTTCCGAACCAGAGGCACCGCAGAGGTGCGAAAGTGGAGCGGTCGAACCGGGAACGGTTTTGCCGTCCATTTGGGCCGTGAGTTCTCCCTAATTTGCCAGGTTTTCCCTCATGGATGCGAACGTGAAACTCGAAATTACCGATGCGCAACGCGAGTTGCTGGTGGAAGGGCTCCGCTTTGTCCGGAGCGCCCGCAGACTTTCGTTCCGCGACAAATTCAACAATATCTACCCCAACTCCGCAACCGAACTCAATGAGGTCTCGGCTTTGTTGGAATGCCTTGTGGTTCCGAAATCCAAAGTCGAAGTTGCCAAGTAGGGACGCTGTAGCGGAACGTCGTAAGACTTCCGCAGCATCACGTCTGGCTCAAGAATTCTTACGAATTTTTCTACTTGAAGAGTGTGTCTACTGAGAGTGGCAACCCTTCAACGCAACCAGTAATCTAGTTGACCCGACCTGTATTCAGGCCGGGTCGTTGTGTTCCCGGACGTTCCAATTTGTAAAAATTACTGACACGGCACCCTATGAGGTATCAGCATGTGTGCGTTGAAGCAGTGAGCTACACGCTGCCTCCGCAGATTGTCACGTCCGAAGACATCGAGACCCAACTGGCCCCGGTTTACCAGAAGCTGGGGTTGCCGGAAGGGCGTCTGGAGTTGATGACGGGGATCAAGGAACGCCGCTTCTGGGACCGTGGAACTCGGCCGGGTCAGGTCAGTGCGATCACTGCCGACAAAGCCATCGCCGCATCTGGACTCGCCCGTGAACAGCTCGGCTGCCTGGTGCATGGATCCGTCTGCCGCGATCATCTCGAGCCCGCCACCGCGAGCGGCGTGCATCATGCCGTCGGCTTGCCGAACAACGCGTTGGTGCTGGACGTCAGCAATGCCTGTCTGGGATTGCTGAATGGCATGCTGTTACTGGCGAATATGATCGAACTGGGCCAGGTTTCGGCGGGGGTCATCGTCGGGACCGAAGACGGCCGCGGACTGGTCGAAGGGACCATCGATTCGCTGCTGAACACCCCCAATCTGACGCGGCAGGACGTGAAGCTGGCGTTCGCCTCATTGACCATCGGCTGCGGTTCGGCGGCGATCGTGTTGTGCGACCGGCGACTCAGCCGCCGTGGAAATCGCCTGCTGGGAGGGGCGTTTCAGGCCGATACATCCAGTCACAAACTGTGCGCCGGTGATTCCGACACATCCACCCACGGCGACGACCGGCCGCGAATGCAGACTGACTCGGAAGCGCTACTGCATGCGGGGATTGAACTGGCGGAATCCACCTGGGTACTGGCTCGCCAGAATCTCAACTGGACCAATGCCGATGTCACCAAAGCGTTCACGCATCAAGTCGGCCGAGCTCATCGCAAGTTGTTGTATGAAAGCCTGGGACTGAACCCCAAAATGGACTTCGCGACGGTGGAATTCCTGGGCAATACAGGCGCCGCAGCCTTACCAATGACCATGGCGATGGGCATCGAAAAGGGGCATCTGCAACCGCACGACAAAGTCGCCTTATTGGGGATTGGCAGCGGCCTGAATTCGCTGATGCTGGGTCTGGACTGGCACGGATAGTGTGGCCACGAATTCTATTCGCGATGCAATCTCGGATAACACCAGAAACTCCAGTCGTAGCTGATGTCACCCAACTCATCGACCTTCAATTCCAGAGTCTTGGATCCCGGTGGCAATTTCACGTCAATTGGCACGATGCCCGCCGCAGGGCTCTCATAGATCTTCTTTTGATCCACCCACACTTCAAATCTCACTTGCTGCATTAAGACTTCGTAGCCGATCGCTGTGAATCGAGTCATGCCACGCGGTATCGCGTATGTCATCGACGACGGTGCATGGGCCAGCAACAACTCATCGCAGGGCTGACGCTGCCGGAATTGGACCGGTTTGGCGTTCAAATCCCCGGGTAACTGCCCTTTAGTGGCTCCGGTGAGATTCAAGGGCAGGGAACTGGACTCGTTGTCAAGCATTTCGTCGGTGATCTGGTCGGCAGTCACCCCATGGAAACGTGGATAACACCAAAGCGCGCGATCAAACGACGAATTGCCCGCCTCGTCAGTGATCAGCTCCAAAGTCTTGGAATTCTGCGGAAGGGACAACTTCACGACGGGCGTTTGGTCAACTTTCGAGTCGTAAACCAGAACCCCATCTATGGAGACTTGGAAGGCCACACTTCCTCTGCCTACGGTATATCCAATAGTTGAAAAGCTTTTGGCACCTGTCGGGATCTGGCAGGTCAGTCGAGATGGTGCGTGTGCCCAATAGAAATCGTCGCAGAACGATGCATCCGGAGTGAGCAGCGGCCACACAAGATCTACTGCTTCCACATTGTACGACTGGTTGATACGCACGCCCCCCTGCTCAGCCCGAGACGCGAGACGAGGCTCATTGACCAGTCGAACCAGACCCTCTTTCAGATCACGCTCACGGTCGCCAGGGGTCACCATATCTGGCCGGATGACCCGGCCGAGAGTTCGAATACGGACCCGATTGACGGTCAGGGCGTTTCCATCACTGGCGATCCAGGGATGACGCACCAGCGATTCTGTTCCCTTGGAAATCAGGCTGCTGATGGTGCCCTTCCATTTGAGCGCACTCTTCGCGGTATCCAGATCGACGGCGACCTCGGCCTGATCACCGTCGACCGTAACTCGGACCGCCAGGCGGCAGCGTTTGCCATTGATCAGACGGCTGGGTGAATTGAATACCTTATCGCCTGTGCCCGGATCGGCCACCTTGTCCAAGGTATCGTTCGCTCCCCCATTGCTGGACAACTCCAGATGGAGATTCCTGAGTCGGACCGGAATGACAATCTGAACCGGGCCCACTCCTTGCACTCGCATCAAGTCGCACTCCAGCTCATAACTGCCGTCAATCGTGATTGGAAGGGGATATGTATGCAGACCTCGCGGTTGCGGCGAGAACGCAAGCCCCTGCCGTGACGGCGCGGCCGCCAGTTGTGCGTTCCAATCGACGCCACGCCCACGCCAGTCGTACTGGCCCGCCAATTCAAGAACATCAATCCACTTGCCTGGAACATTCGTGTCCGACTTACCTTTGGAATCCCCCTTGCCTTTGATATCCGATGGCTTGGGAGACGGAGTTGTCGACACCGACGCGGTCTTGACAGCTCGTAACGGTTGGATTTCAGCCAGACGCTTGGCCACAAGCTGTTTCTGGACCGAGGAGGTGATGTTCGGCGCTGCCCGATCGTACCATTCCGCCACGTGGAGCAGCAGCGATTCCTTGTTCGCCCCCATTTCCTTTTGCGCAATTTCCCACCATCGATCTCCGACGCCGACTTCTGCCACAGGATCATCTGGATTACCCAGTTCGGCTTTCGCGGCCCCGCTCCAGAGCGGGAGATCCGAGAGCGCCAAATGGGGTAGCCCCTGCTTCCAGTCTCGCTTACGAACCGCATACCAGCGGCCGACAATCTGGTTTGCTGCGGGGTCCTTGGGCTGAGTTTTCAGCTTCGTGATTGCCGCCTGCACTCCCTTCCATTCGGTCTGCTCATCCAGCAACTGCTGCCGCGCTTTGCTCAACGCTTGCCGAACCGCCGACGCAGCGTTGACGCGCATCGCCCCCTGCTCAGCAGCGCTCAGCACACGGTCAGCATCAGCGTAGTTCTCCAAGTTTGCAAGTTGTTGGGCCAGGGAAACGATCTCCTCACCGGCGGTCCCCTTGAAGTGGGCACTGACTTTGGCAGCCTCCAAATACGCCAAAAAATAGGGGAGACGGTCTACCGGAGCCTCGCCGGTAAATGCCGTCCCCAACGATTTGACCGCAGTCCACCAGGAAGCAAAATCGCCTTGTGCCTGGGCCAGTTTGACGACGGTCATCCAAGCCACATATTTCTCATCCGACGAGAAATTCGAGTCGTCGGCAGCCTTCAGGATTTTCTTGAGAGCTTGCTGTTGCTTCGGCGCGCCGGTCACCTTGGGAAGGTCGAAAGTCTCATCGAGGACTTTGGCGATTTCGCGCTGACGAGCGGCCGTTGGAACTGCAGGTCGTTCCGTCTGAGCACGCGAAACTGCCACATTGGACATGACCATGACCGTCAGCAGCCAGCAGATTGGGGCTCCCAGACAGTGCGAATTGTTCCACGACATGCAGCAACTCCCATCAGACCAAATTCAGGAATGTCATATGTCCAGACAAGCGATTCTACAACCGGTCGGACTTCGACGCTATCGCCCGCTGAAATCGCCGATTATGCTGCGACTTATCAGCCTGTTGAAAAAGGTGTCTGGAACTTTGCCAGCCACACGGAATCGAGCGTTTGTTCGACGTTCGGAGAGTTCCAGACACCTTTTTCAACAGGCTGTTATGCCGAGGTCAGACCGTTCTGGACCACCGGAATGAATGGTCCAAGCGTCGTACGCTGTAGCTGCCTGGTGCCCAGGTTTACTTCTCCGTAATTGAGTTCAAGTCTGCGGGCTGGGGCAATTGTGCGGCGGCGACCACTTCTCTTCATAATTCTCCAGTCTGCCTGAAAGGACCATCCAGAATGAGTGCCTATTTTGTCGATAAATCCACTTGCAGCAAGCATACCATCTTTCCGGGCGTGGACATTTTCACTGCTGCCGGGAAGCACATGCTGATGAGCCTCGTGGAATTCTAACCGGGGGCGATTGTGCAAGCTCATTCGCCTCCGCACGAGCAGATGGGAATGGTCTTGGAGGGGCAGGCTCGTTTCATTGTTGGGGATGTGGAGAAGCTGCTGGGGCCGGGGGATATGTACGTCATTCCGGGGGGAGTGGTACACAAGGTAATTTCCTTGGATTGTCTCGTGAAGGCGCTCGACTTCTTCCATCCCGTCAGGGAAGAATATCTGTGACGACGCAGGGCCAGAAAACGCCGCCCGTCAGACGACCTCGCCTCGCGAGGATTGGCGGAGTCGTTCTGTGCCTGGCCACCCTGCTGGTGGGCTGTCGGTTGCCAACCCCGCTGTCCGCCAGCAAATCGGGAACGCCGCAATACGAGCGGGCGAATATCATCTACGAGCTGGATGCCGCTCAACGGCCGCTGCCATTGACCAGTTCTCAGGTCAAATCGGTCGCGTTTGATGCTGAACCCGAGACTCCGCCGCCAGCCCCCGAATGGGCCGGAGCGACGCTCGCCATTCAATACCCCCATCCAGACAGCACCGTCGATACGGCCCGGGCCACATTGCGACTGTCCGCCGAACCGCGCCATGATTCCACTTCAGCCGTGGCCCAGGCGCGCCGTTGGTTGGGATGGAATGCACCAACCGAATCCGCTGACGGCTCTGTCTCGGCAGTCTCGAAGGCACCTCGTCGGGACGATGAAATCTGGGTACTCGACATTCCCAAGCAGCAGCTCGATCTATTGCTGACGGAACTGCAGGGAAACGGCTTCTTCCAGGCCCAGACGCGTGCTGAGTCCGGCACCAAGCTGGACGTGCAGTTGAATTGGGGTCGAGTGCAGAAGCAATGGAGCGCCGAACCGCGTCTCGATCACTTCATGGCACGCGTTTATCGGGAAGGCCGTCTGGGGGGGCTGGTCGCCAAGGACACAGACATCGAACACTCGAATATCTTCGTCGGGCGGTGATGAGGAGTTGTCAGTTCTCAGAGTGACGAAATATATCGACCCGGAGAGAGCGCAGCCCGATTGCCCCGTAGCAATCGGGCTGCTGTCTTAAATGGACTTGGCTCGACCGCCCACCAGTGTGCTTGCTGTAGGGTCTGAATGTTGAATTCCACCCTGGAATTGTGCGACGATAGGTCCGGTCGCATCATCTGAAACCGAGTCCGGCTGCCATCCTTGAGAGGGGATACCGCATTGAAGACGCTACGAGTTGCCACGTGCCAGTTTTCTGTGGAAGCCGATATTGAGCACAATCGACGTTCGATCGTGCGGCAGATCGAGCAGGCTGCGGCCCAATCTGCACAGGTGGCTCATTTCTCTGAGTGTGCCCTGTCGGGCTATGCCGGTGTGGATATTCCCGACATTGCGGCTCTCGACTGGGACCAGCTTACGAGTGCGACTCGCGACGTTCAGCAGGCTGCCAAACGGCATAAGATATTTGTGTTGCTGGGGTCAACGCACCGGTTGTCGGGGGATCACAAGCCGCACAATTCGGTCTATGTGATTGATCCCAAAGGCAACATTACAGGACGCTATGACAAGCGGTACTGCACCGGTCTCTGTGAGCCCCAGTCCACGATGGACCTGGCACATTATACGTCCGGAGATCATTTCACGACGTTTCGCGTCGGCGGGGTCACGTGCGGCGTGTTGATCTGTTACGACTATCGCTTTCCCGAGCTTTATCGCGAGTACAAGCGGCTGGGCGCCGACGTGATGTTCCAGTCGTTCCACAACGCCCGCGCGACGGTCGTGGCCGATCCGAAGTACAACATCTGGAAGACCATTGTGCCGGCGACGATGTCCTGCCGGGCGGCCGAGAATCATTTCTGGGTGAGTGCCAATAACAGCCAGGCGCGACCGTCACGCTGGGCCAGCTTTGCTGTCCGCCCGGATGGTCAGATCGTCGGCCGCTTGTCGCTGCATCGCCCGGGCGTGTTGATCACGGACATGCCAATCGGAAAAGACCTGTATTTTGACGCTCCCGGACCGTGGCGGGACTCAACCATCAAGGGCCAACTCCATAGTGGCACACTGGTCAGTGACCCACGCTCGGCGGATTTGACTTGCCTGTAAGCAATTGTGTAGCCACGTTCGCCAGAACGCGGGCCGTTTTGGTGCTCGCCTGCACTCTGGCGAGTGCGGCTACCACCTAACGAACTTGCTGCAGTCGCTAACCGCGATTTTTGTAGCTCATGACCTTAATAATCATCTTGGCTCGTTGTTCGTCCAATTCCAGCTTGCTGGAAAGATCATTAATAAAATCCTTTTCATCGCTGTCAACGCTGCCGCTGGCCATGACGATGTCGACGGCATTGGCAAAGACCGATTCGTGCAGTTCGGGGGGCACGACCGGATAGCACTTATCGAGCAGTTTTTCCGGGCCACCTTTTTTCAAATGCCCCATCAATCGATCGAACATCGAGCCAAACTGCTGCTCCGACATCCGTTTGTAGAGTTTTCGCTGACTGAGAATCAGGAAGAGATTGCGACTTTCTTCGTCGGCAATGTGGCCGTCGCAGGCGGTGGCACACAGCAGCACGCCGGCGAACCCTTCTTGCGGGCCGAACTTCGCCTCGGAAAACATCTCGTCATCGCCCAACACGTCGTCAAATAAGGACATCACTTAGCTTTCATTAAGAAAAATGAAGACGGACCTGCGGCACCCATTGCCGGGGCGAAGCGGTTTCATCAGCCTTTGTTTTTGATGACCATGACCTGCGCAATGGCCTTCGCGGTGGCCGGTTCCACTTCCAATTCCGAGCGCAGCTTCTCGATGAACTCTTTCTCGTCTGAATCCACCACGCCATCGGCGAGCACGATATTGCAGGCATTGGCAAATGCTGAAACCGACAGTTCTTTCGGCAGCGATTGACAGCAGCCTTCCAACAGGACATCCGGTCCTTTTTTCTTCAGGATCCCCATCAACTTGTCGATGACCTGGCCAAACTGCTTGTCGTTCACCTTTTGAAAGAGCCGCATGCGACCGACGGCCGTGCTGAGGTTCGCCGCTTCTTCATCCGAAATATGCCCGTCGCACGCGCTGGCCGCGATCAAGATCCCGGCAAACGCTTCCGGCGGAGAGAGTTTCTTGGCACTTTCCATACCGCCGAACAGAGAATCAAATACGCCCACGGTCTGCACCCCGGATATGTATAGAGTGATCGGATTGAGGAAGAGTACCTCGCTCCAGGAACTAATTTACGATACCGATTTTCTGGACACCTCGCAATCATTGCATTGCGAATTGTGTGGCCGATCGCGAGGAGCGAATTGACGCCGCCAGCAGGGCAACCTGAGATTGCCTGGAGTCCCCCTACGACCACGAATGTGCCGCTCGTGATTTGTCGAGACGAGTCCAGTTGGTATAGTGGTCGCGGATGTCGGAACTTCCTGGATTCGCTGTGCTCTGGAGATTGTGGCCTGTGTCTGCACCCCTGCCCGAGTTGCCTGACGGTGGCAGGTGTGCCATTCGAGCCGTGGATTTAACGAAGTCCTACGGGACAGCGGGCTCACCCGTGGTCGCTCTGCACCGAGTCACGCTGGAAATCCAGCGCGGTGAACGCGTCGCGTTGCTGGGAAAATCGGGTTCGGGTAAATCGACCATGCTCAACCTGCTGGGAGGACTCGATCACCCGACCTCGGGGATTCTTCAAGTCGGCGGCAACGATTTGCCGCACATGTCCAGCGGCCAACTTGCCCGGTTTCGGTCGGCCACCGTCGGGATGATCTTCCAGTCGTTCAATTTGATTGCCTCACGCACCGCATTGCAGAATGTCGAATTGCCGATGATCTTCAAGGGTCTGACGCCACAGAGACGTCGTGTGGATGCGCAAGCTGCGTTGGAAGCGGTGGGACTCGGTCACCGATTGCATCACCTGCCGGCGCAACTGAGCGGCGGTGAGAATCAGCGAGTGGCCGTGGCTCGTTCGCTGGTTAATCAACCCAAGATCATTCTCGCGGACGAACCGACCGGCAATCTGGATAGCTCGACCGCGCGTGAGGTCATTGATCTGATCATGCAACACGTCCGGCAGCACGGTGCGACGTTCATCCTGGTCACGCATGACGAAGAACTCGCCGCCACATGTACGAACCGTGTTATCCGCCTGAAAGACGGTCAAATTCAAGCCTGATATCGGGCAAACGGAAGGTTCGCTTCGATGCGGTTCCTGGATCTGATCAGTCTGCCGTTGTCAGCGCTGTGGCAGCAGAAAATGCGGACGTTGCTGACGACTCTGGGTGTCGTCTTTGGCTCATTCGTGCTGGCGGCCAGCTTGTCGATCGGCCAGGGTGTGCAAGACATCTTTGAGCAGATTTCGCGTCGCAATGACGTGTTGCGGAAGATTCAGGTCGGACTTGGTTATAAGCCCAAAGTTCCGGACCCTGCACAACACAAAGTCGAAGTCAAGGGGGTGTTTGCGGAGGGGCGAAAACAGCGTTTGCAACGTTCGATTGTTGGCGACGATCAGGCATCCTCTACTGTGGATGTCATTATTGATCGCCAGACGCTGCAAAAATTGGCGGCGATACCGCATGTCGAGCAGGTGGTGCCGACGGTGTTCGCCCGAGGGTTCGCGGTGCTGAACGACCAGTCCCAATACGCGACAATCGGTTCATCTCCCGTAGAGAATCCCGAGTGCCAGACTCGAATTGTCGCGGGCCGTTTTTTCCAATCCCCCCATGAAAAGTCGCTGGTGCTCCATGAGTACCTGCTGTACCAACTGGGGCTGACGACCGATGCCGACATGGAGGCTGCCGTCGGCCGTCAAATCCGCCTCGAGTTCCGCCGCATGCATGGTCAAACGAAATTCGAACTGAATCTCCACAAATCGGATAACACTCATTCGACTCGGGAGGAACTGGCCGTTGTGGATAAGATTACCAACCAGCTACCTGCCATCGTTCCCAAGCTGGAACTCACTGCGGCCGATCTGCTGGTGTTAAAAAACACCTTTCAATCGGGGCCGGCACCCGTCACTCAGACTTTCCAGCACACATTCACCATTGTCGGTATCTTGCGGTCACGCACTCCTGAAGAAGACCGGAGGCATTGGGACCCCTTGCGCACTCACACGGAAATCGTCCTCCCCTCACAAACAGCCGTTGATCTGATTGAAGATATCCTGCCGAAGGGCTCGGCGGTGGCGGATCGCGCCGTGGTCATGATTGATCGCGCGGAGCATGCACGGAGTGTCGTGGATCAGATTAACGAGCTGGGACTGCAGTCGTGGGCACCGTTGGAACACATCGAGCGTGAACGGCTGATGTATCTGCTGATATTTGGCGGCATGACCTGCGTGGCGGCAGTGGCCCTGCTGGTCGCGGCGCTCGGGATCACGAACACTATGTTGATGAGTGTCCTGGAGCGGACACGTGAAATCGGTATTATGAAAGCCGTCGGCGCGAGTAACGGCACATTACAGTTCATCTTCCTGCTCGAAGGGGCTCTGATCGGCTTGCTGGGTGGCAGTTGCGGTCTGTTGGCCTGTTGGGGAGCCTCCTTTCCAGGCGATGCCTATATTCGTACCCTCGTGTCACGCGACATGAAGTTTGATATCGAAGGAACTCTGTTCGTCTTTCCCCCATGGCTCATGGTAGTCGTCATGACATTTGCCGTAGTGGTGACGACCCTCGCAGCAGTCTGCCCGGCGCTACGAGCCGCACGGATTGATCCGGTCACAGCATTACGCCATGAATAAACAATCGATTTCGTACTTACGCGCATGTTTGAAAAGGCAGGATCATGGGAGGGCGACGCTCCTGCGGAGCCTAACACGAGCTTTAGCTCGGTGTCCGCCGGAGGCTTCAAACATTGCCTCCGGCGGACGCCGACCTGCGGTCGTATTCGGCTCGGCAGGAGCCTCGCCCTCCCTTCTAATTCACTCTCAGAAGCAGAAGCCCGGTTGTGTTGGTGGTCACGCGAGGACCTTGCGGAGCACTTCACCGGCGACGTCGGTCAGTCGATAGCGGCGGCCGTTGTGCAAGTAGGTGAGTTGCTTATGGTCGATGCCCAGCAAGTGCAGCATCGTGGCGTGCAGATCATGGACGGTGATCGGATCGACCACGGCCTTGTAGCCGATCTCGTCGGTCTCGCCGAAACTCGTGCCCCCTTTGATCCCGGCACCGGCCAGCCACGTCAGGAACCCGTGCGGGTTGTGATCACGGCCGCCGTTCCCTTGCGAAACCGGCATCCGGCCGAACTCGCCGCCCCAGATCACCAATGTCGAATCGAACAGTCCGCGTTGTTTCAAATCGGTCAGCAGGCCGTCGATGGGAACATCGGTCGCCGCACAGTGGCCGCCGTGATTGCCGATCAAATCCGAGTGCGCGTCCCAGGATTGGCCGTCGCTGTAGACCTGCACGAACCGGACACCACTTTCCACCAGCCGGCGGGCCATCAGGCACTTGTTGCCGAATAACTTCGTCTGCGGATTGTCGAGTCCATACATGGCCTTTGTCGCCTGCGTTTCATTCGAGATATCGACGACGCCGGTGGCCTCCATCTGCATGCGATACGCCATTTCAAACGACTCAATCCGGGCCTGCAGGTCAGCCTCCCCTTCGTGCTCACGGAAGTGCTCTTGGTTGAGCTGCGCCAGTAGATCGAGCTGCGCCCGTTGCTCGTCCTGCGTGACCCCGCGCGGACGTTGCAGATTGAGTATCGGATTGCCTTCGGGGCGGAAGAGGGTTCCCTGATAATTGCTCGGCAGGAAGCCCGCGCTCCAATTGAGAGGTCCTCCTTTCAGTCCCTGATTGCCTCCGAGAACCACAAAGCCGGGCAGGTTCCGATTCTCGCTGCCCAAGCCGTATGTGATCCACGAACCGGCGGCCGGAAACCCGGGACGCGGAATTCCTGTGTTGATCTGGTACAGCGCCGGGACATGATCATTGGACTCACTGTGGCATGATTTCAGGAATGCGAAATCATCGACATGCTTGGCCACATGCGTGTACTTTTCACAGACCCAGGCTCCGCTGCCGCCATATTGTTTGAATTTGAATGGAGACTTCATCAACGGCCCGGGACTCCCATTGAACACGTCGATTTGAATCTTCTGGCCGTGACGTTTATCGAGTTCGGGCTTGTGATCAAACAGGTCCACAGCGCTGGGAGCGCCTTCCATGAAGAGCCAGATCACCGACTTGGCCTTGGCCGGATGCGTCCGGAAGTCTTTTTTAAAAGGGGCCGACTGTGAGACCTTGTCAGCGGATAATCCTGTGCCGGCCAGCAGGTCTGCGAGTGCGACCGCGCCCAGGCCGGCTCCCGCCCGCTGCAGCAGATGCCGCCGGCTCAGTACGCCGTTGTCAGAATTCGTGTCTGTTGCCATGAATACGTGCCTCGCCGAATCAATCGACGTAAATGAACTCGTTCAGACTGAATAGCGTTTGACAAAGATCGGCCAGGGCGTCGCGGCGAACCTGTGCGGGGGCGGCCTTCGCATCGCGTTGGGATCGGCGCTGACTTTGTGCCTCCAGGAAGGCGACAGCCGCCTTTCGCTCCGAATCGCGAGGCGGACGCCCCAATGCCAGTTGATACCCCGTGTCGACCCAGCGACCGGCATTGTCATTCGAGACTGCCAGCAGCCGGTCGGCAAACTCAAACGCGCGATCGCGGACGAACTGGTCGTTCAACAACGCCAGCGCCTGGGGAGCAACCGTCGTATTATCGCGTCGTCCACATCCCTGTTGCGCATCCGGCTTGTCGAATGCCTGCAGGAGTGGAATCGGCGTCAGACGCTTATGAAATATATAAACACTACGCCGTCGAACCGCCGCCGTCTCGGCAAAGTTCGTCGGATAGGGATCCTTGACGTTTCGGCCCGTCATGGCCTCCGAGGCAATGGGGGGTTTGAAGCCCGGGCCGTAAGGCTGAAGATTCAGCGATCCGCTGATGGCGAGCATGGAATCGCGCAGGATTTCGGCCTCGAGTCGCAGAGGACGCCGTCGCCACAGCAGCCGGTTATCGGGATCAGCCTGTGCCTGGGAGGCGTTGAATGCCGTTCCCTGTTGCCATGACGTACTGGTCAGAATCAGGCGATGCAGGCGTTTGAGCTTCCAGCCGTGCGCAACAAAGTCCTGCGTGAGCCACTCCAGTAATTCTGGATGACTCGGCTGGTCACCACGTGTGCCAAAGTCGTTCACAGTCGCGACTAGGCCCGCACCAAAATGATGCTGCCAGACGCGATTGACGATGACGCGAGCCAGCAGCGCACCCGCCCCCTGATCCACGTCCACAATCCATTCCGCCAGCGCCTTTCGCTGATACGTACTGTCGGGCAGCGGTCGCTCAGCCTTAGCCGTTTGCCAGTAGTCATCTGGACTCCGGGCGTGAGTCAGGACACTCAGGAATCCGAGCTTCACCGGGATCTCCCGGTCGCGGTAATTGCCCCGACGGAACAGCCAGTTGGTCTTCGGCTCCGCCCCCACGTCCTTAAAGACATATCCCGAGGGGGGCGCCACCGGCTCGCGACTTCGCGCTTCGTCAATCGTCTTGTTCAACTGGTCCCAGCGGTTTCGCTGCTCGTCATTCATGGCTTTCCGCACATCACGATCACTGATGAACAATGACTTCTCGTGTTGTTTGGCGATCTTTTTCGCCCCATCCGAATCCGGCTGTTCTCGCAGGAGCGACTTGTCGGTTTCACCGATGGACAGCGCCGCGATTTTGGCGGTGCGTATCCCAGGTACGAGTGCCGTTTTCTGTTCCTGCAGCCAGGCATTCCGTTGTGATTCAGCGGCGTTCACAGCCTGCTGCCACACGGAGTGCCGTTGTCTGTCGGCTTCAACTTCCGCGCGCGGTCCCAATGGAACGACAGCCCGGTCACCACTATGGAGTGCCGCCATCAATCGGTAATAGTCCCGAGTCGGCAGCGGGTCGTATTTGTGATCGTGACAGCGGGCACAGGCCAGCGTCAGACCCAGCAGGCCCGTCCCCAGTGTGGAGATCACGTCGTCGAGTTCATTGTACTTGGTGAAAAGCCGTTCTTCTTCCAGTAGTTTTTCCGGCAAAACGGCGTGTGGTCCAGCGACTAGGAAGCCCGTCGCGGCCACCGCCAGCAGATTGTCCGGATCCAGTTCATCGCCCGCAATCTGCCATTTCACGAAGGTATTAAACGGCAAATCGTCATTGAGCGACCGGATGACGAAGTCGCGATATTGAAAGGCGTGGGGCCGATCAAAATCCTCTTCCATCCCGTCGCTGTCAGCGTATCGCACGACATCAAGCCAATGTCGCGCCCAGCGCTCCCCGTGGTGCCGGCTTTCGAGCAACCGGTTGATCAGTTCGGCCACGGCTGACTGCTGGTCACGGCTTGCAGCCGCACAAAAGTCATCAATTTCTTCAGGAGTCGGCGGCAGTCCGAGTACGTCGAAATAAATGCGACGGATCAGTTTGCGAGGCTCGATCGATGGCGTTGACGAAAGCTGACGAGCTTCCAGCTTGGCACGGATGAATTGGTCAATCGGTGACTGCACCTTGTCAGCCTGTTTGAGGGCCGGCAATTCAACGGAGCGCAGTGGGAGAAAGGACCAATGCTGCCGGTCCTCAGCGGTCACAACCATTTCCGCCCGACCGCTGGGTGCTGCAGGCGCCCCTGAGTCCGGCCAATTGGCACCGGCATCGATCCAGCGACGCAGCAATTCAATCTGTGCCGCGTTGAGACCCTCATCCCCGGGCGGCATCCGTTCGGCGGGATCCTTCGAAGTCACGAGTTGGAACAAGCGGCTCTGACGAGACTTTCCGGGTTCGATTCCACGCACTCCAGAATCGCCACCCTTGAAGGCGTCGGCCTTCAGATCGAGTCGCAGTCCCCCCTTCTGCTTCTGTTCGCCGTGACACTTTAAGCAATGGGTCTTGAGCAAAGGCTGAACGTCGCGCACAAAGTCAGCGGGATCGTCGCCCCGAGACGAATTGGTCACCATCAATAAGCAGAGGATCATCAGGTAACGGCGGGTCATTTGGAGTTCTCGTCGCAGTCCAGCAATCCCAACCCTAGATCTCATACCGACATAAGACCACAATCTAACCCCAGATTCCACTCAATTTCCCTAACAAGTTCGTGACCCCACAACTAAAGGACAGGCATATTATTGATAGGCCTATGGCAATCCGTCGCCGACAATAATCACATGCCGTCTTTAGTTTTGTCTTCTTAGGGAATAAAGATGCCTGTCCTTTAGTTGGCGTAGTTGGCGGGGAGGGGGGGATGTCCTTTGCTGCTGACTTTCACTTTGATACTGTTGTCAGAAATACGGACGATTTGGAACCACGGAATTGGACGAAAATCCTACAGTTGTTGTATTTACGGATACCCCACCCATGATTGACCTGACTCACACCCCATCCGCTTCGCCACAAGTTCATACCGTTCCGGCGGATCCGGGCATTGTGTGGACGAAAGATTCTGCCGTGGCGATCGAGGCCGCACCAGACAACGATACCAACCCACTACCCGAAGCAACCTGGTCGCCAGATGCACCGAGAACGGGTGTCTGTGGTACCGTCGCTCCACGCATTCTGGCGCTGCCGGGGGGCGGCTATCGGATGTATTACTCGCAGATCCTGCCGCGACCGGGTTTTCCCGCCGGGGCCAATGACTATGACAACTCCTCAACCCGGATCTTGAGTGCGTTCTCCACGGACGGTTCGAAATGGACTCCTGAGCCGGGTGTGCGACTGTCGCCGCAGGCGGGAGGTGCCGGCGAGTTCCGCGTGGTCTCGTCCGAAGTGGTTCCCGTTGGCGATGGCAGCCGGCTGCGAATGTATTACGAGTGCTGCGTTGGCCCGCAGTCAGTTACGAACACCATTCTGAGTGCCATCTCAACCGACGGCGGATTGCAGTGGACGCTGGAGCCAGGCGTCCGAGTCGCCGCCGCAGGTCGGAATCTCTCGTCGCCGCGCATCGTCTTTCTAAGTGAGAGCCGGAGTCGGTTGTATTACTACGACCGCGGCCGGGGGATCGTCAGTGCGGTCTCCGAGGACGGCGGCTTGGTGTTCCAGCCAGAGGCGGGTATCCGAATCGCACAGGACGGCACCTACGACTCACACGCCGCATTTGCCTGCGAAATCGTCCGTGTGGCGGGTGCCGGCTATGTGATGTACTACGCCGGATACAGCCAGTCCAACCGTGCTCAAATCCTGCGGGCCACCTCCGACGACGGTTTAATATGGAAGAAGTGCGCCGAGCCAGTCATCGCCCCGGGCCCCGGCGGTGGGGATGCCGTAAAAAGTTCAGAAATGTGCCTGATTCCCCTGCCACAGCGCGACGGGACAACTCGTTATCGCATGTTCTACGAAGCCTGCGACGGGACGGCAAAAGACCAGCGCGGCGTATGGCGCATCGCCAGTGCAACCAGCGGCTCTTCGCGTTAACCTGGATTATTCACGGCTTGCTGGTAACCCGAAGCGTAAGCGAGGGATGAGTTACGAGTTGCCCTCGCTTACGCTTCGGGTTACCCAGCATCGCTCCGCTTGCTCATTGAGCAGACTGTGAATAAATCCGGGCTGTTCGCGTAGAGATTTCCTGAACCTAACACTCCACCCCTTCGCCAAAGCGCACTTCCAGCAACTGCTTGCCTTCGGGCGTCAACGACGCATTTTCGATTTTCAGTGAGGTGAGTTTGGTGAGCGTCTCCGAGGCGACCAACGCCCGTGCGGCACTGATCCCACCTTCGCAATCGGACAGATCCAATTCCTGCAAGGCCCCGGCGAACGGTGAGGCTGCCAGCGCACGGATACTCGCACCGGTAATGGAATTTGACTTGAGGATCAGCTTCTTCACGTGAGCCAAGCCCGGCCAACGGGCCAGCGTCTCCAGGCCCGCGTCGCCGATGGCGTTGTAGGACAAATCCAATTCTTCCAGCTTCTCCAGCGTCCGACCCGACAGCAAACTTTGAATCCCCGCGGCATCGATTTCACACGACTCCAGGTTCAGCACGGTCAAGTTCGTCAGATGGGGCGAGTTCCCCAGCGCTTGCAAGCCTGAGGTGCCGACATTGGTACTTCCCAGGTACAATTTCGTAAGATTGGAAAGGCACGCCGCCGAGGCCAGAGCCGACGCTCCCTCGGGACCAATCTCGTTGCTACGAAGATTCAAGTCGGTCAAACTGGCGAGCGAATTTGACTCTGTTAGTGCGCGAATCCCCACGCTCGTCAGATCGTTGTAGGACAACTCGAGAGACGTCAGCTTCGGCAGTTGCGGCCACTTGGCGAGGGCTGCGGCACCTTCATCTTTCAGACTAAAGGAACTGATATCAAGTTCGTTCAATTTGTTGAGAGCCGTCGACTTCGCCACAACCTCTGCCCCGGGCATGCCGAGTTGATTCGATCCGATCTCCAGTCGCTTCAGATTCTTCAAGTGTGGCGACTTCACGATTGTTTCCAGGACGTCGAGCTTCAGCCGCGAGTTCCCCACATTGAGTATTCCGATCTGCTCGAGATGCGGGAGTGCAAAGATCCCCGGAAAATCGAACTCGTCCTGAGTCTCCTTCCAGTCCCCCTTCACCCAGATAATAGTGTGGAATTCGAGTTCCCGCAGTCCGGGAGCCGCTTTAAACAGGCGATCGGCATGTTGCGGCAGCAGCTTCGGTTTGTTGATCTCGACCTTTTCGATGTTACCCAAATGCATCCACATATAGGGCATGAAGGTATCGCCCATGTGCGGCCACAGCCCCAATTTCGTCAAGCCCATGAACCACATGCGGCTGTGTTCGTTCAACAGTGCCATCCAGCGTTCTTCGAGCTTGTTCCGACGATGATCTTTCTTGGCCATTCCCTCGGTCTCGATGTCGAGACGCATGAACTCACCCTGCAAGTGGCCTCGCTTTTCCAGCAGTCCGGCCAGATCGAGTCGCAGCTTGAGATTTTCCGGGTCCAGGGCAATCTGCCGGAACAACGCCAGCTCTTCCGCAGAGAATTGAGCCACCGGGGTAAACATCCCCGACTTATCCAAACGCCGCAGCACAAAGTACAGGATCGCCAGGCCGAGTGCTCCGATCGCCAGCATCTCGATGCCAAATAGCGGCTGGTACAACAGCCAGCGTACGCCCACGATGCAGAACACAATAAACGTGGCGGCCACCGTTCCGAATGCCAGGAACCCAATGTTGTTCCGCTTCTTCATCAGGTCGAATCCCGATTCCGAAGCCATCGGCCGGATCATCAGGAACACGGCCGGAGCCAGTAACATGATGAGCAGCACGCGCAGCACCCAGTGGATGGTCTGGCTGTTTCCATGAGCCGATGCGAACATGGCTTTCGTGTCGACCGCACCTGGCTGGACGATGTCGATTTCGGTCCCGGCGCGAGAACGATACGGCTCAAACGTCTGCCCGGTCTGCTTTGACACGATCGTGACGATCTTGGGCCGGATCACCTCGTACTTGGCGAGAATGTCGCCCACAGCGGGGGCCTGTAGAGTGCTGCCGGGGGTGCGCGAGACAAACAGCTTGCCTTCATCACCTACGGATCCGGTCCCCTTCTTGTCGGCAGGCCGTTGGTCCAGCAGCTCCTGGGTCATCGGCAGCGGTTCGGTCCCCTTCAGCTCTTTGATCTGATTCGGTGACAAGGCGAACGCACCCAGCTTGACGTCCGCCGCCAGCAGTTCCAATTCCTTAAACGGCAACTCGGCCGGATTCACATGGTCCTTCTTGTCCTCGAAGTCCTGCTTGGGTTTGTCCTTGGACCATTCTTTAGTGTAAGTGTACGAGACCACGGTCTTGTCGTCCTTCTTGGTCTCCGTCTTCTTCTCAATCCACTGATACAGCTCGATGGACCGAAACAGCTTCAGGGCCTGAGCAGAAACACCGAAGTCCGGGTCAATCAATTGATCCTTAGTGGTGGCCTCTCCCGTGACATGCACCAGCTTGCCCTCATTGGCGGGGTCCACCCGGTCGGGCTGGATGGCGACAACCTTGCCCGCCCCTTCTTCCAATCCACTGGCTGTCGCGATCGCGTAGTGTTCGGCCCACAACAACAGGCCAAGGGACATCAAGGCCAGAGCCATCCCCATCCACGAGCCCAGCCGCACGGCACCGGGGTGCTCCACAAACAGTTGGACGAACGTCTGCTCTTCCGCATTATCGGCCATGAACGTCAACTCCGGAAATTGAAATGGTTGAGTTGTGAGACCAGTTCGCGCGGAGGGCAACGGACCACTGGTTGAGTGTTGATGGTGCTGATGATACCAACAACCGGCATAGTGCGCAAAGCAGGCGGCCATCGTAACGGCTTATACGAACGGAATGCTCTCGCTTGCGCTTCGAGCTGGTATTTGCCAGACACCGTAGCCTACCGAATTACCGGGATCTCGTATTCGCGGTAGCGATCAGAGGTTTCAATGACTCCGCGCTCGGCATTCACTGCCGGCTCAAGCTGGTCGTCCCGCAACTCGTCATCCGTGTCAAAGCCGACCGGCGACACGGTGGGCTTGCTGGCCCGAACCGCGGTTTGCGATGGCAGGCTCTGTACGACCGGAGACAGCGCGGGCGAACTGACTTTCAACGACTGCACCGCATCGAACTGTCGGCCGTCGATCGTCTTGAAGCGGGCATGCAACGTCACGTCGGAACCTTGTGGCAGCCGCGCCCACGCTTCCTCAAACAGGAACCCGGCGGCCAAAAAACCACTATGCCACGCGGCCTTCGTCTGAGCAGCCGTAAAGCTCCAGTTACCGACCTCTTGCAGGCCGTCTGGGGCCGACAAATCCAACGCACGCAATTCAATTGTCCCCGGCAGCTTGACCAGCCCACCTTGATCATCGTGGGGATAGACCAACACGTGCAGCAGCTCATCACCCGGCTGGCCATCGCGATCAATGCCGCTGGTCAGATAGGTGTTGAAACGCAGGCCAACCGCTTTGAATTCATGCTCCAGGTGTTCCGGAGAATGCGCCTGCTGGCCGTTACCCACCAGTTGGGCTCGCAACTCAGCGACCTCGTTTTGCGAAACCTGCAGCTCGCTTTGCGTGGTCGCCAACTGTTGCTGCAATCCGGCGAGTTGATCTTCCTGCTGGCGAAGTTCCGTTTCGAGCACTTCCAGGCTGCCCCGCGACGCGCACCCCCCCAGCATGACCAGGGCCATGACCACCGACATCCATGTCAGGTGTACCAATCGCATGGGAATTCAAATCAATTGACGTTCGAGATCGTACTGGGCAGTTTGTCCAACACATTATCGATCAAGCCATACGCCTTGGCTTCTTCCGATGACATGAAATTGTCGCGATCGGTATCGCGTTCGATTTCATCCAGCGTGCGGCCTGTATGCTTGACCATCAATTCGTTCATACTGCGCTTGATGCGGATGACTTCCTTGGCGTGAATTTCGAGCTCGGTTGCGGTGCCTTCCATGCCAGCCAGAGGCTGGTGGATCATGATGCGCGCATTCGGTAAACCGTAACGTTTTCCCTTGGCTCCCGCCGTCAGCAACATGGCTCCCATGCTGGCCGCCTGGCCGATGCAATAGGTGGCCACATCGCACGAAATAATCTGCATCGTGTCGTAAATCGCCATGCCCGCCGTGATCGAACCGCCGGGCGAGTTGATGTAAAAGTGAATGTCGGCCTTCGGATCTTCGAACTGCAGATACAACAGTTGCGCGACAATGCTGTTGGAGACCACATCGTTCACCTGCGTGCCCATGAACACAATGCGGTCCTTGAGCAGCCGGCTGTAGATGTCCATCGCCCGCTCTTCGCGGCCGTTTTTCTCAATAACATAAGGGACGAGGGTCGTCATAGTGTGCTCATTTGTGATGTCCGGCAGTGATGACGAAGTCGTTGAACCGGTCCGCATGGCGGGCGAGGCAAATGCCTCGCGGTCGGATCAACCACCACGCACCGCTGACCGTGGGGGGCAATACCAGATTTCCGAGAACTCTTCAATCGCAACTTTCAGGGAACGACCGTCGCCGACTACACCGGCGGAGTGATGATTTCGGTTTTCTTCGGAGCCGCGATCAGAACTTCATCCACCAGACCATAAACCCGAGCCTGCTCCGCTGACAGATAGCGGTCGCGATCCGTATCCCGTGCGATCACTTCCAGGGGCTGTCCAGTGTGCTTGGCCAGAATCGCGTTCAGAATCTCACGCGTGTCCAGGATGTCCTTGGCCTGAATCTCGATGTCCGAGACCTGGCCGCCAACCTGGCCATAAGGCTGATGGATCATCATCTTGGAATGGGGCAGGGCGTAGCGTTTGCCCTTGGTTCCGCCGGCGAGAACAATCGCCCCGCCGCTGGCCGCCAGGCCCACGCAGTAGGTCGCCACACTGCATTCCATGAACTGCATCGTGTCATAAATCGCCATCGTGGCCGTGACCGAACCACCCGGCGAATTCACATACATGTGGATGTCCTGATGCCGGTTTTCCGACTGCAGGAACAAAAGTTTCATGACGATCAGATTGGCGCTGCCGTCATGGATCGGACCGTCGAGGAAAATGATGCGATTTTCCAGGAGAAGATCGCCAATCCCCATTTGTCGCTGCCGCGAATAGTCTCGGGGACGTTGCAACTGAGGCGAATACTGTCCTGCCATCAGCGGGTCGAACATGCTGAATTCCCTTCCCACCAGCGATCAATCGTGTGTACGAGATTCTTGAAAGAGCGTCTCACGTGAGCTGACAGCTCCGTCGCCCCAAAATACCCGGTAAATCACCGAGTCGTCGGAATTATAGGCGCGCCTGCCGGGGATTGAAGCGGATTGGCACTTGAAGATCAAGCCCACCCGGGTCGCGAGTGGGCGAAAGTCTTAGCAGCGAAGGATGTTGCGAGCGTTTCGTCAACCATTTCCCCGACGCCAAATCCGTGGCCCGTTGATCACCAACAGCCAGCCAGACGCAAAAAAACAGCCCCCACAACACGAGATTGGTCAGGCTCGTGAGGTTCCGCGCCCTGAGTAGCGGAATCTCCTAAGAGTTCCGCCCGGAAGTCTGGAAGCTACCGCGGAACTCCTACGAGATTCCGCGACACAGATTTTGGATCGGCGACAGTCTGTGGAAATCGGAAGGAGTTTTGACAAAAAAATGGTAGGACAAAAAAATGATGACCACTCCACTGAGTGAAACGACCAGGATCCTTCGGTCATCTCATTTTTTGTCCTACCATTTTTTTGTCAAAATAGATTCTGTGAACAACGATCAACGACTACCACTGGCATCCGGATGTTTTCCGACTTCTTGGTGGCAAGCGTCGTCTTGGCGGGCTGGTCTGTCCTAGCCGCGGGTGCTGACAAAAAAAAGGTAGGACAAAAAAATGATGACCATCCCACTTAGTGATACGACCGGGATCCCTCTCTCATCTCATATTTTTGTCCCACCATTTTTGTCAAAACAGTTTCTGTGAACAACGATCTACGACGACCACGGGCAGCCCAGAGCTTCCCTACTTCTTGGCCGGTCGAGTCGTCTTGGCGGGTTTGTCCGTCTTGACCGCGGGCGCTGGCTTCTTGTCGGTGGATTCCTGACCAGCCGTTTCCTTCTCGCCCGATTCCGGGTCTTCCCGATCTGCCGTCTCAGCCTTCCCCGAAGCTTCGTCAGACTTGCCAGACGTCTTAGTTTTGGCACGCGGATTCGCCGCCAGTTCGGCGTTGTGCTGTTTCGTCTTTTCGATTCTCGCCTGTCGTTCGACTTCCGCCTGGGCCTTTTTCTGCTGCACATCGGCAATGTGAGCCGCCCTCTTTGCCGCAGCTTCGGCCTGCACCTTCTGATACCACTCGATGTAGGCCTTCTGCATCGCCTGCTGCTGCTTCGCACGTTGTTGATTCAGTTGCTGATAGCGGCGCAGCATTCCACTGGAGCCACGTCCCTGCGCCTGGACCACCGGTAAATTGATGATGCCGGCCAGCGCGATCAGTCCACACACCCACCATGCCGAAGATTTCATGTTTGCGCCCCCGAGAGTCCGTCGGGCCAGCCTTAACGCAGACCGGCCAAACGGACTGATGATCTCTTACTATATCCAGCAGGATGCGCAACTCTCAGCCGTTTCTCCATTACATAACCGTTAGTTCTTCGCCGGCAGGCGAAAACCTTCCGACTTCAAATTGATGCGATACAGGCTCTTGTCGACGGTGATGTACAAAGTTTTACTCTCCGCACCGATTCCAAACGTGACGTTGCTCGGCAGCCCCACGGCTTCGGTCGTATCGTCAGGCTGAGACTCGCCGGTCGGGATGAAAGCCACCTCTTTCCCTTCCGGATTCAGGACGAGGACCCCCGGTCGCTTCAAGCTGCGGGCCGTGATGTAGATGTTCCCTTTCGAGTCGATCGTCATCCCATCGCAGCCGTTTTGCGTTCCAAAATCGTACAAGACCTTACGCGGCCCATTGACCTTCCCGTCAGCGCCCAGGGGAAACGCATAGACCTTCATCGCCCCCTTTTTCGGCACTTCATCCGAACCAATCTGATCTGTCCCATTATTGTGATCGGCCACGTACAACGTCTTGCCATCGGGACTCAAGGCCACGCCATTCGGCTTTTCCACTTCATGGGTGATCTCGATCACAGTGCCGTCAGTGTCAATCCGGTAGACAGCCCGGTGTTCCAATTCGCGTTTCTCTGTCCCCAGGTATTTGGGATCCGAGAAATAGATGCGACCTTCACGATCAATCACCAGATCGTTGGGTGCATTGAATCGCTTGCCCTGGTACTTGTCAGCGAGAACAGTCCGCTTTCCCGTCGTGAGGTCGTAGCGCACCACGGCCCGCCCACCGAAGTCAGACCCTTCGCAGGCGTTCAGTCGGCCCTGTGCGTCAAACTTCAGGCCGTTGGACTTCATACTGTTTCGTGTGAAGACCATCGTCTTTTTGGACTTCGGATCAAACCGCAAGATCATCCCTTTGTCAGCACCGAACGGAATGTCGGAAAAATAGATGGAACCATCGGGAGCCACCGTCGGCCCTTCGGTCAGCCCCCCGGTGATCTTCTCCGAACGCGTAAAGAGCAATTCGAGCTGCGCGTCAGGCGACACGATGGTCTCACCCGTGGGTTTCGGAGGGGCAGCGAACGCAGACAGATTCGCAGACAAAACGACGACCAGACAGCAGACCCAATGGCGCATGGTGTTCTCCCGGTTGTGTGACGTGAGTTGAGACATCCAACGGTGCAACGAACGTCTCAAATGGTACACAAATTGGGCGCAGCCAGCCATCAGGGCAACACCCGCCAGCGACACCCACCAACGCCAACTGACAATTGACCTGACGCGATGCGGCCCTCTCGTCGTAACTTTGCGACTTGGCGTCTGTGGCAGGAGCTCTTCCCGTCTCCACACCCACTCAAAACTCGCGACATCTTCGACATCTTCGACATCTTTGACATCTTTGACATCTTTGACATCTTTGACATCTTTGACATCTTTGAACTGACGTTTAGATGCACCATTTCATTGGTGAGACCTCAACTTATGACACACCAATGATTTAGCGATCGCAGCGAGCACCCGGACCTGTTCCCGCCGCCCACCCTTAAAGAAGTCGCCTTCTTTGATCCCTTCGATTTCTTTGACCGGCTGGTAAGATGGGCACTCTTGCCCGTCTCTGGGTGCGGCGTACCGACCCGGGACGAGTCTCCAGGTCAGTCCGAGCCCGCAACTCCGGACCTCAGCAGGTCATGAGACCTCGCGCATTCTTTGAACTCTTCGAATTCTTTGAACTACCGTACCCTATCACGACCCTTTGTCTTTGGTCCTTCATTCGACATTCGGATTTCGACATTCGTCATTTCCTCAACCACCAGACCTCGTGCGCTCATTGAGTTCTGATTTCTTTGGCCGGTTGTCTTCGTTGGTAGACACTCTTGTCCGTCGCTGCATTCACAAATACAGACGGGCAGGAGTGCCCATCTTACAGTCCAGACGCACGCCAAGATCTCTCTCGCTCTTCAACTTCTTTGATTCTTTGAATTCTTCAATCTGTCTTAAGTCTACTTTCTACTTTCTCCCGTCAACTCTCTCGCCGCAGGCGCACCATCGGCGCCCCCGAACTGCCCGCCAGTTCAAGCCCCCCGCCAAACCGCAGTCGCCGACGCTAAAGCGTGTTTGATGAATACAAGCTAGAAACGCCAGCGAGTGCATTCCGTCGCAATCGAGCAGCAAGAATTCACTCGCTGGCGCCGCGAGCTTGTATTCGCGGTCGCTGCGCGACCGGTGATTAGGACAAATACGATTCCTCAAACACGCCCGATTCCCGCAAGTCCCTGTAAACTCAGTTCAAAGCCCCAATTTCCCAACATTCCACCCCGTGCCTGCCCAGACGCACCGCTTCAGAACAGACCACCCCTCGATCATACAATGAGGTGTCAAAGTCACCAAAAGGGGTATTGTTAAACACTCATCGGTGAGCGGCACGGCGCTAGCCGCCGGTACTTCTTCCGTCCGCCGTCCGAATAAAACACCGGTGGCTAGCGCCATTCCGCTCATTTTTATTCCGGCTGCTGGCGTTTCAGTTCGTCGAGAGTTTTGCCGTCTTTGCTTCTCCAATTCACCCAACCATTGGTCATTCGTCCCGTGAGGGCGAGCGCCGCACCGCTGGGGGTCTTAAATAGGTGATCCGTCGCCATGACGACCTTATCGCCAGCCACCTTGAGAACGCCCGATTTCACAAGTCTTTCGCGAAATCTTTCGGCCGGAGTTCCGATGAGCGAATCGACGTTGGTCTTTCGGCCGCTGGACCCCTTCAGTACCACAAATCCCTCAGGCGTGTACAACCCCCGACCGTCAGCCCCCGAGGCTTTGCAGTAAAACACTTCGAGTTCTTCTGATGACGTAACAGGCTTGGAAACCGCATCAAAGACAGGATACCCGAGCGTGGCCAGCAGCACCTGCCCCGTCTCGAAGATTTCCAGGCAATCCGCTTCCAATGGAGCGGGTGTGTGTGGTTTGCTGCCCGCATTGCCATTCTCGACAACATAGCGGGCGGCCTTGTTGGCCGCTTGCAGGCAATACCATTCCAGAAACAGCGAGTGCGTTTGAGTCAGGCTGTTGGTACGGGAAATCAGGACGATGGCCCGCTGCCAAAAGTCCTTGCTTTTGTTGTGACTGGTCAGGCGTGCTGGCAGGTCACCGGTCTGTCCGATGTAGACCTTCGCGTCGGTGCCGTCCTCGGCCTCGCCGAACAGAAAGTAGAGAGCGACCTGATTGCTCTCGGGCATCTTGATGAAGTCTGGCAGCAGGCTGCGCGGGACTTCGATCACCTGCACGATCCGTGTCGTGATCTCGGCAATGCGAATTCCTCGAGGATCACCGCTCGGCAGAAAGATCTGAATGGTCTTGGGAGTCGTGCTCATGTGGCCCCTATTTGTTTTCCGCCTGTCTCGCAACGTCACTTCCGTGCGTCACCGCTTCCGCGGCGTCGCGGGAACGTTCTGCTGTTCGTAAAAGCCGCGTTCCAACGGATCATCGATCTTGAGAAGTTCCACGACGTGAGACCAACTCAATTGGTGCGACAGCGTCGCACCTTTTGGGTATGCCAGGTTGAATTGAGAATTTTTTCTGGCGTTGAAGCTCTGGAACGGACCACTTCTCGCGGACGGCCTGCTGCTCATAGAAGCTTCGCTCCAGGCTGTCATCCACCTTAAGCAGTTCGACATAATGCGACCAACTCAATAAGTGCGAAGGCTTCGCACTTATTGGGTAGGTAAGGTACAGCTGGCGAAAGCGAACGAGATTGCTGCGACTGAAACCCTTGCCGTGGCGAAGGGTTAGGTCGCGGCTGAGACTGGCCAGCAGGGCCTTGCCATATTCGGCTCGGACTCTGCCTTCCTGCTCGAATTCGACGATATCGTGGCCGATCTGCCAATAGGTCTCGGTGATCTGGGCATTCACAGCCTGGTGGGCCCGCACCTGTCCCGTGGTGTAAACCTCGGAAATTCGGCCCAGGAGCCGCAGGTATTCGGAATCGGCTGTCAATTCCGTGGGAGGCAACGGTTCGCTCATTTCGATCACCCTCCGATCTCATCCTCCAGCAATCTTCAATCGCTGTTAAAAGTTAACTATGGTGCTGCAGCCATCGTTTCCAGCATCCCGTTCTGCATTTGTTCGGGCGTCAGATCTTTGATGTGCGTCGCGAAGGCCCAATTGTGGCCGAAGGGGTCGGTTACGATGCCGTAGCGGTCGCCCCAGAACATGTCGCTGGCCGGCATCAGGATCGTCGCCCCCGCGTCCGTCGCCCTCTTGATTGCCGCGTCGCAATCCAGGACGTACTGATGAAAGGTCACCGGTGTTCCTTTCAGGGCTTTGGGCGATTGCTCTTTGCCGCCACAGTATTCCGGAAAGTCGTCGGCGAAGAACACAAAGCTGTTACCAAATCGCATCGCCGCATGCATGATTTTTTTCCCGTCAGGCGACAGCATGCGATGCAGTTCCACGGCCCCGAAGGCCTGCTTGTAGAACTCCAGGGCCGCTGTACACGGGGCACAGACCAAGTGCGGAATCAGGTTTTCCTGGCACGGAGGAATCGGTGTCGTGGACTGGCTCATGGTGCTCTCCTGAAGAGGAAGGAAAATCGGAAATCTGCAATAGTTTAGCAGACTGAAGTACGCTGAAACTACGCCACGCCCCTCGCGGCAACGCCGTAGCGGATTTGCCTGGAGGAAAAAGCTGAGGAAATACGCCGACGCTGGCAGCGTCGGCCACGTGGCGGACGCTGCCAGCGTCCGTGTCAACCTGGCTTATCCCGTGAACTGCCACAAATCAGTCCGCTACGGCGTTGCCCTCGCGGAGTTTGGTTCCCTCGCTTTTGCACTACAAATAGTGGCAAGTTGGTGTGTAGTGCAGAAGCGCGGGAACCACTGGGACAAGCCCAGCGGCGGAACGTCACCGCACGGCACCCGGCTCACCTGACGACGTTGTGGGGTCTAGGGGATTGGATGATTCGCCACGAGGGCTGTCGTTTGTCATACTGATTCGGCTGGGATCGGCAGCGGATCGATCCCTGGTTTGATCACCTGCTGCAAGGACCATTTCCATGATCAGTCTGTCTTCGTTCTCGCGTGAATCGATGTTCGCGGCTGCCGTTTTCACGGGGCTCAGCTTTTGCCTCGGTCAACCAGGCGCTGCACAGACTCCGCCCCCGGCCGCGGCTCCGCTGCCCTATGGCGAGGCCATTTCGCTGGAACTGGCGCAGAAGGTGATTCTCGCGGCCGAGGTTGAAGCGAAGAAGAACAATTGGCCGGTGGCGATTGCCGTGGTCGATGGGTCGGGATTTCTGGTCGCGTTTCAGCGTCTGGACAATACTCAATTGGGGAGCGTGGAAGTCTCCCTGGAGAAGGCCAAGACAGCGGCTCTCTTCCGTCGTCCGACGAAAGTATTTGAAGACTTGCTGGCCATGGGAGGGGTGAATGCGAAGCTGCTGAAGCTGCCCGGTGCGCTGCCGATTGAAGGTGGGATTCCCATCGTACACGGCGGCAAGATCATCGGCGCGATTGGCGTCTCGGGCGTCAAGTCGGTGGAAGATGGCCAGATCGCAGCCGCGGGAGCAGCGGCACTCAAGCCGCAACCGTAAACTCGCCAAGGGGTCGCGGTCACGTTGTTGGAAAGTCATCGCGACTTCGACCGGGATTTCCGAGGCGATACGATCCACCCTTCGACCCTCGAAGCTCTCGATCAACTGGGCCTGGCCGACCGCTGCCGTCGATTGCCCGCCTGATGCTCAAGATTCCTGGCATTCGCGACTTCCCCGCACAGATGATCGCCTTCGGGCTCCACCGGGCGCGGATCCGCGAGAGTGATCCGGTGAACCGGTGAGCGTCGGAATCGCCGGTGGCCACATCGGCCACGAAATGCGCAGGCATTAGGTGAAATCGCAATAATTTCAGACGAGTTCGAAACTCCCGTCTGCCGCATCGGCTGCGACGATCTCTGCAGCTTTGCCATCTGTCGCGCCCATTCGGAATGCGACGCATTTGCTCATGGGTGCGGGACTTCTTTCCTGCCGGCAAACTGTTTCATCCCTCATCACGAGATCTTCGTGATACCCTTTTCGTACTTGAAGTTCGGCAAGCGAAGTCAGGCGAGTGGTTCCATTTCTCCAGCCTGCTTGCCAGTGGGTTTGTCTTCTTCGATCTGGAATATCCCAATGAACCGACACGTCGTGCTGTTTGTGGCAATCATCGTGGTCATCTTGTCGGAACTCCTCGCTCAGGAAACCAAGACCAAAGCGCCGCCACCGCCAGCAGCACCCGCCGCAGTCGACACTCGAGCCAAGGATCGCACGGCGATTCGCGAGACGATGGCCGCGTTCGCCAAAGCGTTTGAGGCCCGGGACGCCAAGAAGGTTGCCGCATTTTGGACGGCCGAGGGAGAGCATCAGACGGCGCACGGTGAAGTCGTTCGAGGTCGCGAGGCATTAGAGAAGGGTTTCAGCGCCTTCTTCGCCGTCACCCCGGAAGTCCAGGCCGAAGTACAGCCGGAAGCGCTGCGTTTCATCGCGAAAGATTCGGCGATCGAAGATGGTGTCGTCACGATCCGCAAGGGGGCCACGGACGGTCCTTCACACGCACATTATCGGGCCTTTCTGGTCCGTGAAGACGATCGCTGGCGGCTGGCCATATTGAGTGAATCTCCGGCCGACCTGGTGTCCATCAACGATCTGGGCTGGCTGATCGGCGAATGGAAATCGACCAGCAACAGCGGTGCCGACATTCAGACCAGTTACGCCTGGGACGCCAACAAGAAGTTCATTCACGTGCAGTTTTCCATCAAGGAAGCGGCACGAGCCCTCAGCGGCAAACAAGTGATTGGAGTCGATCCGGCGACAGGGGCCATCCATTCCTGGACCTTCGAAGCCAACGGCGGCATCGGCGAGGCCGATTGGAGTCGTGACGGCGACCATTGGGTGCTGGATGCTGGGGGAACGCTGCCCGACGGACGCACGCTGAAGGAAACCAACATTCTCCGCCGCGTTAGTAATGACACCTTCACCTGGCAGTCGACGCAACGCCTGCTCGATGACAATGAGGTCGCCGATCTGGCCCCGGTCAAAGTCAGCCGCATTAAAACTGAGAAGTGAGTGCGCCGGACGACTTCATTTACGGAAATTGTTCCAGTCGCACCCTTCATCGCCACCGCATCCCTTAAGGCAGCACATCATGCACTTGAAGCACTTCGCTTCCGCAGCGCTCGTTCTCTCTCTGATGATTCCGGCATCACTCGTATTGGCTCAACGCGGGGGCGGAGGCGGAGCACGTGGCGGCGGAGGTGGTGGGCCCGGCGGAGGTGGCGGGGCTCAGCGGGGTGGAGCTGGTGGCGGACCCGGCGGCGGTGCCTCGCGCGGTGGTTCGGGCGGAGGATTTGGCGGCGGAGCGGGCGGGGCTTCACGTGGCGGAGCAGGTGGTCCCGGAGGTTCTGGCGGTGGATTTGGTGGTGCTCAACGAGGTGGTGGCGGCGGCGCAGGTGGCTTCGGTGGTGCTGGAGGCGGGGCTCAACGCGGTGGATTCGGAGGCGGATTGTCATCCGGAGGTGCTGGCGGGCGATCTTCTCCTGGTAACGCGGCCATGGGTCCCTTCAGTCACGAAGGGGGCGGTGCGGGCGGATTCGGCAGTCGCGGCGGTGCGGCTGGTGGACCGGCCAGCGGAGTCGGATTCCGGCCCGGGGCGGGTGCGGGGAGCGCCGGAACGCGTGGTGTCGGTGGACCAGCCAGTGGAGCCGGTTTCCGGCCGGGTGCCGGAGTGGGCGCCGCGGGTGTCGGTGGTCCGGCCAGCGGAGTTGGTTATCGTCCGGGGGCCGGTGCAGGCGCTGCCGGAGTGCCGGGCTACCCCGCCGCTCAGCGGGCTTCGGGGACCTACTACAACTCATCGGCCGCACTGGCATCGCAAACCGAGGCGTTTCACGGAGCAGCGGCCACCTATCCGGCTTACAGCCCGGCCATGTACGGCGGCTATCCCAATGCCTGGCCCGCCAAGAATCTGACCAACGTGTCGGTCTACGCCAACCCCGGTTATCGCGCCGTCGCCGCACAAGTCGGACTGCCGGGAACACCTATGCTGTACGACTACGGCGGAAATGTCGTCGCCCAGTCCAATGCGGTCTACGTGAATGGCGATTCGGCCGGGACGACGGAAGAGTATGCCAACCAGGCGAGTCAGATTGCCAGCACGGGGCAGGCCGATCCCGATGAGGATTCCAAATGGATGCCGCTGGGTGTCTTCGCGATCGTCGAAGGGGATCAAACCACTTCCGACGACATCTTCCAACTGGCCGTCAATCCCCAGGGCCTGATCCGCGGCAACTACCACAATGTCCGTAACGACCAGGTCATCAACCTGGGTGGGGCCGTCGACAAGAAGACCCAGCGCGCGGCGTGGAAGATTGGTGATGACAAGTTCCCGGTCTATGAAGCGGGTATCGCGAATCTCACGAAGGATGCGACGCCGGTGTATGTCCACACGGACGACGGTCAATCGCGTCAACTCACGCTGATTCGCCTCCCCCAGCCGGCGCAGTAAAGCATCAAGGCCCTCTTGAAATCCTTCATCGCGTGACTAAAAACCTGCTCGTGCTGACAGCGTTGCTCGAAATAGGAATCGGTGTGGTCCTGCTGGCGATCCCGTCGGTGCCAGTCTGGTTGCTGCTGAGCGTTTCGCTGGATACACCGGGTGGCCAGGCAGCGGCCCGCATCGCGGGAGCCGCACTGCTCTCGCTGGGGATTGCCTGCTGGCAGGCGCGGCATCACGCACAGAACCGGGGCCTGATCGCCGCGATGTTGGTCTACAACATCAATGTTGTCGCCGTTCTGATTTACGCCCGAATGGGCCTGACCGTCACTGGCGTCGCCTTCTGGCCCGCCGTGGGATAACACACGGCGTTGGCAATCTGGTGCGTTGTTAGAGCGTTTTAACCGAACAGCGGAATCGGCGGTGCCTCTTCGGCCAGGCTGAAGGGGCGGCCTTCACGGTCGCGGAAGATCAGGTTCTCGCGGATGCCCAGGCCCTCGTAAATCGTGGCGGCGATGTGTTCTGGATTCACCGGTTTCGCGGCGGGATACCCGGCGACCGAGTCGGACGCACCGTAGGCTTGACCGCCCCGGATCCCTCCGCCGGCAAACAGAACCGACAGGCAGTTCACCCAGTGATCGCGACCGGCGGAACCGCCAGCGCGCGGGTCGCCGATTTTCGGGGTGCGGCCCATCTCGGCATTCACCACCACCAGCGTTTCGTCCAGCATGCCACGCTCTTCCAGATCGGTCAACAGGCTGGAGAATCCCGAATCAAACGGCGGCAGCAACGTGTTCTTCAACTGGTTGAAGTTGTCGCTATGCGTATCCCAGCTCAATCCGGCCCCGACGACTTTCCCGATCCAATGCACGTTGACCACCGGCACGCCCGCTTCGATGAGGCGGCGGGCCATCAGCATGCTTTGGCTGTTGATATCGTTGCCGTAACGCACGCGAACGGGTTCGGGTTCCAGGCTCAGATCAAAGGCCCGCTTCGCCTTGGGGGAGGTCAGCAACGAAAATGCCCGACGCTCGTGCGAGAGATAACTATCGAGCAACCCCCCCGAGTTTTCGACACCCGCCTGCCACCGGTCGATCGATCCCAACAGATTCTGACGCCGGCCGAGGCGATCGGCACTCAGGTCCGCCGGCATGGCGAATTGCGGGACACTGAGGTCCCGCGGATGAGCCAGATCGCCACGCACCATGACGGGCTCGTAATTCGGGCCCAGTACGCCTGCGAACTGACCGGGGTTGATGTAGTTCGTCACCTCTCCCGACCGAGCAGGCAGTTGCACGACCGGGGGGAGTTCCGGATCACGCGGCATGCGCGACGCGGCGGTCGAACCCATGCACGGCCAGTCGTCCAGGTGTGGCTTGCGATTGATGCCTTCAATAAAGAACGATCGATCGGGCCGATGACCGGTCAACGAGTAGTACGTATCGGCATGATGGTCACCGTTGCCGATCACCAGGCCGTTCATGGTGACCGACCGGACCACCGCAACTTGATGCATGTGACGAGCCGTCAGCGGCAGGTGTTCGCAGACATCAATCCCCGGAGCCGTGGTCGCGATCGGTTTGAATTCGCCCCGGTTCTCGACGGGAGCCTGGGGCTTCATGTCCCAGGTGTCGATCTGGCTGGGGCCGCCGAACAGAAAGATCATGATGCAGGCTTTGGCCTTCACCGGCTTAGCTCCCGCATTTTCAGCAGCCGCCAGCACCTGCGGCAGACTCATCCCCAGCGTACCGACCCCCAATCCCCGCACAAAATCGCGACGGGACAACCCAGGCGAGGCATGATGCCGGAATATCTGAGACACGCGACGTCTCCACTTCCACGGGACAGGGGGTCAATAACTCTGGTCTATCCTACCGGATCACAGGGGAATGACAAGGCGATTTAAACATGAACCGCCAAATCATCGACTCGCAGATACAACTCCTCCGCCAGGCCCGCAAACACCAGATCGACATCATCACCGCCCCACAGGACGTCCGACGCTCCGTCGTCGTGAATGGTTTCGTTCCAGGCGAGATAAATGTTCGAACCGACTCCGCTGGCCAAGTGGTTCCGCCGAGCGGCCGGGTTGGCTGAGCCGATCCACACCGATTGCAGGGCGACCAGTGCGGTCCGGTCCTGGTCGTAGTCGGTCAGGCCGCCGATCAGCAGATCTTCGCCGGCGCCCCCCTTCAGATAGTCGCTGCCGGCGCCACCAATCAGCAGGTCGCGGCCGACGTCGCCGTCGAGACGGTCGTTGCCATTTCCGCCGACCAGGACGTCATCGCCCTCCAGACCGTACAGGAAATCATCCCCGTCGCCGCCGAGAATCAGGTCATTGCCCGCGTTGGCACAGAGCCGGTCAACTCCTTCGCCCCCATCCAGCATGTCATCCGCGGAACCACCCGTGATCATGTCGTGGCCCCGTTCTCCGAAAATCGATACGGGATACCGCGCGTCCGTGGCGAAGATCTGATCATTGCCGTCTCCGCCGTAGACGATGACGCGACCGCCGGACATCGCAAATTGCCCGTAAAAGACGTCGTTCATCCACACGCAGACCTGCGAGGCACTGCTGCCACTCCAGACGTAAACGGTGTCGCTCGATGATGTCCCTTGAACGATCAGGTCGTCGGCAATCCGCAGCACGCCGGCAACGGGTGGCTCGATGACGTTCTCAATTTGGATCGACACGAACGCCGTGTCGCTCAGCGGCGAATCCGCACTATCGGTAACTTGAACTTGCAGTTGGAACTCCGGGATCGCTTCAAAGTTAATGGCAGCAGCATTCGCGACCGAGATTTCTCCCGTATCGGGATCGATGGCGAATGCGTTGTCCACATTCCCGCCGATGATGGCATAGGTCAAGCTTTGCCCGGCGTCCGAGTCGGTCGCCGTCACGACACCGACCACGAAGCCTGCCGGAGAATTCTCGGTCAGTTGCCAGTTGGCGTCATTGGCCAAGGGGGCCTGGTTGGCGGGGGGCAGGGCTTCCAGCGCCGCGGCATTCACCTGCTGGCCAATCACTTCGCCAAACAAGAGGGCGGCGTCATAGTTCTCGGCCGTGATGAATTTCCCGTCGACTTGAACATCATCCGTCACCGTCCACACGTCGCCAATCTGCCCGCTGGCCGTGTTGGGAATCGCACCGTTGGCCACAGCCTGTTCATACTGTCCCAACCCATAGTTGCCGTATTCAAATCCGCCGTACACAACAGCCGGTGCCCCAATGTACGGGACCGACATGTGAATGCCGTTGACCGGACTGGTGCCATCGGGACGACGAGCCCAGTCGAGGATCGTCGTTCCGTGGCAAATCGCCGCGACGAATTTGTCCGAATCGATGAACTCGTTGATCAAGTTGTTGATAACTTGCTTTGTCGCGAGATCGCCATCGTAATGATTGTTGATGTAGTCCCCGGGGAACGCATACTGGTACATCGACGCACCCCAACCGCCGACGAACACAATCGCGGAATAGTCGTCGGGGTTGACCGCGGCCAGCGTGATGTCGGGAGTGACGGCCCCGTTGGTCCCCTCGGGTTCGCCGGTCCCCTGATGAGGCAAGGACGTCGACAGCGTCGTGGCTGCCACTTGAACCTGGACCCCTTCGGCTTCGATCGATTGCCGTGTATCGCCATACTCCTTGTAGTAGAAGTCTTGGCTGTCGGCGATCACCATCAGCACGGGCAGCGGGCTGGCCGTCAGCATGGACCGCGTTTCCAGGGTCTCGACAGCCGCCTGGGGCACGGGACGCAGCTTCCGTTTCAGTGATTTACGGCTGGAACCAATCAGATTCGTGAAGTAACTCATCGTCAGAACTCCTTGATACAACTAGGGATGTCCCCCGCAATTTGTGTTACAATCCCCCGCTTGCCAGCCTGCGATTGGGGGATGAAAGGTCGGGGTCAGGTCCGAAACGCAACCGAACATTGGCAAGCCTGAACGTGAACCGCAGTGGCCTCACGGATAAGCTCGCTAAGGGCTATGGAATTGCGACAATTTTTTGTTTTTTGGTTGTTTGTCCTGAGTCCTTGGTCATTTGTCCTTAGTTTTGAACGGGCGACCTTCCAGACGCTATTAGGTCACAGGCGCAGACGCTTTATCATGCGATGGCCTGGTTGACTCGAATGGGAAATCAAAGAACTAATGACCAAGGACTAAGGACCAAGGACAACTCATCCATGCACCTACCCCCTCCCGTCACCCTGTGGATCGATCAACTCAAAGCCGGCGATTCAGTCGCGGCGCAGAAGTTGTGGGAGGAGTACTTCGAGCGGATGGTCGAACTGGCGCGGCGGAAGTTGAACTATGTGTCGCGGGCGGTGGCGGATGAAGAAGACGTGGCGCTGAGTGCCTTCAACAGTTTTTGCCAGGGAGCTCGCGCGGGCCGGTTTACGCAGTTGCTGGATCGCAATAATCTTTGGCCGCTGCTGATGGCGATCACGGCGAACAAGTCGGTCGACTTGATTCGCGGCGAAAACCGCCAGAAACGGGGCGGCACGGGCCAGGCCGACACGAACGACTCGGCCGGGTCGCTGCCGCGGCCGGTCGCGGTCCCGTTGAGCGGCATCATCAGCCGGGAACCGACCCCCGAATTCGCCGCCGAGATGTCGGATCAACTGCAGCGTCTGCTGGCTCAATTGGAGGCGACCGGCGATCACGACCTGCAGCGGATCGCACTCCTGAAACTGGATGGATTTTCCACCACGGAAATTGCCGAGCAGATCGGGTGCGTCAATCGGACAGTCGAACGCAAGACACAGTTGATTGCCACGCTGTGGGGAAGGGACATGGAACTTTGAGTACCCCGCGTGATCGCGATTCCAATGCGCTCGAAGCCACGCAGATGCTGCGCATCAACCGTTTGTGCAATGAATTCGAAGCGAGCTGGCAGGCGGGAACGCCGCGGCCGCTGGAAAAGCTTTTGAACGACCTGACTGGCACGGAGTGGCAGGCGGCATTCCGCGAGTTGCTACCGCTGGAACTCGAATACCGCCGGCGAGCGGGCCAGACCGTCGTGCTCGACGAATATGCTGCACGTTTCCCCCAGGCCGACCGCGAGTGGCTGGCCAGTCTGTTCGTCACTTCCGCTGACTCGTTGGGTGGCTCGACGACGAATTCCCCCCTGCCTGAGCGACTGGGTGACTATCAAATCATCGGTCACATCGGTGGCGGAGGGATGGGGACTGTTTATAAGGCCTTGCACGTGCGGATGGGTCGGGTGGTGGCGTTGAAGGTGTTGCGGCCCGAGATCCAGCAGAATCCCGCGTTGATCCAGCGTTTTGATCGTGAAGTTCGTGCCGCCGCGCGGTTGACACATCCACACATTGTCGCGGCGCTCGACGCGCGCGAACAGGACGGAGTCCACTTCCTGATAACCGAGTTCATCGACGGTCAAGATCTCCAGGCGATGGTGAAGGACGGCGGACCGTTGCCGGTCGCCGCTGCCGTAGACTGCATCCTGCAAGCGGCACGCGGATTGGATTACGCTCATCGGCAGGGGATCATTCATCGCGATGTTAAACCGGCGAATCTGTTGCGCGATGCGGGCGGGGTCGTGAGAATTCTCGACATGGGCCTGGCTCGTCTCGATGCCGACTCGGGAAGCTCGGCCACCGACTTGACCAATTCCGGCATGGTGCTGGGGACAGCGGCCTACATGGCCCCCGAACAGGCCCGCGACGTCCGCCGGGCCGATGCCCGTGCGGATATTTACAGCCTGGGATGTACACTCTTCTTTCTACTAACCGGACGGCACGTCTATTCCGGCGCCACGGCTCTCGACACAGTTCTCTCGCACCTCAGCCAGCCGATTCCATTATTGACCGACGTGGATGCGTCGCTGCCGGTGGCACTCGAACGCATCTTCCACCGCATGGTCGCCAAGGAGCCGGCTGATCGTTATCAGACTGCGGCCGAAGTCGTGAAAGAGCTGGAAGCGCTACAACTCGCACCGGCACCTGCTCCAGCCCGGCACATTCCAACTTCGATCGACACGGCTGCCACCGAGATCCGCAGAAATTCACAGGATCGTTCTGCCACGCGTTCGCCTGGGCACGCGGCTTTCACCCGCGTGCTGCAGTTCAATCCGCGAGTGTGGGGCGGGGTTGTCGTGGCGATGATCCTGGCCGGCGTGGCGGTTGTCGCCGTGATGCGGCCGGCAACTCCCGATCCAACTCCGGCAGTGGCAGTGGCAGCGGAACGCTTCGAGCTGTCTTTCGACGGTGTTTCCAGCTATGTCGTCGCGCCGGATTTGATACCGATTGCGCCAGAAGCCTATACCCTGGAAGCGATCGTCATTCCCGAAGTCAATCGGCTCTGCAATGTGATCTCCTGGCTGGGCCCCAACTGGATGGCGATTTTCTTGAGCGAGGGCCGCTGGGGATTGGCGCGGCGCGTGGGGGAAGAATCGCATCTGATTCACGCCGATGTGCCCGCGGTGCTGGGAAAACCGGTCCATGTGGCCGGGGTCTTTCAGAATAAAGAACTGCACTTGTTCATCGACGGCCGGCCCGTCTCAGCTCAGAATTCCGAATTCAACCTGCCCGAGACGCACGGCGGCCTGTACATCGGGGGCGTCGTGAAAGACCAGTTGCCCCCCGACCAAAACGACCGCTTTTTCGGCGGCCGCATCTTGTCGGTCCGGATCTCGCGCGGCCTGCTCTACAAGGCCCCGTTCCAAGTGACACGGTCTCTCACCAAGGAAACGCAGACGCTGGCGCTCTATCACTTCGAGTCCAGCCAGGTCGAGCAAAAACTTATCAAAGACGCTTCAGGCCACGGCCACGACGCCCACATCCACAACGCCGAGTGGGTCACACCACAATAGTAGCCTTCGCGTTCCACGTGAAGTCAGCCGGACGCACCATCAGCGTCGATCATATTCCCCGTCATCGGTCGTATCATGACTCACCGACAAGCGTCCTTTGGAATTCAAGGGACGGAAAGGACTTAGGACCGGCGCATCAATAACTGTCGGTAC
>CAMAVF010000011.1 GCA_945861445.1 Planctomicrobium piriforme | reverse complement strand
ACGCGAATTCCGTCGGCTCCACTGTCGTCGGCCGTGTCGGGGACATGCAAATGGAAGTACCGTTGCTTATGAGCCAATGACCCGTCAGGTTGAATCTGATAGCTGTAGACCCAATGCGTCCGGCTGTCGGCGACATACAGCAGCGATTGATCGGGCGACGTGGCTAGACCATTGGAGAATTTGAGGCCCGTATCGACGACCTTCTTTTCGCCCTTGGGACTGATGTACCAGACCTGACTGGGGTCGGTGCCATTCCAACCCGGATTCGTGACGTACAGACTGCCATCATGCCGCACGACAAGATCATTTCCACGGAAGCCGTCGGCAATCACGGTGGCCTTGCCTGCGGCGTCATAGGCAACAATCTGCGAGGCACCACCAGCGACCGCATACAGCCGGCCGTCGGGGCCGAACGCCTGACCGTCGCCGCGTTGGGTGTCACTCAGGAAGGTGCTGAGCTTGCCATCCAGGCCCACCTTGAAGGTCTTGCTTTCCGGGACGTCATTGAAGAAGACTTCTCCCTGAGCGTTGACGGCCGGGCCTTCCGTGAACTTGTGGCCTTCCGAGACCAGTTTCCACTCTTCACCCGGCAGCAGGATGTCTTGCATTTGCGGTGAGCCGCGGCCCGCCTTGATCTCGGCTTTCCAATCCTTCCAGATCCAGCGCATTGCCTCGGGGAAGATTTTTGTGGCGTGCTCACCATTGTGACCTCCTTCGCCCCAGACATGAGTCACCTCATATCCGGCGAAGGTGAAGGCCCGTTCCATCTCCTGATTGGCCATCCACCAGTCGCCTCCCCAGATATTGTTGTCGGCACTGCCATCCTGTAGGAAGATCCGCAACGGTTTCGGTTCGACTTTGCGGATGAGCGTCGGATAAACATTGCCGCCCCGCAGGCCGACATAGGTGCCGATCGTGCTGAAAACGCGGCGGAACGAGTCCGGCCTTTCCCAGGCGGCCGTAAAGGCACAGATGGCCCCGCTGCTGGCACCAGCGATACAACGGTCGTTGCCGCGCGGCGACAGATTGATCTCGCGACCGTCCGAAGTCTTCTGATTCTCGACCAGTGGTAGGATTTCTTCGATCAGGAACCGCGCATAGTTGTCTCCCAGGCCGTCATATTCAAAGCTGCGATTGAAGCGATCAAGAGCCTGGTCCGAGCTGGCTTTGACGCGACCGTGCATCACAAACACACCGATCAGCACGGGGATCTCTTTCTTCGCGATCAGTTCGTCAAACACAGCGGGCGCGTTGTATTGGATTCCGTCCTGGCAAACATATAAACAGGCGGGCTGAGCGGGGTCGTATTGCTTCGGCACATAGACCCAGTAGTCACGGACGGTGCCAGGAAAAATCTTGCTTTGATCGAACGAGTACTTGGTGACTTCCCCCTTGGGAACAGCATCCTGCGCGGACAACTGAGTCCCGTGCAGACAGGAGAAAACCATCAACAAGATCGGCAAAAAGTAGCGAATGGGAAGCTGTGGCATCGAGTAGGATCCTCTGCTGAGAAGCGTGCGAAGCGGACGCAAACGTCGTGCGGGACATTCTACTGACCGGTGAGCGAATCGAACATCACCAGGACTAATGCGTCCCCGTTACCTTCAACCCAATGATCGACACCAGCAGCAAGCCGAGGAAGAAGATGCGCGCCGGCGTGGCGGGTTCTCCGAGGAATACCATTCCCAGAATCGCGGCGCCCAACGCGCCGATTCCAACCCAGACCGCGTACGCCGTACCGATGGGGAGAGACCGCGCGGCGATCGAGAGCAGAAACATGCTCAAGACAATGCCCGCGATCGTCAAGACGCTGGGAATCAGCATCGTGAAGCCGTCGGTGTACTTGAGGCCCACCGACCAGCCCATCTCCAATAGACCCGCGACGATGACCAGAAACCATGCCATGACAAGACTCCTGCGTGCAGAGCGTCGTCTTGTCTTCACCGGGTACGTCGCACCTCGTCCGGGGCCAGCAGGCCAGTACTGCACGGATTCTAGCGGATGCGATCGATCCAGTTCAAGCAGTTTCTGTCGCCGGCTGGTTCATTGCTGGCTGGAAAACCGTGCTGCTTTGGCCAACCGCTGGAGGTTGCTACAATGTGAGTCGAGCCCTGCTGGTTCGGAAATTCCTGGCATGTTTGAGGTCGAGAAATGTCTGGCTTGTGCGTCCATGTCCGACGGGTGTCGCGCTGCTGCGCCGAGCTCTGTCGCGCAATACGAAGTAGGCGTTTTTTTGCAGCCGCACTATTAATCGTCTTGTTGACCGCGATTCCCGGTGGCTGCAATCGACATGTCGCGACGGCACAAGTAGAGATTGCCCGGAAGCATTTGCAATTGAATCGGCCACAGCAGGCCATTGATGCCCTCACCAAGGAAGATTCCGCCGAAGGCCATTACTTGAAGGCGGTGGCCCTGCAGGCCATTGGCCAACGCACCGCCGCCCGAGAACAGATCGACGAGTCGCTGTCGATTGCTCCCGAGGATGTCAAGTACCGTGGCTATCAGTCGCTGCTGGATCTGGTGGGCAACAAACCGGGAGCCGCACAGCGGTTGATTGAACTGTACGATCTGCATTCTTCATCCCCGGCAATTGCGTTCTTTGCCACCCGTGCATTCGTCGCGCAGCATAATGTTGAAGGGGCCCTGCGCTCGTTCAAGCTGGGGCTGACGCTGGTGGATGAAGTCCCGGAGTTCATGTTCCACGCACTCCAACATTCGGTAACGACCGAACAGACGGCCGACGCCAAACTCTTGCTGAAAAAGCTGGAAAAGGCCGCTCCGGACGATGTTGAGCTGCTCCGTGAACTGCTGAATGTGGCCGTCAAAGGCAAGCTGGTCGAACCGGCCGAGCATCTCTTCAAACGCGTGCAGGCTGTCGCCCCGGAGTCTGCCGATCTGCCGGAATTGGAAGTGAAAATGGAACTGCTGCTCGGTCGGCCGGAAGCTGCACTGACGGCGGCGCACAAGGCCTTGCAAGCGACTCCCAATCAACCGGCACTGGAACTGTTGCTGGCCGAATCACTGTTGCGTGCCGAGCCGAAACCCGAACGGGAGCGAGAACTGGCAGCACTTGTCGCGAAGCATCCCGAGAATCCCGACTACATCGCCCGGCATTCCAATTATCTCGTCAAAAACAAACGGTTGCCGGAAGCCTTGCAATTGTTGAATCGAGCGATTGCCCAGACCAAGGCCACGGCGGTCCGGGCCACCTTGTTGAACATCGCGATCCGGACCCCCATCGATGCCAATGCGCCCGGGCTGGCCGAGCAACAGTTGGCCATGCATCAGGCCAAGTTCAGCAACCCTGCAGTGGCCGATTACTTCATGGGCCGCATTCTGTATCTGAAACACGACTACGCCGGGTCGCTGGAGCGATTTCAAAAAGTGGTCACATCACAGGGGACATCCCCGTCGGATGCCGGTCGCGCGTTGGCCGCGGAATGCTTGGCCTGGCAACAGCGGATACTCGCCAACCAGGCGGCCGACGAGCGTCTGAAAGCAGCTCAGCAAGAACTCAAAGACCTCGCCCGACCGCCCAAGCCGGGCAAGTCGTGACGATCAGCGGGCATCTATTTCATAGGTCCCATCCGTCCCATAAGTCCCATTAAATTCATGGGACGGATGGGACACATGGGACGGATGACGTATCATCCTACGTGACCATCGTGCAGCTTCACGATTGCCGCCATTGGTCGAAGGTCACTGCTGCGATAATGGTGACTCCCAGCATGATGTCCCACAGGGAATTTCCCAGCCCCAGTTGAGTGCAGCCGCTGTTGATGACGTTGATCATGATGGCGCCGGCCAGTGTCCCCGACACCGTGCCGCGACCACCGTTCAGGCTGCCCCCTCCGATGACGACGGCGGCAATGATCTTCAATTCCAGTCCAGCTCCCGCCGTCGGCTCCCCGACGCTCAACCGTGCGAACTGGTAGACGCCGGACATCCCGGCGAACAGACCGGCCAGCATGTAGACTGCCATCCGGTTGGCAAACACATTGATTCCGCACAGCCGCGCCGTGGCTTCGTTGGAGCCCAGTGCATACACGTGTCGTCCGAAGACGGTGAATTGCAGAATGATCGCCAGGATCAAGGCGAACACCAGTGCCAACACCAGTCCCAGCGGGACACCCAGATAGAGGGCGTTCCCCGACGTCGTGAGCAAGTTGCTTAACCACACTGGGACGAGACCCGGCTTGGGGCGAATCGTCGTGTCGTTGGCGAGCATTTTGGCCAGTCCAACGAACAGCGTCATGGTCCCCAGGGTCACGATGAACGGGACAACTCGTAACGCACTGATCAACCAGCCATTGAGGGCTCCGGTGACGCAACCCGTGAGCAGGCAGCCAGCCACCGCGACCTCGGCCGGACAACCGTGAGTCAGCAGCCAGGCCAGGACGGTGGCGCTCAAGGCGATTGCCGTGCCCATCGACAGGTCAATGCCGCCAGAAATGATAATCACCGTCATGCCAAGTGCCGCGACGCCGACCACGGCGGTCTGGGTGCAAACTGTACGGGCATTGTGCAGCGTCAGAAAGCGCGCATCCGTACCATTAATGAGCCGATCGGCAAGCCCGAAAAACGCAATGACCAGCGCCAATGCCAGGAATGGCCCCAGTGCCCGCAGCAGTGATTGCCAGGCCGCAGAACTGTTGCGTGCTTTGGGATCGGTCATGATGCAAGACTGTGCGATTAAGGAGGGAATTGTGAGTAAGGATCGGCGCATTTATCATTAATTAAGTGCCGTAGTGCTGGCTTCCCTGCCCGCTTGACGGCTTGGGAAGGCCGTCCTACATTCTGGCTTTGCTGGGGCTGACGGTCACGACCAGATTGTCGCGGTGGATCACCTCGGCGTAGGGAATGTTGCCGAAGACCTGGGTGAATTCGTCGGTTCGTTTGCCGGCGATCCGGGCGGTGTCGACGGAGCTGTAGTTGGTCAGACCGCGTCCGAGTTCTCGGCCTTGCAGATCGACCAGCGACACAATCTGTCCCTTATCGAATGATCCGTGGATCGATTTGATGCCAATCGCCAGCAGCGACCGACCTTTCTGCACGATGGCCCGGGCAGCCCCTTCATCGAGTATGTATTTGCCGCGCGGCGGGACGTTGTAGCCGATCCAGCGTTCTCGGGCGGAAACGGCGGGACCTTGCGGCAGGAACAGCGTGCCGACTGGCTCACCAGCCAGAATCCGGTCCAGAATCTGCGGATCATTGCCGTTGGCGATGATGACTGGCCGACCGACTGCGGTCGCAATGCGAGCGGCTTCCAGCTTGGTTTGCATCCCGCCCGTACCGCGCGAGCTTTTGTCCAGGGACGCGAACTGAAACAGGGCGTCGTCGAAATGTTCGATCAGCGGTATCAAGCGGCTGGTCGGAAGACGCGGGTCTCCATCATACAAGCCGTCGATGACCGACAGGATGACCAGCAGCGGTGGCTTGTCGAGCAGGTTGGTGACGAGTGCCGCCAGACGGTCGTTGTCGCCAAAGCGGATTTCATCGACGCTGACGGTGTCATTTTCGTTGACGATCGGCAATGTGCCGTATTCAAACAGCGTGTGCAACGTGTTGCGGACATTCAGATAGCGGTGACGTTGCTTGAAATCGTTGGCCGTCAGCAGCAATTGAGCCGCATGGTAGCCGAACTTGCGAAGACAATCGTCGTACTGGCGGATCAAGTGGGCCTGCCCGATGGCTGCCGCCGCCTGCAAGTGTGGCAGATCATCAGGTCGTTTTTTCAGACCCAGGATTCCCAGTCCCGATCCGATCGCACCGCTGGAAACCAGGACAACCTGCCGACCCGTCTGCAGGACGTGGTGAAGTTGCTCGGTCAGATTGGCGATTTTGGCCACATCGAGCGTATCGTCCGGTTTGGAGAGGGCGTTTGTGCCCACCTTAACCACCAGTGTGCGTGCGGATTCGATAATCTGGCGGCGATGGGCGGCGTGCGATTCGGTCATCGTCAGTCTGCAAAAATGTTGGTCAGTGTGTCGAAGTGCCGGATTCTATAGTCGGACGAATGGCCGGGCTATGGCAAGTCAGCAACCGCAAGGCGGCAGCCATAAACCCCATCCGTCCCATAAGTCCCATTGATTAAACTCGAATTAATGGGACCAATGGGACTTATGGGACCATGCCCGGTTGCCGAAACAGAATAGCCCTGCCAGATTGGCAGCGCCAATGGGCAACAAGCTGGACACTCGCGTGGGTTGGCAGGTTCTACAAGATGCGCTCTACACACTATCTGCAATGGCTCCAATAGCTTACGGCTATCCAACTAGTTTGGCGCGCAATTCGCTATTGAGATCGTCCAAGCGAAAGTGGGCAGTACGCCCATTGGATCAAACTTACTTGATGTGACCTGCGAGTTTTGAGCTACGGATCTGAGGAGACGTCGATGGCTAAGAAGGCAACCACTGCAACCAAGTCCAACACCAAGGTCGTTCCGCTGGGAGACCGTGTGTTGCTGCGTCGTGAAACCGCTGAGTCGACCACCGCAGGTGGTATCGTGTTGCCGGATTCCGCCAAGGACAAGCCCCAGCGTGGCGAGATCATCGCCGTCGGCGAAGGCATCACCACTCGCGATGGCAAGAAGCACCCGCTGACCGTCAAGGCCGGCGACAAGGTAATCTTCAGCTCCTACGCAGGCGACGAATTCAAGCTCGATGACGAAGAACTCGTCCTGATGCGCGAAGCTGACATCCTGGCGATTTACGCCTAGTGCTTCGTCTAGACAATATGTTCGGGTGCCACTGGCTATGCCAGTGCTTTTCGTGAAAGCCGATAGACTGCTGGCACTGGCCCCGCCAGTGGTACCCAAACACCAGAATTCTTACGAATTCTGCTACTCCGCAGGCAGCCAATAACAACATTTCGCCAGCGCGAACGCACTAGCGAGTCAGCAAATTCAACCGTCCTTAGTAAGGTGTAAGAGGAGCGAATACCCCATGGCAAAGATGATTGCTTTCGATCAGGAAGCTCAAGAAAAGATGCGCATCGGTGTCAGCAAGCTGGCCCGTGCAGTTCGCGTAACACTCGGGCCCAAGGGCCGCAATGTGATCATCGCGAAGAGCTTCGGCTCGCCCACCGTAACCAAGGACGGTGTCTCCGTGGCTCGCGAAATCGAACTCCCCGATAAGTTCGAAGATATGGGCGCCCGCATGGTGAAGGAAGTCGCCAGCAAGACTTCCGACAACGCCGGCGACGGCACCACCACCGCGACGATCCTCGCCGAAGCCATTTACATCGAGGGTCTGCGAGCGGTTGTCGCCGGTGTCAGCCCGATCGAAATGAAGCGCGGGATGGACGCTGCCGTCGAAGCGATCACCGAGAAGCTGAAGTCGATGTCGACCGAATGCAAGAACAAGAAGTCGATCGCCCAGGTCGGTACGGTTGCCGGTAACGGCGATACCGAAATCGGTTCGATCCTGGCCGACGCCATGGAACAAGTCGGCAAAGACGGCGTCATCACTGTCGAAGAAGGCAAGAGCCTGAAGACCGAATTCGAAGTGGTCGAAGGGATGCAGTTCGATCGTGGTTATCTGTCACCCTACTTCGTGACTGATTCCACGACGATGGAATGCATTTTCGAAGACGCTCTGGTGTTGATCCACGAGAAGAAGATCAGCAACGTCAAGGATCTGGTTCCGGTGCTCGAGAAGGTTGCTCAAGCTGGCAAGCCGCTGGTGATCGTCGCTGAAGAAGTCGACGGAGAAGCCCTGGCGATGCTGGTCATCAACAAGCTGCGTGGCAATCTGCGAACCGTCGCCGTCAAGGCCCCGGGTTATGGCGACCGCCGCAAGGCCATGTTGCAGGACCTGGCGATCATGGTTGGCGGCCAGGCGATTTTCGAAGACTTGGGCATTCAGCTCGAAAACGTCCAGTTGTCGGAACTCGGCCGCACCAAGAAGGTCGTGATCGACAAGGACAACACAACGATCATCGAAGGTGGCGGCAAGACGGCCGACATCAAGTCCCGCATTGACCAGATTCGCAACGAATTGGCCAACGCAACCAGCGACTACGACAAGGAAAAGCTGGAAGAACGCATCGCCAAGTTGTCGGGTGGCGTGGCCCAGATCAATGTGGGTGCCGCGACCGAATCCGAAATGAAGGAAAAGAAGGCTCGCGTGGAAGACGCCCTGCACGCGACTCGTGCTGCGGTTTCCGAAGGCATTCTGCCCGGTGGCGGCGTGGCTTTGCTGCGTGCTTCCAAGAGCGTGGTGCCCGCGACGAAGTTGTCGGAAGACGGCAAACTGGGCTGGGACATCATCGTTCGTGCCTGCCGTGCTCCGCTGACTCAGATTGCTGACAACGCAGGTGTCGACGGTGGCGTGGTCTGTGAGAAGGTCGGCGAACTGACCGGCAACATGGGCTACAATGCGGCGACCGACAAGTATGAAGACCTGGTCAAGTCGGGCATCATCGATCCGACCAAGGTGACTCGTTCGGCCTTGCAGAATGCGGCCAGCGTCGCGACATTGCTGCTCACCAGCGATGCCTTGATTGCCGAAATGCCCAAGGACGGCAAGAAGGGTGGTCATGGCGACCACGACGTGTACTAAGGTTTTTGTAGGTTGAGTTAGATATTACAACCCCGGTTCACTAATGTGGGCCGGGGTTTTTTTGTGCCCGGAGGTGGGGAAATGACGAATCCGCAGCAGTCCACGCCCCGTGATTGGGCCACGAGATTGATCGATGGGCGGGTCGGGCTGTTCGCCCTCGCCGCGGTCATCACGGTCATGAGTGGGGGGCCAGCCACGCGGCTGAAGTCAGACCAGTCGGTCGAAGCCCTGTTCGCGAAAAACGATCCGCGGGTCTTGGCACTGCGACGCAGCAAGGCGCTGTTTGGCGGCGACGAGCTGGCTTTCTTCTGCTATACCGATCCAAACCTCAACACGCCCGAAGGCATGACTCGGCTGCGAGATCTGTCGCAGTCCCTGGGTGAAGTCCCCGGGATTCTGACCGCAAGCGTCCAGGACCTGGCGACGTCTCTAGATCAGGCGCGACTGCCGTTCATCAACATTCCACCAGACAAATTCCGCGAATTGACGCATCGCGTGCTGATTGGCGACGACGGCATTACAACGGCCATCGTACTGCGGTTTGCCCCTCTTGATCCAGACGATGTGGCCACTAGTAACAAGCGCGCACAGGTGGAATTATCGCCCGTCCCCCGAGTCCAAACGGTGCGCCAAATTCGTGAAGTTGCGGCGGCTTTTTCCGGCCAAACCGGACTACTGACGCACATGGTCGGTGAACCCGTCCAAGAGCTGGACGCAGCGCATTACGTCGATGCGGATGACGCGGGGCTGGCGTTCTATTCCGTCTGGTTGTTGCAACTGATACTCATGATCTTCTTCCGCGTGACGCGTTGGACGTTGATGCCGGTGGTGATAGCCATAATGGCCCTGTTTTGGACGAGGGCAATTCTGATGTATTGCGGCGTTCTATTGGGCATGGTGAGCTCAATGCTGACACCGATATTGATTATGATTGGCGTGGCAAGCATCGTTCCCATTGCCATCGGATTGCGTCAACGGCGTCTCGTGGCTGACCCGCGGACGTCGCTTGCGGCATCGATCCGGGAGCTTGGCCCTCCGTTCTTCTGTGCAGCGATCGTCTCAGCGATTGGTTGCGCGGCACTGATGACCAGCGAGATTTATCCTCTCGCGGAATTCGGGTGGATGATCGCCATCGGAACGCTGCTGCTGGTGCCGGCCGTCGCCAGCCTGTTGCCCCTTGGAACTCTGTGCGGTGCTTGCACTGTGGAGGTCAGACTACCCCGCGCTGCCAGTGCGATGGAGACAGCCCTGCAGCGAATGGTGCGTGGTGTCGAAGGGGCTCCTGTCGCGATCACCGTGTTCACGTTGGGATTGGCCGGCCTCGCACTGGTGGGCTGCTCGCGGGTCCAGATCGAGACCGACTTCATCAAGAATTTTCGACCCAGCAGTCCGATCGCGATTGGTCTCGATTTTGTCGAGCGACATTTCGGCGGTTCGGCGACGTGGGAAGTGAATTTCCCGACTCCGGAAGAAATGACTGAAGAATTCCTCGTCAAGGTCGAGAAACTGGCCGTCGAATTGCGGCAACTGCAAGTGCGCGGCAGGCCGGGGCTGACCAAGGTCATTTGCCTGGCCGATGGTGAAGCCATCGTGCCCCGGACGTTTTTTACATCCGAGCTTTCGCGTCGACTCTGGTTGCTCGACAAATTGCAGGCGGAGTATGTCAGCACGCTCTACAACGCGGATGAGAAACGGATGCGACTCATTCTGCGATCGCTGGAACGACAGTCGAGTCAAGAGAAGCTGGAAATTATTCGCCGCGCCCTCGAGACCACCCGGCAGCACTTTCCCGACGCGGAAGCTACCGGCATCTTTGTCGTGTTGACGCTTTTGATCGAAGACCTGTTGCGCGATCAGTGGATCAGCTTGGCTGCGGCTGCGGGAGCCATCTTTCTGGTGGTGGGGATCGCCTTTCGTAAGTTCTCATTCGGACTGATTTGCCTCGTTCCAAGTCTCTTTTCGTTGATCCTGGTTCTGGGCACGATGGGCTGGCTGGAACTGCGAATCAATATCGCCTCGGCGATGGTTGCCAGCATGTCGTTAGGATTGATGATTTCGTCGAGCATCTATTACCTGTCCGAGTATCAGCGAGCTCGCTCGCGGGGGCAGAATTTTGAGGACGCCCTGCACGAGGCCCAGCAACATGCCGGCCGAACAGTGGCGCTGACGCATCTTGTGCTGATTGCGGGGTTTCTGGTGCTGACCGCTTCACATTTTATCCCGGTGATCTACTTCGGAATCATGGCGAGCATCACGGTGTTCGGGGGCCTGGTTGGTAATCTGTGCATGCTGCCGATGCTTTTACGGTGGGCGGAAGGCAGAAATCCTCCGCCAGTACCGCCATCTGCGGTGTAGAATTGCTGTTTGTCCTTTGTCATTTGTCCTTGGTGGAGCAAAAACGCAAAGCACATCTATGATCGCGGCGTGTCCTGCGGTGAACTTCACCTCCTTTTGAACACATTTCGGCAAATCACCAAGGACAAATGGCCAAGGACAAAGGACAGGCTGCAAGCCTCTCTCAAGTGTAATATTTGATGGGTGAATTCCGGATTGGTTTCTGACCAGCAGATCGTTAAGATCTGATGCAGCGGACGGGCTCGCTGATCTACCGACGTCGTGTTGCAGTCCATTGACTGCGTTGAGTGCGGCACGCTTCCTCCTCTGGCCCCGAAACGAGACGATTCTGTATGGGCGAACTGCATCACGAATGTGGCGTCGCTGCGATTTATCATCTCCCCAATTTGGGAATCAGCCCCCTGTGCCCATCGCAGGGACCAGCTCAGGCCTCTCGACTCATTCCACGATTGTTGCTGGAAATCCAGAATCGCGGGCAACTTGCGGCCGGAATGACATCGTTTAATCCCGATCGCAAGCAACTGATCGATACGCACAAGGAAGTCGGTTCGGTCACCGAAGTCTTCCAGCTCAACAAGGCAGCTCCCTTCGAGCAGTTGATGAAGGAATACGCCGGCTGTGCGGCGATCGGTCACGTGCGGTACGCGACCTGTGGCCCCGAGGACCGCAGCTATGCTCAGCCGTTTGAACGGCATCACATCGAGAAATCCAAATGGTTCAGCTTTGCCTTCAACGGGCAACTGGCCAACTATCCGCAATTGCGGAAGGAAATCCTTGACCAAGCGGATTTCCACCTGGCCCGCGAAACCGATACCGAAATCCTGATGCATCACATCTGCCAGGAACTCGCCGGGTCGAAGCGGCCGACTCCCAAAGAGATGCTGGGGAACCTCGCCAAGCGGTTCGACGGTGCCTACAACATTGTTTATTTGAATGCGCTGGGCGACATGATTGTCGCTCGCGATCCGCTGGGGATTCGCCCCCTGTGTTATGCCGTTCAAGGTTCCATGTTTGCCGCGGCCAGCGAAAGTGTCGCGCTCGATAACATGGGTTTTGAGCGGTCTAACATCAAGAACCTGCCCCCCGGCCACGCGATCATTATTCAGGACGGTGAACTGCGACTGGAACAATTCGCCCCGTCGCCGCGCAAGGCACATTGCTTCTTCGAATGGATCTATTTCGCCAATGTGGCGAGTACCCTCGATGACCGCAGCGTGTATCTCAGCCGCAAACGTCTCGGTGAGGAACTGGCGCGTCAGGAAACACTCCAGATTGACGACGATCGGCACAACACCATCGTCGTGCCGGTACCCGATACGGCCAAGGCCGCCGCGGATAGCATGGCGTTTGAACTGGGGATCCCGTCGCTGGAAGGGTTGATCCGCAATCGTTACGTCGGCCGGACCTTCATTGAAGGCAAGGACCGGGCCGACAAGGTCCGCATGAAATACACGCCACTCCGCGAAGTCCTCGACGGCAAACGCGTCCTGCTGGTGGAGGATACCATCGTCCGTTCGACGACGATGCGGGCGTTGATTTCGCAACTGCGGAAACGCGGGCATGCCAAAGAAGTCCACGTGCGAGTCGCCTGCCCGCCGATTCTCGCACCTTGCTTCTACGGCATTGACATGTCACGCGTCGACGAGTTATTCGCGACAAAGTTCCTGAAGCCGGGCGAGCCGTTGACCCCGGAAATCGAAGCCGCGATGGCCAAGGAACTCGGTGCCGACAGCCTGCGCTACCTGCCGCTGGAAGCGATTGCCAGTTGCGTCGATAAGGATCGCGAGTCGATCTGCCAGGCGTGTCTCGATACCAATTATCCCACCCCAGCCGGCCAGCAGTTGTATCAACTGGCCCTCGCCCAGGCAGCGGATCTGACGGGAAACAAATCGTCGCGAACGTACGACGCAATCCCGCCACTGGCGACTGCGGCACGTATGTAGGTTTGACCATGTTGACTGAACACGAGATTCAATTTCGCGTCCGCTACAAAGAGACCGACGCGATGGGCTATCTGCACCACGCGAACTACGCGGTCTTCTTTGAGATGGGCCGCACCGAATTGCTGCGGGCCCAGGGGGGCAATTACCGGTTGATGGAAGAGGCCGGCCTGTTCATGGTGGTCGTGCGGCTGAATACCCATTTCCGAGCCCCCGCGCGGTACGACGACCTGCTCACGCTCAAGACCCGCGTTAAACGAGTCGGTGCCGCGAAACTTGAACACGAATACTTTCTCTTCCGCGACGGGCACTTGTTGTCTCAAGGCGAATCGGTTCTGGCATGCATCGACCGCACCGGCAAAGTACAACCAATTCCGCAAGCCTTTCGCGGCGATGAAGAATAGGGTTTGTCCTTGGTCATTGGTCCTTTGTCATTTGCTGAGGATTATTCGACCTCGGAATACTCCCGGCAGGTCGTGGGTATAATGAGAAACGCATACTAACTTGGACAGGCGAGCGTCCGGCGTAAGCCCCCGGATTCTTCGTCGTGGGATAGACTTCCAGGCCTGTCGTCTTCCACGTCAATGACAGGCTGGAAGCCTATCCCACGGAATCCCGGGGCTTACGCCGCCGGGCTCGCCTAGATATTTATTACTACGCAACTACTGACCGCGTCGAACCCATCCTGGACACTCCGTCTTGCCTGAGCACGGACCAATGACCAAGGACAAACAACATGTCCGTCGAAATCGATCTCATCTATCAAGGCAGTCTGCGTTGCCGGGCGACTCACGGCCCTTCCCAAGGGACGCTGATCACCGATGCTCCGCTCGATAATCACGGTAAGGGCGAAGCCTTCTCGCCGACCGATCTGGTGGCGACCGGCCTCGGCGCCTGCATGATGACCATCATGGGCATCGTCGCCGAACGCAACGGCTGGGACCTGACCGGAATGACTACCCATGTCACGAAAGAGATGGCCACCACCCCCATCCGCCGGATTGGCAAACTGATCGTCACCATCAGCATCCCTGCCGAGACGGGGGCTGTGCTGACCGACATCGATCGCACCAAGCTGATCAATGCGGCCCATAGCTGCCCGGTCCATCAAAGTCTGCACCCCGATATCGAAGTCCCCGTGACATTTCATTGGGGTGATTGATCGGGACCCGCTGCTCGCACTGACTCCCGTGAGATGCCACAACCTCCATGGCTGCCAACTCGCTACTCCTGCTGCCGGGAATGGGTGCCGATGCGCGGATGTTTCAGCCTCAACTGCAGGCGTTCCCCGAATTGCAGGTCCCCGCGTGGATCCCCCCGGAACATCGTGAAACCCTCGTGCATTATGCCGAACGAATGGCGGAGAGCGTCCAACTCCATCCAGACGCATTGATCGGAGGAGCCTCATTTGGCGGAGTGGTGGCCCTGGAGATGACAGCGTTCCTGTCAATTCCAAAATGCATCTTGATTGGCAGCCTGCGTTCGCCTGCCGGGCTGCGGAGGAGCTACTTGCGACTGCGCAGCATGAGCGGCTGTTCGACCTTCGCGCCCCTGGCTGCGCGGGCCTGCCTGGGGACGGCGGGTCTGCTGTGCGGCCCCACTCTGCGCGGAGTTCTGCGTCAACTCGCGGCCGCGGACGGCCGATTCTTAAGTTGGGCTGTACGAGCCCTGTTGGAATGGAATCCCTCCGCAAAGATCGCTAATGTTTCCATCCGCCAGATTCACGGCCAGCGGGATTGGTTGCTGCCAGCGCGAATCAGCCAAGCCGATCTGATCGTCCCCCGTGCCGGCCATTTGTTGTCTCTCACCCATCCGCACGAAGTCAACGAGTTTATCAACTCTCAAATTGGCTGGTCGCTCTGACTACGCGATCTTGTGACCGTCGGCATTCACGTCACCCGTCCTGGGATGAAAAACGGTCTGGTGGTTCGTTCCGATGACCCGCATCTCATATTGGATCGGGGTCGACCACAGTGCGAGATTTGTCGTGCGTCCCGCGACGGTCCCGCCACTTTCGGTCGTCGATTTGACGCGTCCTTTGAACGTCTGTGCTGGCTGCTCGTCATTCGTCAGCGTACCCGTGATGCGTTTGCCCTGTTGCTGCAAGTTCAGGATTCCATTGACGTCAAATCCGTCGGCGTGCGTGACGATCGTCCATTGTCCGGCCACATTCAAGATGGGCTTGGCAGCCTTCGGGCCCGCCGGTCGCCCCTGCCTGTCCTCCCCACGGTCAAGATCAATTTCGGCATTCGTTGCCTCGTCACTGACCCCCGAACCGATCGCCACTGCAGCCGGCACCGGAAGGCACTCGGCCACACCTGCCGCCAGAAATCGCCGCGACTCCAAGCCTTCCGGACCTGGAAGAAATCCGGCACCAACCCGCCGACGCCGGGGAGCAAACCAATCCTGATAGAACATCGTAACCCTCGCTCATCAAAGATCTAATGTTACAACGGCCGGCCCAGAACCGTCCCCAAGTGACCCACTTCGAAGAATTCTACCCACCACGACAAACCGAACGCCACTTCCTCCCTCAAACTAAAGAAACGAAAGGACAGGCATATTCGGTAGTCGTCAATAAGATAATAATATGCCTGTCCTTTAGTAGTTAGTAGTTAATGTGCTCAACCAGCAACCAGAAGTCTGTCGCTGGGAGGTCTTGGCGAGGCGAGCTAGACGTTGCCATTAGCGACACGGTGTCTTACATCTTGATGTAGACCACGGTTCCCAATGGTATGGTAGATTAAAGGGCTTGCACTTCTGAAAAGATATTTTAGTCTGTAGCAGTTATCCTGCAGTCATCCGCGGACTTTCGTCTGCGATGATCGGGGTGCCAGGTTAGGTCGGGCCGCGTCAAATCGACTGTCGGGATTGGTCGGAACACCTGTTTCGCCGGGCTCGCACGGATCGATGAATTTTCATTTAAGAATTCAAACCGGCGAGATCTGAATTATGGATGAAAGCTTGGTCGCGCAGCCTGCGCAAAATTCCGGGGCCACGTTGGAACTGGTCGGGATTCAATCCGACGGACGTCTGCAGCCGCCAGAAATGTTTGATGGCAGCGACCCCCGCGAGGCTCGACTCAATCAAATCCTGGCCTCGATCATTGCCTTCCGCGACGGCAATTTCTCGGTCCGATTGCCCATTTCGTGGGGAGGCGTTGAAGGGCGCATTGCCGAAGCCTTCAATCAGACCATTTCCCATGAAGAGTCCATCGCGCGCGAAGTGCGGGAACTCAGCGTGAGCGTCGGTAAGGAAGGTCGCCTCAAGCAGCGTCTGTCGATGTCAACGGCGGTCGGAAGCTGGGCCGTCCGAGCCCAGGCCATCAATACGCTGATCGATGATCTGGTACGACCAACGACTGACGTGGCCCGGGCGATCGGTGCTGTCGCCAAGGGTGACTTGAGCCAGTCGATGGAACTGGAAGTCGACGGGCGCGCGCTGGAGGGTGAATTCCTCAGGTCGGCGAAGCTCGTGAATACGATGATCGACCAGTTGTCTGTGTTTACGTCCGAAGTAACGCGCGTCGCGCGCGAAGTGGGTACTGAAGGGAAGCTGGGCGGCCAGGCGCAGGTGAAGGGGGTGTCGGGCGTCTGGAAAGATCTCACTGAGTCGGTCAATCAGATGGCCGGTAACCTGACGGCCCAGGTGCGTAATATTGCCGATGTGACGATTGCCGTGGCGAATGGCGACTTGTCGAAGAAGATCACCGTCGATGTGCGCGGTGAAATCCTGCAGTTGAAAGAAGCCATCAATACGATGGTGGATCAATTGCGTTCGTTCGCGTCGGAAGTGACCCGCGTGGCGCGCGAAGTCGGTACGGACGGACGTCTTGGTGGACAGGCCGTTGTGCCGGGTGTCGCTGGTACATGGAAAGACTTGACCGACTCTGTGAACGCGATGGCTTCGAACCTGACAGCCCAGGTGCGCAATATTGCCGCTGTGACGACGGCTGTGGCGCGTGGTGACTTGAGCCGCAAGATCACGGTGGACGTGCGCGGTGAGATTCTGGAGCTGAAGAACACCATTAATACGATGGTGGATCAGTTGAACGGATTCGCGTCGGAAGTCTCGCGAGTGGCGCGTGAAGTGGGAACTGAAGGGAAGCTAGGCGGTCAGGCCAAGGTGCTGGGTGTGGCGGGTACGTGGAAGGACCTCACGGACAACGTGAACTCGATGGCGTCGAACCTGACATCCCAGGTGCGCAACATCGCCGAAGTGACGATCGCCGTGGCTAATGGTGACCTGTCGAAGAAGATCACGGTGGACGTGCGCGGTGAAATCCTGGCGTTGAAGGAGACCATCAATACGATGGTGGATCAGCTCCGTTCGTTCGCGGCCGAAGTGACGCGCGTGGCGCGTGAAGTGGGTACCGACGGGAAGCTGGGCGGCCAGGCGCAGGTGCCGGGCGTCGGTGGTACGTGGAAGGATCTCACCGACTCGGTGAATTCCATGGCGTCGAACTTGACGGGCCAGGTCCGTAACATCGCCGACGTGACGACGGCCGTGGCGCGTGGTGACTTGTCGCGTAAGATCACGGTGGACGTGAAGGGTGAGATTCTGCAATTGAAGGAAACCATCAATACGATGGTGGACCAGTTGTCGGCGTTCGCGTCGGAAGTGACCCGCGTGGCCCGTGAAGTGGGAACCGAAGGCCGTCTGGGCGTGCAGGCCGTGGTGCCGGGTGTGGCCGGTACGTGGAAGGATCTGACGGACTCGGTGAATACGATGGGTTCGAACCTGACGGCCCAGGTGCGAAATATCGCCGAAGTGACCACGGCCGTGGCCCGTGGCGACTTGTCTCGAAAGATCACGGTGGACGTGAAGGGCGAAATCCTGGAACTGAAGAACACCATTAATACAATGGTGGATCAGTTGAACGGCTTCGCGTCGGAAGTGACGCGTGTCGCGCGCGAAGTGGGAACCGAAGGGAAGCTGGGCGGTCAGGCGCAGGTGTCTGGTGTGGGTGGTACGTGGAAGGATCTCACCGACAACGTGAACTTCATGGCGTCGAACCTGACCGATCAGGTGCGTGGTATCGTGAAGGTGGTGACGGCCGTGGCCGACGGCAACCTGCGGCAGAAACTGACCGTGCAGGCAAAGGGCGAAGTGGCGGCGCTGGGTGATACTATCAATAACATGACCAACACGCTGGCGACGTTTTCCGAACAGGTCATCAGCGTGGCTCGCGAAGTGGGCGTCGAAGGCCGTCTGGGCGGTCAGGCGAGTGTCCCCGGTGCGGCCGGTTCGTGGCGCGATCTGACCGACAACGTGAACTTGCTCGCTGGTAACCTGACAACGCAGGTGCGAGCCATCGCCGAAGTGGCGACCGCCGTGACCAAGGGTGACCTGACTCGGTCTATCCAGGTTGAAACGCGCGGCGAAGTCGCCGAACTTAAAGACAACATCAATACGATGATTGCCAACCTACGTGAAACAACCGAACGCAATAACGAACAGGACTGGCTAAAGACGAACGTCGCGCGGTTTACGAGCATGCTGCAGGGCCAACGCGATCTGGCGACTGTGGCCAAGATGCTGCTGGCAGACCTCGTGCCACTGGTGCAAGCGCAGCAGGGGACGATTTACCAGATGAGTCACAGCGAAAAGGCAGGTCCTACGCTGAAATTGCTGGCAGGGTATGCCCAACGTCTCGATCATGCGACTCAGATTCCAGTGGGCGTGGGGCTGGTGGGCCAATGTGCGGTCGATAAGCAACGGATCTTGCTCGATGACATTCCGCCCGACTACACGCGCGTCAGTTCCAGCTTGGGAGAGACTCCTCCGAAGAGCATCGTCGTGTTGCCCTTGCTGTTTGAAGGGCAGATCAAGGCGGTCATCGAACTGGCTTCGATTCGCCCCTTTACCTCGACCAACCTGATCTTCCTGGAGCAACTGACGCAGAGCATCGGTGTGGTGCTCAATACGATTGAAGCGACGATGCGGACCGAGGGTCTGCTGACCCAGTCGCAGCAACTGACGGTGGAGCTTCAATCGCGTCAAAGCGAACTGCAGCAGACGAACGAAGAGCTGGCCAACAAGGCCAAGCTGCTGGCCGAACAGAATGAGGAAGTCGAACGCAAGAACAGCGAAGTGGAACAGGCGCGCCGTGCTCTCGAGGAAAAGGCAGCCGAGTTGGCGCTCACGTCGAAGTACAAGTCCGAGTTCCTCGCCAACATGTCGCACGAGTTGCGGACACCACTCAATTCGATTCTCATTCTCAGCCAGCAACTGGCCGAGAATGCTGCCGGAAATCTGTCGGGCAAGCAGATCGAATTTGCGAGAAACGTGAACTCGTCCGGTTCTGATCTGTTGCATCTGATCAACGATATTCTCGATCTGTCGAAGATCGAGTCGGGCACGGTGACGGTGGAAGCGGAACAGATCTCATTCACGGGACTTCGGGAGAATATCGACCGCAACTTCCGGCACGTCGCCGAGAATAAGAATCTGCCGTTCAATGTTGAGTTTTCTGCCGAGTTGCCACGTTATCTCATCAGTGACTCGAAGCGTTTGCAGCAGATTCTGAAGAACCTGTTGTCGAATGCGGTGAAATTCACGGCCCAGGGCCACGTGCATGTTCATGTCGGATTTGCCACCAAGGGCTTCAGCATGGATCACCCGGTGTTGAGCAAGGCGGAACGTGTGATCGCGTTCGCGGTGGAGGACACGGGAATTGGAGTGGCTCCGGAAAAACAGAGATTGATCTTCGAAGCGTTCCAGCAGGCCGACGCCGGCACGTCGCGCAAGTACGGCGGCACGGGTCTGGGACTGGCCATCAGCCGTGAATTGGCGTCGTTGCTCGGCGGTGAAATTCGACTCGTCAGCACCCCCGGCCAGGGGAGCACCTTCACGCTCTATCTGCCGCTCGAGTACAAAGGTCCTTCCACGGCCAACATCGCGGCTCTCAACCGTGGCAACGTCGTGCAGTACTCGGTCGATGTCCCTGTGGCGCGAGAAGAGCCGATTGCCGATGACCGGAACGACATTGAATCGACCGATCCCGTGCTGCTGATTATCGAAGATGATCCGCACTACGCGCGCATCGTGCTGGGCCTGGCACGGGACAAGGGTTTTAAAGGGATCGTGGCCAATAAGGGAACGGCAGGATTGGCCCTGGCGCGACAGTATCAGCCCTCAGCGATTTCGCTCGACATTTTCCTGCCCGATATGCTCGGTTGGACTGTGTTAAATAATCTGAAGCTCGATCCGGCGACGCGGCATATCCCGGTGCAGATCGTGACTCTGGACGAGGAACGCCAGCATGGATTGTCGCGGGGGGCGTTTTCATATGTCGTCAAGTCGCCGACGACCGCGGGTCTCGAATCGGCTTTCGACCGTCTGAAGGAATTTGCAAATTCAGGAATCAAACGGCTGCTGGTCGTCGAAGACAACGATATCGAGCGGCAGTCGATTGTCGAACTGCTGGGCTACGAGGATATTGAGCTGGAGGACGTGTCGACTGGACGGGAAGCGTTTGCTGCATTGAAGAAAAAACGGTTCGACTGCATCGTCCTCGATCTGCGATTGCCTGATATGTCCGGTTTTGATTTGCTCCAGAAAATCCAGGATGACGAAAGTCTGCACGATGTTCCCGTGGTGGTCTTCACCGGTAAGGAACTCTCGACGGAAGAAGAAACGCAACTCAAGACGATGGCCAAGAGCATTGTGCTGAAGGACGTGCAGTCCCCCGAGCGTTTGTTGGATGAAACGGCCCTGTTCCTGCATCGCGTGGTGGCCAACCTACCCGCGACCAAGCAGAAGATGCTCGAATCGCTGCATAGTTCGAACGAGGTGTTACGGGGACGTAAAATTCTGGTGGTGGATGATGACGCACGCAACATTTTCGCGCTCACGACGGTTCTCGAAAGTCACGACATCATTGCAATCAGCGCCACGAATGGCAGACAGGCGATCGAACTCATCGAAATGACGCCCGACCTGAGCATGGTCCTGATGGACATCATGATGCCCGACATGGACGGGTATCAGACGATGCGGGAAATTCGCAATAATCCTCAGTTCCGCACACTGCCCATCCTGGCGTTGACGGCGAAAGCCATGAAGGGGGACCGTGAGAAATGTTTGGACGCCGGGGCCTCCGACTACATTGCCAAGCCGGTGAATACAGATCAATTGCTGTCCTTAATGCGCGTTTGGCTATTCCGCTAACTGCGGCTCGCCAATAAACTCAGACCAAGAACCGAATCGGAAAGTTTCTTAACTCATGGCAAGCACCATGACTGTATCTCCGGGATTTGAGAGCCAGGGTGAGACGCGTGTCAACCGCCCGGAGTTGTCGTTGTCGGAACTCAACAACAATTCCATCAATATTCTGCTGGTGGATGATGAGCCGAAGAACCTCACCGTGCTGGAAACGATTCTGGTCGACCCCAGCTATCGGCTGGTCCGAGCCCAGTCTGCCGATGACGCCCTGCTGGCCCTGGTGAGGGAAGAATTCGCGTTGATCATTCTGGACATTCAAATGCCGGGTATGACCGGCTTTGAACTGGCCCAGATGGTCAAGCAACGCAAGAAAACGGCGGGCGTGCCGATCATTTTTCTGACGGCCTATTACAGCGAAGCCGAACATGTCCTCGAAGGGTACGGCTCGGGGGCGGTGGACTATCTGCACAAGCCGGTCAATCCGGCGATTCTGCGTTCGAAGGTCGCGGTCTTCGCGGCCTTGCATCGCTCGACGCGAGAGATGGAGCGAGCCAATGGGGCTCTGCTGGTGGAAGTGGCCGAGCGCCGCCGGGTTGAAGAGCAGTTGTTGCAGTTGAACAACGAATTGGAAGAACGCGTCCAGCAACGGACCTCGGAACTCCGACACGCGAACAAAGCCATCGGCGACAATGAGGAACTGCTGCGACTGGCTCAGGAAGCGGGCCGAGTCGGGATCTGGGAATGGAACCTGAAGACGGGGCACGGAGTCTGGACCCCCGCCGCGTGGGCCATTTACGATTCCCACGGAACGCGGGACGACGTCACCTATCCGAAATGGCTGTCGTGTATCCATCCGGAAGATCGGGAGCGGGCCGCGCAGGCGGTTGAGGACGCCAAGGCGACCGGCAGCTATTGGGATGAAGTGCGCGTTGTTAATAACAACGACACAACTAAATGGATTGAGCTGGTCGGCGCTGTCGAGTACGACGGTAATGAGCCGGTTCGCATGCGCGGTGCAGTGCGAGATGTTACGGACCGCAAGGCGATCGAGCTGGAGCTCAAAGAAGCTCATCGTCGCAAGGATGAATTCCTCGCCATCCTCGCCCACGAGCTGCGTAATCCATTGGCGCCGATTCACAACGCGCTGCAGATCATGCGTTTGACAGACAACGATCGCCAGCGGTTTGCTGAAGTCCGCGAGATCATGGAACGCCAGTTGGTGCAAATGGTCAGATTAGTGGATGACCTCCTGGACATTAGTCGCATTTCCACCGGCAAGATCGAGCTGCGATTGGAACGATTGGAGTTTTCCAAGATTCTGGAGAGCGCGATTGAAACCAGCTCCCCGCTGATCGAACGAGCGAGACATCGATTGATCAGCGAGGTCCCGAAAGCGGGTTCACTCCATGTGCAGGGTGATTTTACCCGGCTGACTCAAGTGATCTCGAACCTGTTGAATAACGCCGCGAAGTACACTCCGGAGGGTGGCAACATTTGGCTCACGGTCCGCCAGGACGAGCAGGATGCGGTGATTTCCGTCCGGGACTCGGGGATCGGAATTCCCGCGACCATGCTGCCGTATGTTTTCGACATGTTCACGCAAGTCGATCGCAGTCTGAACCGATCTCAAGGCGGCTTGGGAATCGGCCTGTCGCTGGTCCGCAGACTGGTCACCATGCACGGCGGCAGTGTCACGGCTGCGAGCGAAGGTGAGGGGATGGGTTCGGAGTTTGTGGTGCGAATTCCTTTGGTGCGGCAGAGTGACAAGTAAGTCACCGTTGAGCGGGCTGTGGCGGATCTCATTGGACATATGACGTCCATGAGACGAACGGGGTTATTTCAAATACGGTATTCCCATTGGGCCTTCTGGTAGCACAGCGATCCGCGCGGTCTGGCCGAGCTTTTTCAGTTCGTCAGCGACCCGTCGGTCAATGTCCTGTACTGGTTCGAGATGTGCCTTGCGGACGTCTTCGTCATGGAGATCGCTCTTGAGACCCACGCGGGCTTTGAGTTCAATCAGCGCCAGCAACTGCGCTTCCCATTGGTCGTACATGCTGAAGCCCGGGGTCAAGATCCGGTCCAGCAGGGTGCGCGGGGAGCTGCTTTCGAATAGCAGTTTCTTGAAGTTGCCGTGGTTCGGAAAACCGTCGTTGCATTTGCTGCAGGCGAGGATGTATCCATCCTGTTCAACAATCTGCGCCGCCGCTGACATGCCCTTGACCGCTTGATAGAGATTCTGATCGAGGGGATATCCGGCATTGGTGGTGACGACGATGGGGAACGGCTGGTCGCAGGGAATCATGACGGTTTCCTTGCTGAAGGCGCAGCCTGCGAGGTGCGCCTGTAGTGGATGTCCGCAGAAAAACCGCGTGATCTGGCGTTTGCTGTTCTGCGTCACATTGATGCAGAAATCGACGTTCAGCAACGACCCGTTCCGCCGGATCTTGGCCTGAGTGGGATTGCCATCGAGGACGCCCCACGTACTCTTCGGATGACCGATGGTCGGGGCATCGTGGTAGCGCATGATGGACTTGATGTCGGCCACGGCGGGAAAGATGCCCTTGTAGCCGCCACTGAACCCGGCCATAAAATGCGGCTCGATGAAGCCCATCACGATCCGCTTGTCAGCTTCGCAATACTCCCGATTATAGAAAATCGGCTGGCCGTCTTCGCCGGTGCCCGCCTGTTGCAGGGTCTGCGGATCGAGCGAGTTGTGATTAACGATCTTGTACCGGCTTGCCACCTCCGCACCGCACATCACGGCCAGTTCAGCGGGGGTGTTGATGCGATGCGAACCGGTGCCGTTGATGATGACGAAGTTAGCCGCCGGTACGTGGCTGAGTTCCTCAAAGACCCACGGCAGGATGCGTTCCGTCGGCAGCGGACGCGTGATATCAGGGATCACGACCGCGACGGTGTCCGACGACTTGATCTGTTCTCGCAACGGTTGGGAGTCAATCGGGTGGCGGACTGCTTCCTGAAAGGCCGTTCGTTCATCCGGCAAGCCGGCCATGAATTTGGGTTCGATGACCGTGACGTGCGGAGCATCCACATTCAGATCAAGCCCGGTTTGTCCGTACTGCAGGTGAATCTTCATTCGATCCTCGCGAAGGAGCCCCATCCGAACCATGTTCGGCCGCAGCACTCAAAATAAGAATGAGGGAGACGTGAAAAAAGACTTACGGTGCAATCACCGTAAGTCTTTCAATTGTCTCAGTGCCGAAGGTGGGAGTCGAACCCACACGAGGAGTAAACCTCGCTGGATTTTGAATCCAGTGCGTCTGCCATTCCGCCACTTCGGCTGAGGTTTCCCTACTATAGGACTTACACGACGAACGTCAAGCACCAGAACTTCCCAGATGACCAAATTACTCGGTCTTCACAGCTCAAATGGGACCGTCGCGAAAACCGGACTTTCCGGAGTCTTCTGCTCTGCAGCCTGGTTTCTCGCCCCTCCTGCCGACTCGGCCGTGCGTTGGCTTCAGGCGACGGCGAGCTCCTCGGAGATGCGGTGCTGCAGGGGGACTTTCAGGTAGCGTTCGCCGTTGGCTGCGTAGAAGTAGACCACGTTGTGATCGGCGGCCCAGATCGCTCCCAGGCGAATGCTGCGCGGGCCGAACAATTGGAACTGCAGTCCACAGGTCCGTTCACCGCGCCGCAGAATCGCTTCATTCACGGGAAACTGCTCAGAGATTAAGTTTTCTTTGGCACATAACATTTCTCGTATAAAGGTCCGCAGCTCAGGCACAGTGCGGATTTGGGCTATGCGGTCGGCTATGTCAGGGAGCATGGAAGTCCGGGGTGGGTGTCTTGGGAAGAATGGATAAATAAGACACCTCACCTATCGGCGGGTACCGTTTCCCTGCATGGAAAACTCTTTGTAGCTCACGCAGATCGACACGTTTGACTTCTGCCATGCAACCGGCACAAACGGCACCGCGCCGGTTTGGTTCGAGTTGCGTTGAGGGCCATACACGCCCTAAGTTGCCCTGCGATCGAATCAGCGGTTACCATCTCAATCACAACATCCGCAGCGCCCCGCGGCTCTATCCTCTATGGAGATTTCCTGATGCAAAATCGCACACTCGGTCACAGCGGACTTCTGGTCTCACCGATTTGCCTGGGGACCATGACGTTTGGCTCACCGGTGCCTGAAGCCGATGCAGTCCGGCTGGTCCATCAAGCGATTGATTTGGGCATCAACTTCACTGACACGGCCAACGTCTACGAAGGCTATGCCCGGTATCTGGGAAGCCCCGGTGGCGTCGCCGAGGAGATTGTCGGAAAGGCCCTGCGCGATCGTCGCGACAAGATGATCATCGCGACCAAAGTCGGGGCACCGGTGGGTCCGGGGCCGCAAGAACGGGGGCTGTCGACCGTCCATATCCTGCGCGAAGTCGAGCGCAGCCTCCGCCGACTGCAGACCGACTACATTGATCTCTATATCATCCATTGGCCCGACAAACACGTCCCGCTGGACACCACTCTGCAAGCGATTGACATCGCCTTGCGGCAGGGCAAGATCCGCAATTTCGGCATGTCGAATCACTCGGCCTGGCAACTGTGCGAGATGCTGTGGATTGCCGAGCGACAAGGTGGCCCACGCGTCATCAGTTCACAGATCCCCTTCAGCCTGCTGCGTCGTGAGTTCGAGTATGATCTGCCCTTCTGTGTGAAACACGGCATTGGCGTCACTCCCTACCAGGCACTGCAAGGGGGTTTGCTGACCGGCAAATATCGACGTGGCCAGCCACCTCCCACGGGCACCCGCGCTGCCGAGAAGCCCGACTGGATCTGGAAGCAGGATGACGCCTTGTTCGATCGGCTCGAGGGAATTGAACGACTCGCGGCGGAACTCGGTGTGCCGGTCTCGCAATATTCCTTGAGCTGGACTCTCGCCCAACCCGCAATGTCGTCGCTGGTGGTCGGGGTGAAACGGCTGGAGCAGATTCAAGATGCGGTTCAGGCCGCCAGCGTGGTGATTCCCCCCGAACATTTCGCGAAGCTCAATACGATCTGCCCCCCAGCCTGGAAGCAGCCAGACCCGCTTCGCGGCTGACAGTCAGATCATCCTTACTTTGCGGCCGCTAGTTTCGGCAGCGGAACGAAGGCTCCGTTTTGAGCCCGGCTGGCGTCTGCGGCCACGAACAAGGCATGGATTTCCAGCGTCTCTGCGGGGGTGACGGGGACTGGCCCGCCCTTGAAGAACTTGGCCATCTGAATGCCGAGACCCCCGTAGCCCATGTACTTGTCGTTGGTCGGGACGATGCCGTTGACCGGAATGCCATGCCCGTAAATGCCGGCCGTGGAGACTCCCTTGTCGCCGAAGACGGTCGCACTGTATTTGACGGCACCCTGCTTGACTCCGCGGAAGGTCCCCACGCGACCATCACTCCAGACGGCCGTCATCAACTCCACGTTTGGAGTTGATGTGCAGGACACCTTGACCACACCCGGACCCATGATCGTGTACAGGGTCTCGATACTGTGCAGCCCGCGGGTCGACTTGTCGGCTTCAACCGCGTTCACGTCGAAGCCGCCATAGACATCGCAACCCAGCACCTTGCCGACTTCGGCATGATCCCGCATCCCGGAAAATCCGGGACTGAAACGGTGTTGCGAACAACTCCAACAAGGCACCTTCGTCTCGGCGGACAGCTTGAAGATCGCCACGGCATCTTCGGCCGTCGTGGCCAGCGGCCGGCCAATATAGAGCGGCTTGCCCGCCTTCAAGACTGCCGTCGCTTGCGTAAGGTGCAACCGAGCGTCCAGGCTGAAGATCATCACCGCGTCGCAGCGTTTCAACAGTTCGTCGATCGACGTGACCATTTCGACCTGGGGAATCGCGGTCTTGGGATCCGCCGGATTCTTATTGATATTGAGCATCTGGGCCTTCCACATTTCGGTCAGCTCAGCGCTCTTCGGATAATCGGGGCTGGTGACCGGATAGGCGGCGGTGACTCGCAGGCCCGCGAAATCTCCTTCGGCTTTGGGGTTATTAAACATCTGGACATATTCAACCGCCTGGTAATTGTCCATCCCCAAGACGCCAATCCGCACCGGATCGGCCGCCTGGGCCGCAGTGATCGGACAGACAATTCCCCACACGGCAATCGTGACGCACAGTGTCAGCAGACGGATCATGAGCAGTCCCTTTGGGTGAATCAAGATGCAGCAGTTCAACTCGGGTATCGTCTCAAGCGACTCGGCCGTTGTACAGCGGCTCGATGACCTCGCCGTTCAACAAATGATTGGGGCGCCCCAACGGGTCCATCAGGACAGCGTCGGATCCCACTCCCAGGGCCTCGAACAGCGTGGTGCAGACATCGGCTGGCGACCACGAGGGCGACACCGGATAGGCCGCGATCCCATCGGTCTGACCGATCACCTGACCGCCTCGCACACCGGCCCCGGCAAACAGGCCCGAATATGCCGAGGCCCAATGATCGCGGCCGGGTATGTCGCTGCCGGGCAGGGTCGAAACCTTCGGGGTGCGGCCGAATTCGCCCATCACAATCACCATCGTCTGATCCAACAATCCGGTACTCGCCAGGTCATCCATCAATGCGGCCAGGCCCTGATCGAGCTGCGGCAGCAGGGTGTTTTTCAGCCGGCCCCAGTTGTCGACGTGCGTGTCCCACGTCTGCACGATGCCCATCGCCGCCTGGACCATCGGAACGCCGGCTTGAATGAGGCGCCGAGCCAGCAGCAACGACTGACCGAACTTGTTGCGACCATACCGATCGCGGACCGTGGCCTCCTCTTGTTCGATCTGAAACGCCCGGGCGACGTTCGCCGAGGTCAACAACGAGAACGCCATCGCCTGCTGATCCGCAAACGACTGCAACCGGCCCTGCTTCTCGCTCGCCGTGCGTTCGTTCAACTCGTTCAGCAACTGCCGTCGCGACACCAGCCGCGGCGGCGTCAATCCGGGCTGCAGGCTGAGTGCATCGATCTTGAAGTTGGGATTGTTCGGGTCGTGATTGATCTGCCACGGATCATGTTTCGGCCCCAGGAATCCCGCATGCTGGCCGGGCCAGGTCAACGCGCCTTCAATGTAGTAATTCGGCAGTGAAACTCCGTTGGGCACACCATCATTTCGCGGTCGAATGTAATCGAGAGCCGCAGCGAAGTTGGGAAAATCGTTCCGCGATTCGACGCGATCCAAGTCACTGCCGCCACGCGGAATCGGCGTCGGGCGTCCCGTCAGCGCGACATGCGTCGCCAGCAGGTGATTGTGCTCGACATGCGCCATCGTGCGCAGAATTGACCAGCGATCGGTCTGCTGAGCCAGCCGCGGCATGTGCTCGCCGATCTGCACGCCCGGAATCGTGGTGTTGATCGCTGAGAACTCGCCCCGAATTTCGACCGGGGCACTCGGCTTGGGATCCCACATATCCAGTTGGCTGGGGCCGCCGCTGAGCAGGACCAGCAACGCCGACTTGGCCTTGCCGGCACCCGGGCCAGATCCAGCATCGGAGGCGACAGCCGATCGAAAGCTGAGCGGCAGCGAGGCACCCGCCACACCGGCGGCACCAATCTGCAGGCACTGTCGACGATTCAAGCTGTAGCCGGGTTCAATCATTATGGGAAACTCTCCAGGGAGGAAAATTGGCGAGCGCGGGCAGGAGCAATCCGTAACAGTTGGTCAAAGTCCAATGGTTATGAGGTGCCCAATGTCGTCTTCAACTGTTCGATCCAACCGGTTCAACGAAATCATCGTCAATCGACGTCGCGTGCGTCGGTCTATTTGCAGCAGGGCAGGATAATGGGGGCGGAGCGGGGCAACTCGTTACATTCTGGATTTTAGACGATGCCACTATCCAAAGCTACTAATCTTTGCCAATCTGCCACCTTGTCGTCATGCTCAGCCGAGCGTGTGGTATCCTGCAGCAAGTTGGCAAACTTGAACTCTCTCAACAGACCCCAAGCGACATGACCTCAGAACAACCCGGAAATCCGTTACACGGCATCACCCTTGCCAAGTTGCTCGAACAACTCGTCGCGCATTACGGCTGGGACGAGTTGGGCGACATCATCAACATCCGCTGCTTCACCTACGACCCCAGCATCAAATCCAGCCTGGCCTTCCTGCGGAAGACTCCATGGGCCCGCAAGAAGGTCGAGACTCTGTACCTCGATTCCAAAGACGATTTTCAGCCGCCAATGACGACGGACAATTGATAATAGATAATTGACAACGGTGAACTGCCAACTCTTTGACTTCTTTGATCCCTTTAAACTGTTGTTCAGACTGCCGATTTGGTCGCCATGCCCGAAGGTTTGATTCAACCGTTACTTACGTGATGTAGCTGGCAGTCCGAATCCAGCTGCGCAGTGCTTTGCGACACCTCGCGAGTTTTGAGGGCCCCTTTCCTCTCTTTGAACTCTTAGAATCTCATCATTCTGCCCTCCATGATCCTGCCACCCTGATTGGGCAGAACAATGGGGGGCAGGATGATGAAGTTGTCAGCAGTAAACCCGACAAACCTACACGCGAATCTTCAAGTTCCCTTTGCTCCCTTCGGACCCTGTGAATCCGGCAGCTGAAAACTCTTCAACTCTTCGATTCTGATCCCTTTAGATGGGCTGCAGGATGGGCACTCCTGCCCGTCTCTGAATTCACAAATACAGACGGGCAGGAGTGCCCATCCTCCAGTCCAGACACGCTGCAAGATCTCGCGCACTCTTTGAAATCTTTGATTTCTTTGGACTACAGTACAGATATGCGATTTCATTGGTCAATACTTATCTTATTGCACACCAATCATTTAGCGATCACAGCGAGCACTCGGACCAGTTCCCGTCGCCCACTCTCAAAGAAGTCGCTTTCTTTGATCCCTTCGATTTCTTTGACCACCTTCCATACCAGGATGGCCGCCCTCGGCCGACTTTCTTGTCTTAATCCGCACTGACAACCAGCCAGCTCACAGCGGAAACTACGGCAGGTTCACCTTTTTACCCGTTAACCACGCAGCGCTGAAGAATTCGACGGCCGAGGGCGGCCATCCTCCAGACGCGACTTCTTTGAATTCTTCGATTTCTTTGAACTGTCGTTTAGGAGGCAATTCACTCATCCCTGTCTAGCGCACAAGCCCCCCCGACAACTGACAACCGTTCCAGTCTGCTCTCCACTCACTACTATCAACTTTCTCGCCACAGGTGCAGCATCGGCGCCCCCGAACTGGCCCGTCATTGGAAGCACGTTTCGTTCGGGAACTCTTTCGTCCCTCACGGGACTTGCCTTGTCGTCGCATCTTGTCCCACCGTTGGAAACGGTGGGCTATTGTCGGGCGTCCCGGGCGGGACGCAGATCACCGTTCAATCATACAACGAGGTCTGAATCTCGCCAAAATGCTACGCCCCTCAGCGAAGCGATCATTCCGCCACCCCCCTTGCGGGGGTGGTTCCCGCGCATTTGCACTACAATCGGTGGGAAATCTTGGTGCGTAGTGCAGAAGCGCGGGAACCACTGGGACAAGCCCAAGTGGCGAGAAGATGGGCGGGAACCACTGCGACAAGCCCGAGTGGCGAGTGGATGCGCCGGGAACGTAGGGACTAACTCAGGTGGAGTCCTTAATACTCGCCGATGGCTTCGCCTCCGGCGCGGGTGCTGAGGCTTTGATAGACTCCGAAATTGATGCTTTCGCCGATTGCGCGAACGGAGCCGTCTCCCAGCAGGTACTGCGCCAGTCCGATATGCGGGGCCGAAACGTCGCGGTCGTCACTTAATGCGGCATTCGGGACGTGGCCCGTTTGGAACAGGACCATGTGACCGTGGTCGTCGGTCGGATCAGTCGACTCGCGCACGGCGCAGCACCAGGTCGTTTCGTAGGTCACGTGGACGCCGTGAGCGCCGGCCGTTCGAAAGCGACCGTTGACTCGCTCGCCCACCAGCAGGGTGTTGCTAAGACCGTCCGGGACATCGCTGCTACGTGTCTTGCTGTTACGACTGAAGAGGCCGTCTCGCTGTTCCTGATTGGCGTCGAGGTCGGGCGGGCCAAAGTTGCCAACGTAACAGCCCATGGCGTAGCGTTCTGCCGTCGCACCCATCTCGACAAAACTATTGCTGGACACAGGGTCGGAGGGACATAAGAAAACATTCAGATGACGCGTCCGAGCGGGCTCGTTGGCCGCATCCCAGACCGGGGCATTCCAATTGAATTGAGCGTACAGCGGGGACTGGTCCACGTAGGGCAGAATCATCGCTCCCCATCCAAACCCCGACGCATTTTCAGACTGAGTTCCGGGTCGATACACATAACCTGGCGGAAAGGCTAGATGGGTGTCATGGTAGTTGTGGAGTGCCAGTCCAGCTTGTTTGAGATTGCTTTTGCATTGAGTCCGCCGCGCCGCTTCACGCGCCTGCTGGACCGCTGGCAACAACAAAGCCACCAGCACTCCAATAATGGCGATCACGACGAGCAATTCAATTAACGTAAATCCCCTGCGGGTTGACATCTTGATTCCTCCTCCAGAGTGCAGAAGAACGCACTTCGCGCGCACTCCGTTGACACGACGGCCATTCCCCACCAATTGGAAACGGCGATCGACGCAATCCGTAATTCATGGCGTGCAGAGTACGCAGACGATAGGCACACAGACCTCGTCCGGCGAAATTGAAAGGGCGCAGGAATCAGTCGCCGTTGATGGGCAACTTGTCAATCAATCCTGGCCGTAAGTTGTCCGCATCAGCGCGTGACTCGCGGAGGCGGCACGGGTGGCTGCAGGCTGTTATCGCCCGGCCACTCGTTGTCGACTTTGGAGAATTGGGCACCCGGATTGAAAGGCAGGTCCAGAGCGGACCGCAGCAGAGGCAGCAGGAGCAATGACGAATCCCAATTCGTCAGCCAATCGCTGTCATCACTCGAAACAATTGTCGTGCCATCGGTGGTCGTGCCAACGGCTTCCGCATCGTGTCGGGAATTGGAATGATTTGCAGGATGGCTTACTTTGTGATCCGTCGTGGAGGACTGAGACACGGTCGCCTGAGATCGCGCGGGAGCCTCAGAGCCCCAAATCGTGAAGCTCCTGCCCAGGATCGACACGTGCAGATGCCAGTGCTGCGAGTCGCTGCGGACTGCTGCCGATTCCGGCGGGGACTCGCTGGTGGTGCGCCCCGGCCGAGCATGCGGATGCGGGTGCTTGTGGGGATGAGCATGCCCATGTGAATGCGAGTGTCCATGTGCATGATGCTGGTGCAAGTGACCATGTGAGTGGTCATGCGAATGGTGCGCGGTGTGCGACGCCATCGACGCGTGGTCGTGTTCCATGTCAGCGGAAGAGTGGGCGTGCCAGAAGCGTGACGTTCCCAGGGCGTACGCCAGGGTCAGCGACAACAGCATTCCAGCCAGCAGTTTTCTTCGAAACGCCTGCATTTCCGCTTTTTCCCAGACAGCTCGACAATCGCAGCGCATTCACACGATGTCTGCGTCGAACGTGCAAAAACGAGTTTCTATCTCCCCTCGCCTCGGTACTCCGGGGAGAAGGGGCTGGGGGTGAGGGGCTCTTCCGGCGTCGAGATGTTAGAGCACTTTCTCAATGATTTCGAGGATTTCGCAATTGCCAGATGCAACATCAGTGGTGATTCGAAACCCCCTCACCCCCAACCCCTCTCCCCCCGAGTACGGTGGGCGAGGGGAGAGAAATCTCTTCATTTTTCCGTTGTTTTTAAGATTCAGTGAGTTGGGTAGATACCAATGCTTATCAAGGTGGGGAGCCACGCTTCGCTCAACTTGGTAAACACTCCACCAAATTTACGGCTACACCCGGCATTGACCGTCAACGTGCAAACCCTTCGTTAATGCGCTCTGATCCGTTATAACAAAAATCCGCGAAAAAAGATCGGTATCGACATTGCCGATCTGGGGAGGCGTGATGAAAAACTCCTATTTGACGCAACCCCTTTGGGGTATTTTTACGTCGCTCAAGGTGGCGCCGCAGACATGACAGCAAACCCTGAACCTGCTTATAATCCAGCCCAGTTCATTTCGATTTGGACGTCGCCGTCGGTAGGTATCTTCGTCGCACGGCAGCTCGCAATCTCAAGCAGGTAACTGTTTTTAATGGTTCGTTTCAGGAGTTTCGTGGGATGGGCTGCCCTGATGATCATGGCTGTCCCCTGCCTGGCGCAGACCACGGCCAAACATCCGGCGAGAGCCCCGCTGGGGTACTCGATTCACTCGGGAGGGATTGGCCGCCTGGTGCCTGGACAATGGGGGGCCATCGGGACGGAGATCGTCAATCCCGGCGATCAGGCAGTCGACGTGCTGACTGCGATCCATTTTCAAAATCATCCGAATCTGCAATTCGGCCGGCAAATGTGGGTTCCGGCGCGATCCCGATTGCTCACTTCGTTTCCCGTGCTGACCCCGACCGACGTTCCGCGAGACAACGAAAGCGTCGAGGTTCAATCGCTGCTGCTGGATCGCACCGGGAGGGGCGAGGTCCTGATCCAGAGCAACTCGGGGCAGATGTTGGGTGATGCGTCACTCGCCACCATGCTTGAGCGTCCCCTGACGGCAATGATCGGGGACGTCGGCGATGAATCGGCAGGCGACGCCGTCATGGCGATGCGAGTCGTGCGCAATCTGACACGGCGTGTGTCGTCAATCGCCGGTGACTTTGCTCCACCGAACCTCGAAAGTCTGCGGGGGCTGGATCAACTGGTGTTGATGAGCGACAGTCTGGCGAAAGACAGCGCGGGACTGTCGGCCGTTCGGGAATGGGTCCACAACGGCGGTCGGTTGTGGCTGATGCTCGATCAAGTCGCCCCCGACACCGTCCAGGCATTGCTGGGAGACAGCTTCACCTATCACGTCGTGGATCGAGTCGGTCTGACGAAATTCACAATGAAGAGCACTCAACCGGGCGGATTGGGTCCTTCCGGATTGACGCAGGAGCACGATGATCCCATTGATTTCGTGCGGGTGTTGACCTCTCAAGGTTCCGCCCTGCACACCTTGGATGGGTGGCCGGCCTCGTTCTTCTTCTCGGTCGGCCTCGGACGCGTCTTGTGTACGACGGTGGGAGCCCGAGCGTGGATCCGCTTGCGTGGACCGCAAGACCCCCAGCCGAAGGACGTGCTGCGCGACGCGCAATATCGCGCCAATGACTACTTGACGGAACTCGCGTTTGAGTTCCTGGGGCAACCGTCTGAACCACCCCCCTTGAAGCCCGCCGACTTTCAGGAGTTTGTGTCGGGACAGATCGGGTATCGCGTCGTCAGCCGCAACAGTGTGCTGCTGGTCTTGGGAATCTTTTGCACGGCACTAATTGCCTGCGGATCTTGGCTGGCGTATCGGGACCAGTTGCCGCATCTGGGCTGGCTGGGCCCGCTGTCTGCCGTGGGGGCGGCCACGATGCTAGTGCTGTTGGGATCCTGGTCGCGGGGTGCGGTTCCGTCGACGCTCGCCATCGCGCAAATCGCCGAAGTGTCCCACGACGCGGATGATCTGCAATTGACCGGTCTCCTGGGCCTCTACCAACAGACCGATACGACCAGTCCGCTGGGGGCTCAAGCTGGCGGCGTGTTCTTGCCGGACATGACTGGTCAGGAAGGAAAAACGCGCCGGCTGGTGTGGACCGATCTCCAAGCCTGGCATTGGGAAAACATGGCTCTGCCCGCTGGCATCCGCACGGCCCCGTTCCATTATTCGGGCAAGCTGGCCCAGCCGATCCAGGCACGCGCGACGTTTGGCCCCGCGGGACTGGTGGGAACGCTGGAGGCGGAACCTTTTCGAGATCTGGCTGATGCCCTGGTCGTCATGCCGGGCCAGCCGATTCTTGCTGCCAATCTCGCAGCCGGTGGAAAATTTACCTCGGGACCGGGCGACGTCCTGGCAGCCGGCGAATTCATTGGCGGGACCATTCTGAGTGACGAACGTCGCCGCCGTCGAGCCGTCTATAAGAAAATGCTGGACACGCCGGCTAATGACGCGGCCAAGCTGGATAACGAGACCGCCATTACCCGGAACGATCCGATCCACGGTTATCCCTCAGAGCCCAAGTTGCTGGTCTGGGCCGCGCCTTACGACACTCAGTTTACACTGCCGTCCGTCATGCAGCGTGTGGGATCGGCGCTGCTCGCCATCCCGTTGAAATTCGACCATCCCGCCGCCGGCACGTCGTTCGTGATCCCCTCGCCGTGTGTGACGTACGCGTCCGGGGGAACGTCCGGAGCCTATGTGAATCGCGAACGGCGCTGGATCTCGGCCATGAACAACGCGACGACGACCACCCTGCGATTCAAACTGCCTCGCGAAGTGCTGCCGATGAAAATCAAGCAGGCCAACTTGACGGTCACAATTGATGCGCCGGGTCGTAAGCTGTCCATCACGGCCGGACGCGGTGCCTCCGAGGTCTCGCTGGCGACCCGTAATAGCCCCGTGGGGACGGTGAAGTTGAACATCGATCGTGGGGACGTGTTGACCGTTGATGCCGAGGGGACCTTTTTGCTGAACATTGATGTGGGCACCGCCGCAGGTGAATCGCGCGACGCCATCGGTGGCGCGGGACGGGATATCGGGTCATTTCCCGTCTGGAGGATTGAAGGCGTGCAACTCGAAGTGACGGGGATTGCAGAGTAGTTCAAACAGACCGCAGAGGAACGATCGCATGGCTCAGGACGCAGTCGTCGTAACGCATCAATTGACGAAGAAATACGGCGACTTCACCGCGCTCGATCAATTGTCGTTGACGCTGGAACGGGGTCACATCCTGGGATTCATCGGTCCCAACGGTGCCGGCAAGACCACGGCGATCAAGATCCTGGTGGGTCAGGCCCGGCCCACCAGCGGGACCGCGTCGATCGCCGGGGCCGACTGCGTGCGCGATTCCAAAAAGGTCAAACGGCTGGTCGGCTATATGCCCGACACGTTTGGCTCATACGACAACATGCGCGTCCGTGAGTACCTCGATTTTTTCGGCGCCGCATTCGGAATTCCGCGTTCCGCCCGCATCAAGCGGATTGACGAGGTGATGGAAATCACCGGCTCCACCTACATGAAGGACCGCTTTGTCGAGGGCCTCAGTCATGGCATGAAGCAACGGGTGGGCATCGCCCGGACGCTGCTGCACGATCCACCCGTGCTGGTCCTGGACGAGCCCGCCAATGGACTCGACCCACAGGCCCGCATCGACATGCGGCTGATCCTGCTGCGGCTGTCGGAAATGGGAAAGACACTGATCGTCACCAGCCACATCCTGCCCGAGCTCTCACGCATTTGCGACCATGTCGCCATCATGACCCACGGCAAGCTGCGCGCCTTCGGAACGCTCGAAGAAATCATGCGGAAGGTCAGCCAGCAACGGACCATCGAAGTGCAACTGACGTCGGCCGAACATGTTGCCCGGGCCGAGGAGTTGATTCGCAAACTCGTCGAGCCCGGGGAACAGGTGGTGGTTTCCGCGGCCGAATCGATCGTTCGCTTCCCCACCAAGAAATCCGAACAGGAACTGGCGACGCTGCTGGCCAGTTTGGTCTCCGCCAACCTCGGGATCAGTCAATTCCGCGAGCTGCAGGCCGATCTGGAAGACACGTTCTTGTCGATCACGCAGGCCACGGAAACGCAGCCTGCTGAAAAGTTAGCCGGTGCCGGATCGTCGGGAGGCGCACGCCAGTGAGTAATCCGATCATTCAGCGTGAACTGCTCGGCGTGCTCTGCACGCGCAAGGCGCTGCTGATGCAGGCGGTGCCGGCCTGCCTGTTCACGTTACTGGTGGTGCTCCGCTGGCCGACCGATGCGCGGGTTGATCTGTCGGGCGCCCAGGCTCATGAAGTGTTCGCCGTGTTCGGGTACGGCTTGCTGGCGACGCTGATTCTGCTGGTCCCCGCGTTTCCCGCCACGACCATCGTCCGCGAGAAGAACCGCGGGACGCTGGCCCTGCTACTCAATTCGCCACTCCGCCCGTCAGCCATCTACTTCGGCAAGTTGACGGGCGTGCTGGCGTTCGTGCTGTTGCCGCTGATCATGAGCATTCCTGCGGCGGCCGCGTGCTATGCGATGGGTGAGTTGTCGCTGTGGAATCAGGTCCTGGGGCTGTATGGGATTCTCGCCGTGTTGATCCTGCAATACACGGCGCTGGGGTTGTATGTGAGCAGTTGTGCGACGACATCTGATTCTGCCTTGCGCGTGACCTACGGAGCGGTGCTGGGCCTGTCAGTGTTGACACTCGGGCCGTACCAGTTTCTTCAGGGGAAGGACTGGGGGCCGATCGTGACACTGGCGATCTGGCTGCAGTCGCTGTCTCCGATTGCCGCGGTGATGGAGTTGCTGGGGCATGCCGATGTCGGCTCGCGCGGTTTGATTTCCGTGGCGGGAAATCCGCAGCGTTTCGTCATCCTGGGTTTCGTCTCGACGGCCGGATTCATGCTGGCCACGATCGCTCGGTTGCAACCGCTGGTGTTTGATCGCCCGCGACCACAAGGCATCATCACGGACGATCGCAGTCTTAGCCAAAGATTGATTCGCCGCCTGATCTTTCTGGTCGATCCACAACGCCGCAAGAGTTCCATCGGACGGTTCACGAATCCGGTGATGGTCAAAGAATTTCGCTGCCGTCGATTTGGCAGTTCGCAATGGATGTTGCGTTTAGTGGCCGTATGTGCGGTTGCGTCGCTAGGGCTGACTTATACCTCGACTGCCGGGACGCTGGACTGGGGCGTCGAGACAATCGGCGGGATCATGGTGATTCTGCAGGTCAGCCTGATTGTGTTGATTACCCCCAGCCTGGCAGCCGGTCTGATCAGCGGCGAGCGTGAAAGTGGCGGCTGGACGCTGCTCCAGATGACCCCCTTGTCGACGTGGCAGATCGTAATTGGCAAACTGTTGAGCGTTGTCTGGACGCTGGCACTGATCCTGGTCGCCACACTGCCGGGCTATGTGGTCATGATCTACATCAAGCCGTCGTTGTCGCAGCAGATCTCGTACGTGCTGTTCAGCCTGGGGCTGACTGCGGTGTTTGCCCTGATGTTAAGCGCTGCAGTGAGCAGTCTCTTCCAACGAACGGCCCAGGCGACTGTAACGGCGTATACCCTGTTGCTGATCATCTGCAGCGGCCCGCTGATGTTCTGGATGGGGCGCGATACGACATTTGGTCACGGCACGGTCGAAACCATGTTGATGCTGGACCCGCTGGCCGCAGCCCTTACAGTCATGGACGCACCGGGGTTTTCCCAATATCACATCGTGCCCGCCAGTTGGTGGCTGATCGGCGGGGCCTCGGTGGCGTGCCTGGGGGTGTTATGTGCGCAGACGTGGAGGCTGACGAGACCGCAATGACTGAGAGCAGATTATGAACCAGAGATGTGTCATTCAGTCCCGGCGGTTGCTGATCGTCACGTTGGCAGTGGTCCTGTTGGTGTTTGGACTTTCGGCCCCGTTGCATGCCATCGAAGCTGACACCGTCTATCCGACCGACCCGGGATTCGCGACCAGCCCGACTGTGCCCGGTTTCCCGCCGCGATTGAAAACATTGTGGCTGGAAGCTCTCGCGCGGCCTGAGGTCGACAACAAGCGGCTGGCGGCCGATACCATCGCACTTGCCACACAGGCCGGAATGCCCGATCTGCAGGACACGGCACCCCGGCTGATTGCCGAGTTGGAAGCGCCCAAGGCGAATCCAATTGTGAAGCTCGCGGCCGCTCGCGCCTTGATCGCGCTGGAGGCCCGCCAGTCGGCCGATGTCTTGATGAAGCATGCTCTCGCCGATGGCTGGGACCTGGCGCAATTGATCGAACCGGCTCTGGCCCGCTGGAAGCATGGCCCGATGAATGCCGTGTGGCTGAAACGCTTGAGTGACACGACTGCCAAATCGCGGCCCCTGCTGCTGGCCATCCAATGCGTGGGGCTCGCCGAGGTCAAAGCGGCGTTGCCTCGATTGCGGGAATTGGCGCTCGACAAGAAGCTGGGGCCAGACGTCCGCATGGCCGCGGCAAGCGTTCTGGGACGGCTCAAACCGGAAGGCCAGGAAGCGGATGCCCGGCAGTTGGCGGCAGGTGATCCGATGGCAAATCAAGTTGATCATCTGGTCGCCGCAGGGCTGATCGCGCGGCATCAGGGAGGCCCCGCCGAACAGCTGCTGATGCGGTTGGCAGTTGACCCCGAACCGGCGGTGAATGCGATCGCCCTGCGACGGCTCCTCGAACTGAATCCGCTGCTGGTCGAGCCAATCAACGGCCAGATCCTCGTCAATCCGGACGCGAATGTGCGGCTCCTCGCGGTCCAGATCTTTCTGGGACAGAAATCAGTGGCGATCGTCGGGCATCTGGGTGTCTTGCTGGATGATCCCCATCCGCAAGTGAGACGCACGGCCCAGGCCGCATTGATTGAACTCGCAAAGATCGAGGCTCTCAACGCTGCCGTGAGAGAAACGGCCACGAAGGTGCTGGCACTGGAAGCGCCGCGGGGATTGGAGCAGGCGGCATTGGTGATCGGAGGCATTGATCACGAGCCGGCCGCCGATCGCCTGCTGCAGTTGCTGCACCATCCGAAACCGGTAGTTTCCATCACCGCCGCCTGGGCCCTGCGCCGGCTGCTGGTGCCGGCCACCGCCGCGCCGATCTTCGAAAAGGTCAAAGCGGATACCGAGAAGAGCATGATTCCGCTGCCATTGATGACCGCCTACGATATGGGTGCAGTCTCGGCCATGTATCTCCAGCATGAGCATCTGCTGGAAGCATTGGGATTGCTGCGGCATCGCGAGGCCGTGCCGCTGCTGTACCTGTTTTTCCCCACGCCGCCCGTGCGTCTGAATCCGCCTGATATCCGGCTGGATACGGTCTGGATGCATGAACTCCGCATCCGCGCGATGTGGGCCCTGGGCAAGATCCATGAGAATGAACCGCAAGCCGAGGTGGTCGAGAAACTGGCGGAACGGCTGCGGACGTACGATAACGTGTATGTCGGGGCCACGTGTGCGATGAGCCTGGGCCGCATGCAGGCCAAGGAAACCCTCGAGCTACTGCGAAAAGAATTCAAGCCTGGCGACGAGTACGACATCCTGAAGTTCGGCTGTGCCTGGGGAGTCGCGAAACTCACCGGTGAACCGATCGCCAAGCTGGTGATGAAGCCGACGATCCTCAGTCGCAGCGGGTGGTTTCTGCAGTCGCTGGATTAACCCACGCCGGGAAACGGCGCCACCTCGGCGAACTTCGAAATGGCACTTAGGCTGGGTTCCAGCCGCAGCCGGCCGATATCGAGAGTCACGTGCAGGATCGTGGAGATCAGATTCTCGATCCCCAGTCGTCCGTCGAGGGGTTCGCCACCGTCGCGGCTCGATTGGCCAATGATCCGGCCCCCCGCGAGACCGCCGCCGTACAGCATCAGGGGCGACAACTTGGCCCAGTGATCGCGACCGCCAGTGCGGTTGATGCGCGGTGTGCGGCCCATTTCTCCGCCGACAATCAACAAGATCTGATCGGCCAGCCCACGCTCTTCGACGTCTTCGATAAAGGCTGACACGGCATGATCAAACGGCTGTCCGACCGCTTGCATCCCATCCTTGATATTGAGATTGCTTTGGTCAGCGTGCATGTCCCAAACGCCTTCATACCCGCAATGGACCGTCACGAAACCGCAGCCGGCCTGACACAGCCGCCGTGCCAGCAACATCGACTTGCCGAGCGACTTTGCATGCCCCTTGTAGTAACCCAGCCGACCCCGGTTCGCCGTCTGCCAGGCGTCCGCGACTGCGAACCGGCTGGTGTCATACCGCTGGATCACGCGCGGGTCCTCTTTCGACAGATCGAGAGCATCCGCGACTGAGCCACTCAACAAGACTTCGCACGCCTGTTGCTGATTGCGGTCGAGACTCTCGAACTGCGATTCCGTCTCGAACTGCTTGCCCAACTGATCCAGTTGGAGCCGGAGTTCCTGTCGGTTTTGAAAACGCTCCGCAGGCAGATTGAGCCGCAGATTCTTCAGCAATTGTCCCGACCCACCCGGAACAAACGGGGCATTGCCCACACCCAGCGACCCGGTTGCCAGCAAGTCACCCCGGCCTTGGCCCGGGACGACATCCGCACAGACCGATTGCGGCAGCAGGACGACATTCGTCGGCGTCGCGGTCTTGGGATGAGTGGATCCGACGACGCGGGAATAGAGCGCCCCGATGTTCGCGCCTTGCGACTCCGGCCCGACAATCGGACGAATGTTGTGCGAGGCATTTCCGGTCTGGAACGACTTCACAATCGTCATCAAATG
>CAMAVF010000010.1 GCA_945861445.1 Planctomicrobium piriforme | reverse complement strand
CGGGATTCGCAGCCTGTCGCCATTTGCCGTCACGGAAAGCCCCTGCTTCCCGATGAACCCGGCGAAGTAGTTAAGCCACCGACGCCTCGCCCAATCTTCGCAGGAATTCGAGCGAATAGATGCCCGTATTGTGACCGTCGCTGAAGTCGATGTGGTAGGCGTAGTTGCCGAGTGCCTGCATTTTGCTGCACCGCAACGGTTGCGTCTCTTCGGGCTTGAGCACTTGGAATAACGGTGGCGGCTCTTCGCGTTTCACTTTGCAGGTCGCACACGGACAAGCCTCGCGCAGTTGACGCCACGTCAAACGATGGGTTACTCCGTCGTCCCATTCAATGGTCAGAGCTTCGGCATCGCCGCGTAAGGATCGTGGGGTCGCCATGATACGTAACATGCTTTCCAGTAAACCGTTGTGTTCACACGAGCCAGCTCAGGGTGATCCTCGCGACAATTTTGACACATTTGGTTGTCAAAAGTGCGATAAGTGCGTAGAATCAGGGAGTCATGGTCACTCGCAAAATCGTTATATCGGATCGCTCGGCCCATGAAAACTGAGCTGGATCACTCGGAACGCCAATTCCTGGAGCAGTTGCAGCGCCTCGGTGCCGGCACAATTCAGGAAATCGGGGATGCTGTCGGCGTCACGGCCACTGCGGTGCGCCAGCGGCTGACCCGGCTGCAAGATTTGGGGTATGTCGCACGTGATCTGGAACGGGCTGGACGAGGGCGTCCGCATCATCGTTATCGCATCACTGATAAGGGGATGCGGCAACTGGGTGACAATTACAGCGACCTCGCCATGATCCTCTGGCGCGAGATTCGCTCGATCAATGACCCCGAAGTGCGTCAGTTGCTGCGACATCGGGTGCGGGATGCCTTGGTCGCCCGATTTGGCAGCGTCGAGAAAATCCCGTCGGTGTGGGATCGCCTGACACACCTCAAGTCAGAATTGTCGGACCGTGGCTATAGTGTCGAGGTCGAACAAGGTGCCGGTTTGCCGATTTTGCGCGAGAATAACTGTCCGTTCCACGAACTGGCTGAAACGGACCGTGACATCTGCGAATTGGAACAGGATGTCTTCGAGCGGGTGCTCGGGGTGCCTGTCAAACTGAAGAAGTGCTGCCAGGACGAGCATACGTGTTGTGAGTTCGAAATTGGATGAAGCGGACTATATTTGCATTCAGTTGGATCTGGCCTGATTCCCGAGCACGGTTGAATCCGTCCAGAGGCGGCTGCTACAGTGGGCAGACTGAACTGTTCTGCTCTTAGGTTAGAGGAAGATCATGACTTGGATTGAAGGCCGTTTTGAAGAGAATGTCATCACAACTTCGCTCGAACAGGCCATGAATTGGGCCCGTCAGTCGAGTATCTGGCCGATGACATTCGGTCTGGCCTGTTGTGCCATTGAGATGATGGCGGCCGGTGCCAGCCGGTATGACTTGGATCGCTTTGGAGCGGGTGCGTTTCGAGCCACTCCGCGACAGGCAGATCTGATGATTGTCGCCGGTACGGTCACCTACAAGATGGCCAGCCGCGTGCGACGCTTGTACGAACAAATGCCTGACCCGAAGTACGTCATTGCGATGGGTGCCTGCACCGTCGGTGGCGGCCCCTACTTCAAGTATGGCTACCATGTTGTGAAGGGTGTCGATCTGGTGGTTCCGGTGGACGTCTATGTTCCCGGTTGTCCTCCTCGCCCCGAAGCACTGCTGGAAGGTCTGATGCGCATCCAGGACAAAATCAAGGCAAAGCGGATCGTTCGCGGAGCGGTGGATGTCTTGCCGGTTCCCCATCACAGTGGTTGTGCTGGTGTGGGTGAAATGTTGCATGTGTAATTGACTGTTAAAGAATTGTTGAAAGATTCGCGGACGCTAGCAGCGTCCGCCACGTGGCCGACGCTGCCAGCGTCGGTGTGTTTGGCTGTTGAGAATTCGAGAATTTCATGGCGAGTTTGCTGAAGATTGAAGATTTGCACGTCGCGGTCGATGAAAAGCCCATTTTGAAAGGGGTCAATCTCGAACTGCGTCAAGGTGAAGTGCATGCACTGATGGGCCCGAACGGTTCCGGTAAGAGCACGCTGGCTTATGCCTTGGCCGGGCATCCGAAGTATGAGATTACCGGCGGTTCGATCGAGATCGACGGGGCCAAGTTGAATGATCTTGATCCGAGCGAACGCGCTCGATTGGGGATCTTCCTGGCCTTCCAGTATCCGGTAACCATTCCGGGTGTAAAGGTGGCCGATTTCCTGCGGCATGCGGTGACCAACGTCCGGAATCCAGACCGCAAGGAAGGCGAAGGCCTGGTTCCCATGAAGGATTTCCGCAAGGAACTTCGCAGTCGGATGGAAGAGCTCGGCATGGATACCGAGTTTGCTCGGCGATATCTCAATGATGGCTTCTCTGGTGGCGAAAAGAAGCGGATGGAAATCCTGCAACTGGCCATGCTGAAGCCCAAGTTCGCAATTCTTGATGAAACCGACAGCGGCCTCGACAGCGATGCCGTCAAAGTGGTCAGTGAAGGTGTGGCCAAGCTTTCTGGACCCAACATGGGCGTATTGATTATCACGCACCACGAGCGGCTGCTGGAGTTCAATCATCCGCATCAGGTACACGTGATGTTATCGGGCCGAATTGTGGAAACAGGCGATGCCGCGTTGGCGAAGGAACTGCACGACCTGGGCTATGCGGGCATTCGCGAACGACATCCGCAGATTGCGGCAGAAGAAACGGAAGTGGCCAAGGTCTAGTAAGATGGCCACGCATGGCCGTCTTATTCGCGTTGGTTTCGCGTTAATATTGAGGTGTGCGTGATACAAGTCGCACAAGAAAAAGACGGGCAAGAGTGCCCATCCTACATTAAGAATTACTGAGCCCCCACTACACGAACTCCCCCGACTTGAGTCGGTCCCGAGTTCAGCGTAGATCCTATTTTGGCGTACCCCAATCATGGCCACAGATCTTAAGACATCCGCCGACGAAGTTGGTGTTGGCGAATACCAATATGGCTTCCGCGATTCGACGGAAAACTATGTCTTTCACAGCCGCAAGGGCTTGGACAAGGCGATCGTCTCCCAAATCTCCGAGATGAAGAACGAACCGGCGTGGATGCGGGAATTCCGTCTCAGTGCGCTGGAAGTTTTCTTCGAGAAGCCGATGCCCAATTGGGGTGGCGACCTGACTCACCTGGACTTCCAGGACATCTATTACTACGTGAAGGCGGCCCAGGGTCAGGAAAAGAGCTGGGACGATGTTCCCGAGGATATCCGCAAGACATACGACCGGTTGGGTATCCCAGAAGCCGAAAAGAAGTATCTGGCCGGCGTGAAGGCCCAATACGAATCCGAAGTGGTCTACGGCAGCCTGCAGGAAGACCTCGCCAACAAGGGCGTGATCTTCACCGACACCGATTCGGCCATGAAGGATCATCCCGATCTATTCCGCGAATACTTCGCGACGGTCATCCCCTCCGCCGACAATAAGTTCGCCGCACTGAATTCGGCCGTCTGGTCAGGTGGTTCATTTATTTATGTCCCGCCGGGCGTGCAGATCGAGTTCCCGCTGCAGGCTTACTTCCGGATCAATTCCGAGAACATGGGTCAGTTCGAGCGAACATTGATCATCGTCGATGAAGGGGCCTCGGTCCATTACGTCGAAGGCTGTACGGCCCCGACTTACAGTTCGGAAAGCCTGCATTCGGCCGTCGTCGAAATCATCGTCAAGAAGAAGGCCCGCTGTCGGTATACGACGATCCAGAACTGGTCAAATAACGTCTACAACCTGGTTACGAAGCGGGCCATGGCGTACGGCGATTCGTTGATGGAATGGGTGGACGGCAACCTGGGTTCGCGGCTGACGATGAAGTATCCGGCCATCTATCTGATGGAACCGGGGGCGCGTGGTGAGACCCTGTCGATTGCGTTTGCCGGCAAGGGCCAGCATCAGGATGCCGGTTCCAAGATGGTACATTGTGCTCCGAATACGCGTAGCCGTGTCATCTCGAAGAGTATCTCCAAATCGGGCGGCCGGGCCAGCTATCGGGGCTTGGTGAAGTTCAACAAGGGTTCCGAAAACAGCAAGTCGAACGTCGTGTGCGACGCGTTGATTCTCGATCCCATCAGCCGCAGCGATACGTATCCGTACATCGAATCCGAAGAAAACAACGTCACGATCGAACACGAAGCGAGCGTCTCCAAAATCGGCGAAGAGCAACTGTTCTATCTGATGAGCCGCGGGCTGAGCGAGGCGGAAGCTTCGGCCATGATCGTCACCGGCTTCATCGAACCGTTGGTGAAAGAACTGCCGATGGAATACGCGGTGGAAATGAACCGCTTGATTGAATTGCAGATGGAAGGCAGCGTCGGGTAAGCCGGCGTGTGCGACCCGTGGCCGACGCTGCCAGCGTCGGAATCGCAGACGCTAGCAGCGTCTGCCACGGGACCAGTACCGATCGTGGGACGTCCGTCGCGGAGGTCATCACGAATCGTCCAGGAGCTGACGATGGGTGAAATTCGCATACCGGTTTTGTTGACGAACATTGTCGATCAGATCAATGCTTCGACAAGACGACTGCCAGCGACGGAAATCGTTCGTACCTACGCAGGGGATGCGATCGTCGACACAGGCGCGGTCTACAGCGTTGTTCCTCAGCATGTCGCTGACATCCTGGGGGCGCAGGTCTTGGGCCAGCGAAGAGCCCAGTGTACCGACGGACGAAGTGAAGTCGTCAATGTTGTTGGGCCGTTGCAGTTTGAGATTAACGGGCGAACGACACTGGAAGAGGCGCTCGTAACCGGGAAAAAAGTCGTGATCGGGCTGACCGTGTTGGGAAAGATGGACTGGTTCGTGGATTGCACGAATAGGAAGCTTGTGGCAAACCCTGCTCATCCCGATGAGCCAATTCTCATGGTCAGATAGTATCGATAATATCCTCACTGCTTAATCAATTGATTCGGCGGTATTGGTTTAAGAATTCAGAACATTTAGATCATCTTCATGACATCGACCGCATCATCTGCTGTTTCATCAAACTCCACGGGTCTGGGCTTCGATCGCGCGGCGTTTGAAGCGTTTCTGGAGATGCGTAACGAACCGGGTTGGGTTTCTGATCAGCGCCGGATCGCTTTTGAAGTCTATCAGGCCAAGCTATCTGACGAACTCGATCCCGAAGAATGGAAGCGAGTCCAATTGCGGGCGATGCAGCCGCAACAGTTTGGCATTCGCTCGAAGGCCACATTGAGCACCGGCTTTTCGACGCTCATGGAAGACAAGGCGACGTTCGGCGGCTCAGTCGTGCAGGTGGATGGCTCGTGCAAGTCGTCTCAGTTGGATGAGAAGCTCGCCCAGCAAGGTGTGTTGTTCGGTGATCTGGCCGATCTGGTGCGTGAGCATCGGGACGTGATCGAACCGCACTTGATGACCCGCGCGGTGAAGACCGATCGCGATCGGTTTTCTGCCTGGCATGCGGCGTTTTGGACGGGTGGCACGGTCCTGTATGTTCCGCGTCGCGTATCGATCTCAGAACCTCTCTACAGTCTGATGGGGCTCGCTCAAGCGGGTGCCGCGGACTTCGGACATACGCTGGTCGTGCTGGAAGACGGGGCCTCGGCGACCTTGCTCGAAGAAACGTGTTCGCTGACCGCCGATATTCCTGGCCTGCATGTCGGGGCGATCGAATTGCTGGTCGGGAAGGATGCTCATCTGCGGTTCGTGCAGTTGCAGAACTGGAACGAGCAGACGTGGCATATCGCTCACCAATGTGGCCGAGTCGCTGCGAATGGCACACTGCAGTGGACGGTCGGCGGGATCGGGTCGCGGTTGTCGCACATCCACCAGGACGTGCATCTGGATGGCCGTGGGGCCAGCGGTGAGGTGAATGGTGTGACGTTTGCGACCGGCAAGCAGGTCTTGTCCTACTACACGCAGCAAACACACCATGCCGAGAACACTCGCAGCGATTTGCTCTATAAAGACGTCTTGCGAGATCGAGCCCGCGTGATCTGGCGTGGCATGATCCGTGTCGATAAAGAAGCGCAAAAGACCGATGGCTATCAGCGCAACGACAGCCTGATGCTCAGTCACACTGCCCGAGTCGATGCCATTCCCGGATTGGAAATTGAAGCGGACGACGTGCGTTGCACGCATGGTGCCACCGCAGGGCAAGTGGATGCCGAACAGGTCTTCTACTGCATGTCGCGGGGCATCAAAGAATCCGAAGCGATGAACATGATCGTGGAAGGCTTCTTCCATCGCGTCTATGACCGAATTCCCGTGGAAGTCGTGCGGGACGTACTCAGTCACGCCGTCGAGCGAAAACTCGGACTCGGCCGTTCGGAGTGAAAGTCGTTGATCGCTCCGCGATCAGAACGCACCCGCAGTAATCGGGCCAAATAACATTCAAGGCGAGAATCATATTCCAACTCGCGAACACGTTTTGTTCGCCGAGCGAACAACGACGATCAAGTGGTGCAATGTCCGATTTTCAAAAAGTGGCTGCCGTTTCCGAATTCCCTGCCGCCGGACGATTGCTGGCATTCGTCGATGACCGAGCGATCCTCGTGCTGCGCGTGGCGGACAAGTACTATGCGATCGAAGACGTCTGCACGCATGACGGGCAACCGTTGACGGACGGTCCGGTCAATGGTTGTGAGATCACTTGCCCGCGCCATGGTGCGCGATTCGATGTCATTACCGGCAAAGCCTTGTGCATGCCTGCCACCTCACCGATTCCGCGATTTGCGGTGAAGGTGGAAGATGGCCAGATTTTTGTAGGACCAGAATTATGAGTGACGAGACGACTCCCGTGGCGACTGAAGCTCCCGCACCCATTGCTCCGGTGGATGCTCCGTCCCCTGCATCCGACACGGCCGCCGCTGACGCCGCGTTGCCGGCGGCTCCCGACGAACTGACGATGTTGAATGCGCTCAAGCAGGTCGTCGATCCTGAGTTGTTCGTCAACATCGTCGACTTGGGCTTGGTGTATGGCATTCAGGAAGACGAACACAAAGTACTCGTTGACATGACGTTGACCAGCCCCGCCTGCCCTGCCGGTCCGCAGATCATTTCGCAGGCCAAAGCGGCCCTGGAAGCGATCCCGGGTGTCAAAGAGGCGACGATCAAGCTCGTAATGAGCCCGCCGTGGACTCCTGACCGGATGACCGATGAAGCGCGCGATCAACTGGGCATTTTTTAGTCAACTGATTCAGGCGAGCGTCCGGCGTAAACCCGAATGGTTTTTACACGGGTTGAAGCTTCATTCAACCGTGATAAAAACCGTTCGTGCACCATAACAGTTGATGTCGACTCAAATTTAGATTGTGAGTCGCTAACAACCATTGGGCTTACACCCAACGCTCGCCTACGAAGAGGCTGGACCTACGGTCAACCTTCTACGTTCTGCTTCATGAACTTGAGCGCATTCGCGGCCAGGACTTCTTCCGTGGTAAACATCTTGCGCCAGATCTTGGTTGCGGCGGCTAAGGCGGGCAGTGCCAGACCGAATGCTTCGACGACCATCCAGCCGTCGTACTTGACTTCCTTCAGCGTTTTGAACGTCGTCGCCCAGTCCACGTGACCTTCACCCGGCGTCGATCGGTCATTCTCGGAAATATGGACGTGAGCCATGACCGGCGTGATCGTCCGAATGGCCTGGGCCAGATCCTTTTCTTCAATGTTCGCGTGGAACGTGTCGTACATCGTCCGCAGGAAGGGATGATTGACTTCCTGAATGAATCGGGTCGCATCGGCGGCCGAGGTCAGGAAGTAGGTCTCGAAGCGGTTGAGATATTCGAGGACCAGCGTGACATTGGCCTGCTTGGCATGGTCGGCGGCCTTGGCGAGGATCTCCTTGCCGCGCGACCATTCATCGGCCGTCGGGCCCTGCCCGCTGAAGACTCCCAGAGCCGAATGGAACGGGCCACACAGGTGCGTCGCGCCCATTGCCTGGCACATGTCGACGGCCTTCTTGATGTGATCGAGGCCCGCCTGACGAATCGCAGGGGTGTCGCCAATCGGGTTGGCTTCTGCCGTGCAGACCGTGACGGCTGTGCGTTGCAATCCCAAGTTCTGGAGTCGCTGGCCGAGGGCCTTAAACTTGCCGGCATCCAGGTCGAAGACGGGGACTTCCACGCCGTCATAGCCCTGCTTGGCCAGCATTTCCAGAATGGGACCGTGAGCGTCGGTGACATCGGTCGTCCACAACAGCAGATTCATGCCGTACTTCATGGGGTGCTTTCTCCGTGAGTTGTGCGACGGCTGCTAGCCAGTCAGGATTGGTGAGCGGATCAGTCCATCATGGTACTGACTTGCGCGCGGTCTGCAACGCAATCGGGATGATGGGGAAAATCCGAATGTCTAATGACTAATGTCTAAAAGTTGGAAAAGCGGGGTCACCTCCCATTGGTCCCATGTGTCTCATGTGTCCCATCCGTCCCATAAATTCTGAATGGGACTTATGGGACCAATGGGACGGATGGGACATATTGGATTGGTGGTTCTACGCGATCGCCGGCCACTTGTAGGGCAGCAGTTGTTCCGCCCACTGTTCCACGATGGGCCAGGCGCTTGCCAGGACTTGCTTGGCTTCGGCGGGCAGCGGCGGCAGCGTGACACGTCGCAGTACTTGATTCAAACGATGCAGCAATCCGACCGGTTCGGCGTAATCTCGCAGGAATTGCTCGCGGTGGAATAAGGGAATCATCTCGGCCAGCCGCACGGCCGGGTCGCGGGTCATCTGATTCACGCTGTCGAGTACCACGGCGGGGTCCACTCGGAGCCACGCCTCATAGTAGGCGTCCAGTCCCGTCGAATTCGCGGAAATCAGAATCGAATCGAGAATCAACTCCGTCGTGATGTGACCGAGAAAACTGGGCCGCAAGCCGTCATCGACGGGCAAGGCTCGTTTGAACATCGTCGAGAGTTGGGCCGAGACCTGGATGAACGCAGCCGTGCCGTGAAAGGTGTCGTCGTCCGCCAGGTGCTGCAGAATTCCCGCAGCAATCTGCGATCGCGGCGAGTCGCCACCGTCATTGAATGGGACGACTCGTTTGCTGTGAATGCGGACTCCCTTGTCTGACACGCGGATCATGTCCGGGATGGCCGTGCCGATCAGAAAATAGGGCCGATCCACAAATCGGCAGCCGTGGGCGTAATAATTCATCCAGAGACACTCCTGAGATTGTACTGGCATGCATCATTGCAAATGGCGAGGGAATGTCCAGAATGACCCGTGGAATTGGGATATTCAACTCCTCGTGGACCCTATCAGTGCCTCCTGCCCGTATCCTGCTTGTGATTCCGACCTTGGATCGGTCCGGCGCAGAGAAGCAATTCACACTCTTGGCGACCGGGCTGCCACGCGATCAATTTGACGTGCAAGTCGTGGCGCTAACCCGCGGGGGACCCTATGCCGAGGATCTGGAACGACACGAGATCCCCCTGACTGTGTTGGGAAAACGCTGGAAGTTTGATCCGTTCTGTCTGTGGAAGTTGTCGCGACTCATCAAGCGCTGGAAGCCTGACGTCATTCACACGTGGTTGTTCGCGGCCAACTCCTACGGGAGGATGGTCGCGGGCGGGCGTCGCCGACCTCCGGTGATTGTGTCGGAACGCTGCGTCGACACTTGGAAAAGTGGCTGGCAACTGACTCTGGATCGCTGGCAGATTGCACGGACGGCGAGATTGGTCGGGAACTCGCAGAGCGTCGCGGAGTTCTATCGCCAGCAGCAATTCCCCGCGGAACGGATCCGCGTCGTACCCAACGGGATCGAATTACCCACGCCTGCCAACACGCTCATCACCACAGAGCGTGATCGGCGCCGCGCCGAACTGTGTGGGCTGCCGTCCGAGGCGAAAGTTCTAGGATATGTCGGGCGGCTGGCTCGGCAGAAACGAGTCATTGACCTGATTTGGATGATGGTGTTGCTCGAAAATGTGCGGGACGACACCTACCTCGTGCTGGTCGGAGACGGTCCGGAACGTGAGTGGCTGGAACGGTTTGCGCGGGATTTGGATATCGAATCCAGGGTCCTGTTCCTGGGACATCGACAGGATATTCCCGCAATCCTGCCCCTCATGGACGCGTTTTGCCTGGCGAGCGACTTCGAGGGGATGTCGAACAGCGTGATGGAAGCGATGGCGGTCGGATTGCCAGTCCTGGCCAGCGATATTCCCGCGAACCGCGAGTTGGTGGTGGAAGGTCAGACGGGATACTTGATTCCCGTCGGCGACCGTGCAGCGTATGCCCGGGCGGCACTTTCATTATTCGAGCGGCCCGATATGGCCGAGCGACTGGGAGCTGCCGGTAGACACCGGATGGCAACCGAATTCAGTGTGCCGCAAATGATTGCGGCGTACGCGAAAATCTATGAAGAGGTGATTTCAGAAAACCGGCTATAGCTGATTTTAAGCATTGCAGGATAATACGTTACGTCCTGTTCCTGTTTGCAATTTCATAAGTCCCATCCGTCCTATAAGTCCCATGTGTCCCATTCCCAATCCTGGGAACATACGGGATGCGATACCTTGCAAGAATTATCGCCAGGGGCGCATTTGGCAACTTTTGAAATGTATCACCTTTGACTGGTAAACTCTCGTAAAAGAAATTACAATTTCCGGTTCTTCGCTGGATGGACTGGTACAGTGATTTCATCCGATATATGCGAAGTCAGGGAACGGTTGCCGAAGAACGCGGCGCCGGTTTGGTCGGTCAGTTGATTTGTTTCGTTGACGGAATTTGAGACACAATGCCCAATACAAGTTCAGCTCGTAAGAATATGCGTAAGGACGTCAAGCGACGTTCGCGTAACCGCTCTCAAACGAGCGCCTTGCGTACTCTGGTGAAGAAGTTCCGGGCCGCCGTGGCGGCTGGTGATACGGCCACCGTGGATGCTCTTTACAAGCTGGCCAGCCGTCGGTTCGACCAGGCTGCCGCGAAGCACATGATCCACAAGAACGCCGCCGCTCGCATGAAGTCGCGTCTGGCCCTGCACGCCAACAAGGCGAAAGCTGCCAAGGAAAATGCGACTCCCGCAGCAGGTTAGTCCGTTTCCGGCCAGAGTTTTCAGATCCAAGCAAATCGAAACCCGAGAGCGTTGCGCTTTCGGGTTTTGTGTTTTTGGTCCTTGGTCCTTGGTCCTTGGTCCTTGGTCATTGGTCCTTGGTCATTGGTAATTGGTCATTGGTCATTGGTCATTGGTCCTTGGTCATTGGTCATTGGTCATTGGTCATTGGTCATTGGTCATTGGTCATTGGTCATTGGTCATTGGTCATTGGTTGCGAGTACCAGATTGACCAATGGGGCCTTCCTTTGATCATTCAAAGAAACGCCCCGCAATTGAGTTAGGAAACGAGTCGCAACTCCAAGGACCAACTCCAAGGACCAATGACAAAGGACAAAGGACAAAGGACCAATATTCAATTTCTTCGTTGCGACGCACTCAGGCGGATGTTGTCGACGCTCAGGCTGCCCAGGCCTCCATTGAGTCCCACGTGCATGATAGCTTCGCGAGTTGCGGGTGGGACCTGAAGTTCCTTGGTGACTTCTTGCCAGTCGAAAGACCCTTGCCAGGGGCCCAGATGCACGATGCCGATGGGTTTACGATCGGTGTCGAAGAAGTTGATGACCAGTGCGGACTGTTCGTCGGCGCTGTTGCCTTGTCGCAATTGCTTCCCCATCACCATTACGGAAACATTCACGGCCGCAATTTTCCGACCGTCCATGGCCATTGCCTGCAGGCATTGAGCGAACCGGCCCGGCTCGGCGTTTTCAAACGTGACGAAATGCTTGCCGTCGGGGGCCTCACCTTCCATCAGCGTCAACTGTCGCTGATAGTGCCAGCTTTCCGGCGTCGCCGCTTCGGGAATCAGGGCTTCGAAACTGCCGTTGCGAATACGCGGGTTCAACGGATCGGGCTTGACCTTCCGCATGTCTTCCGATTGACCGGTCATGGGGACGAATAACGTCGGCAGCAGCTTCGTCTGAACCAGCTTGCCCTGCTGTTTTTCGAACAGATAAAACACCTGCTGATAGCGTTCGCCCAGGGGGACAATCATCTTGCCCCCTTCCTTGAGTTGTTCGACAAGCGGTTGCGGGACTTTTTCCGGTGAGCACGTCACGATGATCTTGTCGAAGGGAGCTTCCTCGGGCCAGCCTTTGTAGCCGTCTCCGATCCGGGTCTGGATATTGGTGTATTGGAGGTCCTTCAAGCGTTCTGCAGCCAGTTTGCCGAGCGGTTCGACAATCTCGATCGAGAAGACTTGCTTGACGATCTGCCCCAGGATCGCCGCCTGATAGCCGCTGCCGGTGCCAATCTCCAGGACCTTGTCTTCCGGTTGCGGATCAATGACCTGGGTCATGTACGAGACGATAAACGGGGGCGAGATCGTCTGCTTATGGCCGATGGGCAAGGCTTGATCGATATACGCCTTCGCGCGGAACTGGGGAGTGACGAACAGATGCCGGGGCACGGTTCGCGCAGCCTTCAGGACGGCCTCGTTGGTGATGCCTTCCGGGGCAATGTACTTGTCGACCATCGCGTTGCGTTCCACGGCGTATTTCTCCTCTTGCCGCTTGTCGACCAACCGTTTGGCCTGGGCTTCCGACGGGGCCGTCCAAGACAGCGTCCCGATGCCGATGGTCAGGCCAAGACCGAGCATCACACCCAATGGATGAAGACGTGTCGCCATCTGCGAGCCCCTCAAGAGTGACAACGAACTGGGCCGCGATGGCCCCCGCACGTCCGCATCTTACGCGAGTTGATTTCCGGACGGAATAAGAATTTCCGGCACTTGATGACTGTCGTTCAATAGCTCACTTTGTGGTGAGACACGTGAGCGCGATCGTTAGTCAACCTGTTCCTGATCGTCGTTGGTGTCATCATACGATTCCAAGGGGGGTGCCAGACGATCTGCCGGAACCGAGAAAAAGGGATCGGTCGACGGACCTGGGCCCCGGTTCCACTTTTGGAGGTTCTGCGGCTGCAGGGCTTCTGGGAAGAACGAACACCCACACATGGTCAAGACGACTGCGACGAGGCCGCAGGTCGCACCGGGACGCAAAAAGTGTCTGTCCATGAAATACACTCACGGGTGAAAGGGATGCACCAGCGAACCAGTCAGGATTGGAACGAAGGAAGTAGCGGGAGTTGGTAGCGACAGATCAGAGGCGGACGTAGGCAGGCAGGCTTCCGGGAACCGGAGCTTGGCAAGCTTGAGATGTGGAAAGGAGAGGCGGGACTTTATCCGCAGTTGATCGCTGCGGCAAGACCGATTTGGGAACGCTCAAAATCGAGTTTTGACCTTAACGACCGGTCACGAAGTGACCTTGCGCTTTTTGAGGTTACGCATTTCGCACGGGAATGCAGATGAAGGACTTTTTTGGGGAACACTGATCTACACTAATCTACGCTTATCCAGAAAAAGACCAATCGTGGGGCGTCACACTTTCTTGCTTGATTAGCGTAGATTAGCGTAGATCAGTGTTCCCATAATGTATTCTCAATCCCTCAAGATGATCAGTCATAGGAATCAACCCTTCCCCGATTTCGTCCAGAGCGCAACTTCAAAACTTGCGCTTCGGGCTTGTATTCATCAAGTACGCCTTCGTGGCGTGTTACGGCTTGACTGCCGCTTCAGCTTGCTTCTCAAAGATGATCACATGTTGTCGCGGCAGCGTGCCGATGGTCTCTTTCCACTTCAATTGAAACTCGGGCTGGTTGATCTCTTTTTTGACTTGGACCTGGGTCATCTTGTGGACCAGCTTGATCGGCACTTGCGGATCTTCCTTGCGGTATTCCACGAAGACCACTCGGCCGCCCGTTTTCAATGATTTGGAGATTTCCACCATCATCTCGTAGGGAAATGCAAATTCGTGATAGACGTCGACCATGATCGCCAGGTCGATCGATTCTGGTTCGAGCCGGGGCGTCTTTTCCGTGCCGAGTCGGCCCTCGACGTTCGTGATTCCCTGCTTGGCCAACTTCTTATCGAGCAGATCGAGCATCTCCTGCTGCACATCGACGGCGAGGACTTTTCCAGTCTCGCCGACTTGCTTCGCCATCATGATGCTGAGAATTCCACTGCCGGCACCGATGTCGGCCACGACCTGGCCGGGTTGGAGTTTCAAAGCTTCGACGAGCTTGGAGGGAGCCTCTTCTTCTTCACGATTGGAGCGTTCCAACCAGTCCACGCCGCCAAATCCCATGACATGCGCAATCTCGCGCCCCATGTAGAACTTGCCGATGCCATTCGGATCGTGCTGTTTACGGAGTTCGTAGCGGGGCTTGTCTGGCTTGGCGGTTTCTTTCTTCGCGGCTGCCGCTTGGGGGTCGGCCTTCTTGTCTTCTGCCAGCGCATACGAACCGAGCCCAGCACCGATGAGACACAGGCAAACCGACCAGCAAGCCATGGAACGATGGAGAGTCATGTCGGAATCCTTGGGGTGTGTCGATAAGACATTGAACTGGTGAGCCGGTTGCCGTGAGGCGCCGGACTCCGTGGCCGACGCTGCTAGCGTCGGAAATACGCCGACGCTAGCAGCGTCGGCCACGAACACGTGGTGCGGGGTCTCACGGCACCCGGCTCACCGAATTCATGTAGTTTGTGTTGGTGTTGAGACTGACGAACAGACGCTGGCAGCGTCTGCCACGGGCGCCTCTCAGCCTGTTGAAAAAGGTGTCTGGAGCTTTGTCAACCACACGGAATCGAGCTTTTTTCGACGTTCAGAGAGTTCCAGACACCTTTTTCAACAGGCTTCTAACCCGCAATCTTCCCCGTCACTCGATCTCGGCCGTGTTTTTTCATGAGGCTGCCCCACTCCTCGGCACTCATTTCGACCGCTTCTTCGGGGATCAACACGGGGATGTCCTGCTTGATTTCATATTTCAACCGGCACACCGGATCTGAACTCACCAGCCAGTCGCCGTCGTGGACCAGGGGGGCCTTCGACCGGGGGCAACGAATCAATTCCAACAGACCTTGTAGATTCATGGGCTCACGATTTCTTGAGGCGTTGGCGTTTTGTGATGGATTAAAACCCGCGGGCCTGGCGAATGTGTTCGAATGTTCGCAATTCGTAGTCGATCTGCACATAGTCCAACAGCGAACAGAGACTGCGGCAGGCCACACCCAGGCCGTCAGGGCCACTGAAGCCACCAAACTGGCCGCCCCCCTTCATGTGCGGTTCCAGTTCCAGGAAGACGCCGGGCGCCCCGAGTTTCTGCATGCTGGCATTCAATTCGGGCAGATGTTGTCGCAGGTCGCGCAGGATGCGTTCGTGTCCCGAGTCACCCAGGTGGGCGGGCACGAAATTGCGGAGACGTTCCTCTTCCACAACACCCGTCCACGGCAGGCCGGGATCGACTTGATAGTCTTTAATGTGCAGCCAGCCCAGGTACGGACGCATGGCTTCATACTCGGCGAAGCATTCCACCACGTTGAGGTTCTGGGAACTCAGGTTACCACCGTCAAAAATCAGGACCATGTGCGGGCTATTGACCTGCCGAGCAATTTCGCCCAGCAACCGGCCGTTCTGTCCAATCAAGTTGGCTTCGACTTCCAAGCCGTACACGACTCCCGCGGCAGCACACCGCTCAGTAATCCGCCCGATTTGTTCGATGGCCTGGGGCAGATATTTGGTCGGATCATCACCGCGCGGCTGATAGAACGAGAACCCGCGGATCAGCTTCGTCTCGAGGAATGTCGCCCGGTCAATTGCCGTCTGCACGTCTTTCGCTAGGTAGTCCGCGAACGGGACGTAACGATTGTGGGTTCCGTCATCCTTGTCGATCAGCTTCACCTTGCCGATGGGGGAACCAATGCTGGTGACATGAATGCCATACGCGGCGTGCAGTTCCTTCAATGTTTTCAGCTCAGCTTCACTGAGCGTCATGATGTGTTTGGTCTCGCCCGACCCGGTCACGTCAATGAACCGCGGGCTGTAGTATTGCAGACCCATCGCAGCGAGCGCCGTCAACTGCTCGACCGCCGTCTTCTTAAAGCCAACTTCATCCGCAAAAGCACTCAGAATAATGGAATGGGGCGAAGTCATCGACAAGTCTCTCGCTAAGTAGAAGAACGGGTGGCAGCGGAAGGCAGGCTGGTCTTGCCAAACCGGATGACCCGCTGAACCATCAAATCCAACTGGCTGCCGAGTATCAGGATACGGCGATCGCAACACAGTCAGGACACAATTTACTTTACAGGCGAAGGTTGCATCCGCCAAGTGTTTCGGCGTCGCCAGTACGAATTTGGCTGCGCGGACCCCGCGCCGCGCAGGCTGACTTATCCGGGAAAACACTTGCCAGATCCATCCACGCGCGTTAACGTGCCGATAGAACAAAGTAGAGATAGGGACAGAGTTTGTATCGAACGAAGAGGACTTCGTCCTGGCCGATTTGCGCCCGCCAAAATTTGCCGCCAAGTTGCCTGCCTATACGTGATCAGCTCGGCTTGAAGATCATCCAGATCGTCAGGCGGCAGCTGTTCCCGAGCCTGACGGATGATTAAAGGTTTGGAGACCACCTCCATGCATGTCCGAATTCCGTATTACGGCCACCGCGTCGCGTTCCTGCTCATCACAGGCATGATCGTATCGGGTGGACTGTCTGCGGCCAGTTTGGCAGGTGAGTTGTTACCTCCCGAGAAGACGATCGAAGAAGTCGTCGATCATTACATTCAGGCCCGGCTGGTGGCTGAAAAAGTCACCCCTGCCCCGCAGGCCAGCGATCCCAATCTGATTCGCCGGTTGACTCTGGATTTGGCTGGCCGCATTCCGACTGTCGCCGAAGCCCAGGCTTTTGCTGCGGCCACTGAGCCCGATAAGCGGGCCAAGGCGGTTGATCGATTGCTGGCGAGTCCCGATTTTGCCTATCAACAGCGAAACGAACTCGACACGCTGCTGATGAAGTCGAATGACGGTGCCTGGCGCGATTATCTGCTGAAAGCCTGCCAGGAGAATCGGCCGTGGGATCAGTTGTTCCGCGAAATGCTGCTGACTCGAGATGATGACTCGGACAAGAAAGCCGCGTTGATGTTCCTCAAGTCCCGAGCGAAGGACCTGGACGAGTTGACCAATGATACTAGCAAGATTTTCTTCGGAGTCAGCATCAACTGCGCGAAGTGTCACGATCATCCGCTCGTACTGGATTGGCATCAGGACCATTACTTCGGGTTCTTCTCGTTCTTCCAGCGGACCTATATGAATAAACGGAATCAGTTGGCCGAACGGACCGAGGGTCTGGTGAAGTTCAAGACGACCGAAGGGGTAGAGAAGTCGGCCAAGTTGATGTTCCTGACTGGCAGCGTCATTGACGAACCACCCCCTCCCACGCTGACTGACGACGAGAAAAAGGCGATCGAGAAGTCTCGCAAGGAGGACGAAGACAAGAAGGAAGGCCCCCCGCCTCCGGTCCCCACTTTCAGCCCTCGGACGCGGCTGGTCGAGCTGGCCTTAAAGGTCGAAGACAATCGGTTCTTCAGCCGATCCATCGTCAACCGCGTGTGGGCTCGGCTGATGGGACGCGGTCTGGTGATGCCGCTCGATCAGATGCATTCCGAGAATCCCGCCAGCCATCCAGAACTGCTCGACTGGCTGACGCGCGACCTGGTCGCACATGGTTATGATCTGAAACGCCTGATGCGCGGGATTGTGCTCAGTCAGGCGTATTCTCGTTCGTCCAGATGGGACGCTCAGGAGTCGCAGCCCCATAATCAACTGTTTGCGGTGGGACTGACTCGCACGTTGTCGCCGCGTCAATACTCGCTGGCCTTGCTGTTTGCCAGCCGGAATTCAAAGAATTTCCCCGAGGACTTCCTGTCTCCAGACTGGGCCAATCGCCGCAAGGATCTGGAAAACCAGTCGCAACATCTGGCGAATCAGCTGGAAGTTCCGTCAGACAATTTCCAGGTCGGGGTGAGTGAAGCGCTGTTCTTCAACAACAATCAGCATGTGCAGAATGATCTGTTAAACGAGGGGGGTGATCGGTTGGCTGGAGTACTAAAAACCATCCCCGACCGCAACGAGCAGCTAAAACTGGCCTTCTGGACGGTGTATACTCGAGACCCGGAACCCGAAGAAGCCGTGGCAATTTCGCAGTTCCTGGATGCTCGGGCCGATCGGTTGAACGTGGCCTGGCAGCAGGTGATCTGGTCGATGTTGACAAGTTCCGAAATGCGGTTTAATCACTGAGATGTTTTTAGGATGTTGATGGGAGGGTGAGGCTCCTGCCGAACCGCTTGGTCTATCGATTCTCGCGAGACTTAGCGGCTCGGCGGGAGCCTCGCCCTCCCGCCACCCCGGTTAGCCAAGAACCACACATACCTTTTGTGACGTAGCTTTGGAATGACCAATGAAATTTTCGCGTCAGTCAAATAGTGGCTTGATCTTACCCACCGTGGGGCGCCGCGCGTTCCTCGGAACCGCTGCTGCCGGAGCCGCGGCTGTTGCGGCGGATATGACCGGGCTGGATATCCTGAAGCACAAGGTGCTCGCTGAAGAGCTGAAGAAGCAGGAAAAGCACGTCATCCTGTTGTGGCTGGCGGGTGGCGCCAGTCAGTTCGAGACCTGGGATCCCAAGCCTGGCCGTCCGACCGGTGGCCCCTTCCGAGCCATCGATACCAACGTCTCCGGAATCCGCATTTCCGAGTTGATGCCCAAGCTAGCTCAGCGGATGCAGCACACCGGCATCGTGCGATCGCTCAATACCCGCAACGCCGACCACGGCGGCGGCACGACGTTGATGGAAACAGGACGTCCGCCGGAAGGGGGGTTGGATTATCCCGACCTCGGCGCGATTCTCGCGCATGAACTCGGCCGGGCAGACAGCCAGGTTCCCGACTACGTCTCGCTCTATACATCGACCGAGGGTCGGCATAAGGGCGGCGCCGGCTTCCTGGGCTCACGCTATGCCCCGATGTTCCTCGACAAGGACGTCATGCCCGAGAACATCAAACGCCTGGATGTGGTCTCGGAACTGGATCATCGGGAACGGGACGACTTGCGGAATCTGCTAAGTCAACGCTTTGCCCGGACGCGACACAGTAATACGGTCGGCAGTCATAATTCGGCCTATCAACGGGTACGCGGACTGATGGCCAGCGAAAAACTGTTTGACGTGTCTCAAGAGCCCCAAAACGTGCGGGACAAGTACGGTCCGACGCAGTTCGCCGAGCAATGCCTCGTCGCCCGCCGGCTGGTTGAAGCGGGTACGCCATTCGTCAAAGTGGCTCGAGCCTGGTGGGACAGTCACGGACAGAATTTTGAGACGCATCTGGAACTTGTGGCTGAACTCGACCATGTGATGTCGACTTTGATCGATGATCTCAAGGAACGTGGCTTGCTGGAGAAAACATTGATCATCACGCTGGGCGAATTCGGCCGGACCCCGCAGATCAACCCCAGCCTCGGCCGCGATCACTTCGCTTCCGCCTGGAGTGCTTCGTTGACCGGGTGCGGTATTAAGGGCGGCACGGTCTTCGGCAAGACGGACGATGACGGCCACAAGGTCGCCGAGGGTGAAGTCGGTGCTCCTGAGTTTTACGCGACGATCCTGGAGGCCATCGGAATCGATCACGAGAAACATTTCACATACCTTGGATCGCGCCCGATTCCGTTGACCGAACCCGGGACGAAGCCCATTATGCCATTGCTGAGCTAATCTCCGAAATGACGAGTTATATTGGTCGATTGAATGCCGCGATCCTGCGTAAGCGCAATGCGGTGGTCGTGGGACTCGATCCCCGGTTCGCTGATTTGCCGGAGGAACTGCAAGCTCGGTTTCGCGATCAAGGTGATTCGTTGACATCCCAGGCTGCGGCCTTCGAGGAGTTTTCCAAGCGGATCATTGACGTCGTCTCGCCGCTGGTTCCGGCGGTGAAACCGCAGGCGGCGTTTTTTGAAGAACTTGGTCCGGCGGGATGTGCGGCGCTGGCATCGGTGATCCATTACGCGCGTCGCGCGGGTCTGATCGTCATTTGCGATGCCAAGCGTGGGGATATTGGTTCGACGGCGGGAGCCTATGCTCGCGGCTACCTGGCGGGTGAAGACCCCGATGCGGCCCCCTGGGGTGCGGATGCGTTGACGGTCAATGCCTATCTGGGACGAGATACGCTGCAGCCGTTCATTGACGTGGCCCAGCAGCGCGGGGGTGGCCTGTATGTTCTGGTGCGGACCAGCAATCCGGGGTCCGGCGTCTTTCAAGACCGAGTCAGTGATGGGCAGACTCTCTATCGCCATGTGGCGGCGGTGGTGGAACAGATTGCGGTGGAGACTCGGGGGGCCGAGCCCTACGGATCGGTCGGGGCGGTGGTCGGGGCGACTTACCCTCAAGAAATCGTCGAGCTGCGCGCGGCCATGCCGCATACGCAATTTCTGGTTCCGGGTTACGGCAGCCAGGGGGGAACGGCTCAAGACGTGGCCGCGGCGTTTGACTCTGCGGGACTGGGAGCCGTGATTAACAGCTCACGCGGCATCATTTTCGCTCACAAGCGTGCCCCGTATTCGCAGCAATTCGGACCGTTGGAGTGGGAATCAGCCGTGGCCGCCGCGACACGCGACATGATTGCCGACTTGGGAAAACATGTCGGGATGGCGTGATGGCGCGGGGACCCATTTCACGCAGCTTCGCCATCCACCACTGCGCGATTCGCTGAATCAACTTCCCCTTGACCGTTTTGGTCACTCCGCTTATCGTTCCGACACTTTCCCAAAGTCCATTCACGTCTGGTCTCAATCCGCGTCCTGCGGAACAGAGATCTCCACCCCATGACAATTCTCGCCCATTGACCTCATCCCGTGGACTGAGCTTCAGTCTACTCGGTGTGCGTTGCCTTTCAATTCAGACCCTGATCACCACCTGTCGGCTTGCGTGGCATCGGCTTGATCCTGTTGGAGAAGCTTGCTGTATGCGTCTATTCAATACATTGCTGTGCTGCCTCGGGCTGATCGCTCTGGGCGGTTGTATGGAATTGAATCTGTTCCGATTCCAGAACGCGGAAAAAGACCGCGATGCGGAGGAGGAGAGCAAGGACCGCCGCAAAGAGACGGAATTCGTCGGCAATTACGCCGCGATTTCCGGTAACAATGTCATCGCGATTCACGGCGTGGGACTGGTCACCGGCTTGAACAACACGGGTGAAGACCCGCCGCCGTCGGTCTATCGCACGCAGTTGGAAGATGACATGAAGAAGCGTGGTGTCAATAACTACCGCGAACAGTTGCAGTCGACATCGACGGCGCTGGTCCTGCTGACGGCCTATTTGCCGGCCGACATCAAGATCAAGGACAGCTTTGATGTGGAAGTCCGTCTGCCCCCCCATACGGAAGCGACCAGTCTGGAAGGTGGCTGGCTGTTGCCGGCGGATATGACGGAGCAAGCGAATGTGCAGGGCCAGGGTACGCTGAAGGGCAAGATCTTTGGCCGGGCTGCCGGACCGATCCTGGTGTCGATTGCCAAGGGTGAAAATCAAGAAGGCGTTTTGAAGCGTGGCCGCATTCTGGGCGGCGGTATCGCGGCCAAGGAGCGAACGCTGGGACTTTATCTGCGCAGCGATTTTCGCAGTGTGCGTAACACCAGCCGCATCTCCGAGCGGATCGGAAATCGCTTCCACTTCTATGATCACGGCCAGAAGAAATCACTCGCCGAAGCCAAAGACGACCAGTACATCCAGTTGAAAGTCCATCCGCGCTACAAAGACAACTATCCGCGGTATATGCAGGTAATTCGCCACGTGGCGTTCCGTGAGAACGACATCCAGCGGCGCGATCGCATGGAGCGTCTGCAGGAAGATCTGGTCGATCCGGACCGCGCGGCCAAGGCCGCCATTCAGTATGAGGCCATCGGGACAGAATCGATCTTGTTCTTGAAGAAGGCCCTCAATGATCCAAGTGTTGAAGTCCGGTTCTATTCTGCCGAGGCGTTGGCCTATCTGGGTGACGATACCGGGGCCGAAGAACTGGCCAAGATCGCCAAGGACGAACCGGCCTTCCGCGTGTATTGCGTGGCGGCACTGTCTGCCCTGGACGAAGCCGTGTGCTTCCAGCTACTCCGTGATTTGATGGACGAGCCCAGTGCCGAGACCAAGTACGGTGCGTTCCGTGCGCTGTGGACCCTGGACCGGAATGACCCGTCGATTCGCGGGAAGAAACTGAACGACCACTTCCTGCTGCACGTGGTCGATTCCAAGGGGGATCCGATGATCCACCTGACCCGTCATCGACGTCCCGAAGTCGTGTTGTTTGGGACGAATCAGAAGTTTCGCACGCCTCTGGCTTTGAAAGCCGGCGACCATATCGGTGTGAATTCGCAGGCCGGTAATGATTCGATCACCTTGACCCGCTTTTCCATTGGACAGCCCGATCAGCGCAAAATCGTGTCGACAAGGGTTGCTGACGTCATCGAAGCGGCTGCCGAAATGGGAGCCACCTATCCTGATATCGCCGGCATGTTGGCGCGAGCCGGCGCCGACGACAACCTGGAGGGTCGCCTGGAACTGGACGCCCTGCCGCAAGCCGGCCGACTCTACTATCGCACAGTGTCGGGTGATGACAAGACAACAACGAAGAAGTCGACGAAGGTGGGTCGGCCGTCTTCGAACCCGAATCTCTTCCCTGTATTGAATCCGCTGGGTGAAGCCCCTGAAGACAGTGATGAAGTCGAGCTGCCAGTCGACTCGCCTGAGAAGGACGGCGCGTCAGACGCCGGTGCAGCCAGCTTGACCGACATCAGCAAAGGTAGCAAGGCACCCTCACAAGCCGATTCGTCCAAGGGTAAGAAACGGGAAGGGTTAGACTTCCCGTACACCGAGCCCAAGTCGAAATCGTGGTTTGGTTGGTTCGGCAAATCCAAGTCCGATGAAGCGGATGAGCAGTTGCCACCGGCCAAATCATCCGATGATGAGCCGCCGCAGGCCGAGAAGTCCAGCATTGAAAGACCTCGTACACGAGGCAAGAGTGAAACCAACGAGAGCGAACCGCCTGTCGAGAAACTGCCTCCTGTAGAAGGATCCACCAGTAAGTTTGAAATCGAGTAACCTTTTAGTCGAATGCGGTGTTGTGACTTTCCGCCACTGGGCTTGTCCCAGTGGTTCCCGCGCTTCTGCACTACCTCAAACTTTCCAGTCGATCGTAGTGCAAAAACGCGGGAACCACCCCCGCGAGGGGGGTGGCGTAATTTCGGCGCACTTCGTTCTGCTCAAGTATTAAAGAATTCTCAAAAAACTTAGTCGCTAACAACCATTCGGCTTACGCCGGACGCTCGCCATATCCAGTGTCCAACCAAACGTCACGTCTGTTGAGTCCCTGATGCTCAAGTCCCTCGAATTGTTCGGCTTTAAGAGCTTTGCCGACCGAACGCCGTTCGAGTTTTCGGCGGGGATCACGTGCGTCGTCGGACCGAACGGCAGCGGCAAGAGTAACGTCGTCGACGCCATCAAATGGGTCCTGGGCGATCAAAGTCCCAAAAGCCTCCGCGGCAAGGAGATGACCGACGTCATCTTCAACGGCTCCGGTGGCCGCAAGCCGTCGGGCTATGCCGAAGCGACCCTGACGTTCGACAACTCGAAGAGCATTCTCAACGTCGATTCCGCCGAAGTGCAGGTCGGCCGGCGCATCTACCGCAGCGGTGAGGCCGAGTATCTCATCAATCGTGCCCCGGCACGGTTGAAGGATATCAAAGACCTGTTCATGGGGACGGGGGCCGGAACTTCGGCGTATAGCATCATCGAACAGGGGCGGGTCGATGCCCTGTTGCAGGCGACCAACGTGGCCCGCCGCACCGTCTTCGAAGAAGCGGCCGGCATCAGCAAATTCAACGCCCGCAAGCAAGACGCCCTACGCAAGCTGGAACGCGTCGCCCAGAATCTGGTGCGGCTGACCGACATCGTCGATGAAGTGCGCGGCCAGTTGACGGCATTGCGTTCGCAAGCGACCAAGGCCACCAAGTTCCGCGAGTACACCGAAGAGCTGAAGACGCTGCGGGTCGGGCTGGCAGCCGATGACTATCGGGTGCTCTCCGTCGATCTGGAAAAATTCCGGCAGGAGATGACGCTGATCACATCGCGTCTGGCCGAACTGACGGAAGAGCACCAGCAGATTGAGCTGGAACAATCGACCGTCGATGCGCAAGTCGCAGAATGCGAAGACCGGCTGCGAGTGGTGGAACGTCTGGCTGCGGAAAATCGCGAGGCCACGGCGACGCATGAAGCCACCATTCTGCATCAGTCGGCCCGCAAGGCGGAACTCGAAGCCGAGATTGTTCGTCTGCAGCAGCAACAGGATGAATTGCAGGCACGTGCCTCGGCGGCGACCGGTGAATTACAGCAGACTGACGGCGATCTGCAGCATATCATTACCACGTTTGAAGCCCGGCAGGCAGAGCTGCAGGACCGCGAACAAGCCCTGCGCGACCTGTCGGCCGCCATCCATCTGCACCGCGAACAGCTCGATCAACAACGCGAGCGGCAACTGGTGCTGATGCAACAGGTCACCGTCCTGCAAAACCGCGTCGGGAGTTTCGATTCGCAGTTTGCGGCACTGGAGACCGCACGCAAGCGGGCCAGTGTCCGACGGGATCAACTGGATCGGGATCTTGCGGGTGTTCAAGCGGATCTCGAACGTCGGCAGATTGGAATTGAAGCCGCCTGGGGGCAGATGAGCCAACAGCGCGAGGTCATGCAGGACATTCGCGGCCGGCGCGAGGAACTGCTCCTCAAGCAGGAAGAAACCCAACGCAATCTGGCTCTCAATCGGGAAACACGCAGTGCCGGACAGGCGCGAAAAAATCTGCTGGAAGATCTGGAACGCCGTCAAGAAGGGGTGGGCGTGGGCGTCAAGGAAATCCTGGCCCGAGCCAAGGACACTCCGGTGCCTCCGTGGGATACAGTCCTCGGAAGCGTCGCCGAACTCTTGTCGACCGAGATCGACCAAGCCGCGTTACTGGAAGTCGCACTGGGAGGCCGGGCGCAGGTCATCGTCCTGTCGCAGTATGGCCCGTTAATCGAATATCTGCATGAAGGTCGTTGTCAGATCTCGGGCCGAGTCGGCTTCCTGGCACTCGGTGGCGCGGACGCGGGCCGCTTGCTCATGCACGACGAGACCACGGCCCGTCGACCGGGCGTTTCCGCTCAACGCTATGCCTCGCAGTTGGCCGAACAGCGGCAGATTATCAACGGCCCCGATTTGAGTCAGTTTCCCGGCGTCACTTGTCGCGCCGATCAACTGGTGAAAACGGCGTCCGGGTATCCGCAGTTGCCGGAACAGTTGCTGCGCGATACGTGGATCGTGGAATCCCTGGATGTGGCGTTCGAGCTGGCAGCCGGCGACGGTCAGCACGCCCGCTTCGTCACATTACAAGGCGAATTGCTGGAGAATAATGGGACTTTGTACGTCGGCACGGTCCGCAGTGAGACGGCTCTCGTCTCTCGCAAGAGTGAATTGCGGAGCTTAAAGAATGATCTCATCCGGCTGGACCGTCAGATCCAGACGGAAGAAGCACTCCTGGCGGAAATCGCCCAAACACTCTTGCAGATCGACCACGAACTGACGGCCATTCAGGCCGAAATCGAACGCACCGCCGATCATCTGGGTGAGTTGAAATCAGGCATCAGCGGTCAGGAAATGCAGCGTGACCGCTATCGCCGCGAGCGGGATGAAGTCCAGGCGGAACTCGACGAACTGATTGCCGAACAGGGGTCGTTTGAAACGGATGCCGCGCAGGCCCGGGAAGAGATGCAGACCGTCGGAGAGGAACTCGTTGAACTGCGGACGTTCCTCGAAGGGGCCGACGTGCAACTCATTGCCGATGAGGCCCGGTTGCGCGAAGACCAAGTGCAGCTCAATCAGGAGCAATTTGACTTCGCCAAGCAGGAAGAGCGGATCAACAATCTGCAGAACGCGCGAGTCCGACTCGATCAGGAACGCTATCAGCGCGACTTGCAGCGGGAAGAAGCCGAACGGCGGTTGCAGGTCATCCTCAGTAAGACCGAACAGATCGAACAACATCTCGAGAATAGCCGCAGTGTCGTCGCCGAACTGAACGAGCAGAAGGCGGTCTTGATGCTGCAGGTGGCCGAGCGCCAGGCAGAAAAGGATCAGGTCCGACAGCGTCGCAGTGCGATGTCGGAACAGGAACTGCGATTGCGGCATCAACGTCGCGAACTGCAGGATCAGCAACACGCGTTCGAGCTCAAGGCGCGCGAGATCACCCAGCAAGTTCAGCATCTGACCGAACGGTTACAGGACGAGTATCAGCTCGATCTGCAGACGGTCGCCGCCAGTGGCGTGTCGGCGTGCCTGCGGCCACCCGCGCCGTCCCAGGACGACGCCATCGAAGAAGGCATCGCGACGAATGATCTGGAAGCCGCGATGGATTTCATCGAAGTTGTCCCTGAGCTGCCCGTGGCACCGACAATCGATGAACTGTTTAATATCGATCCGCAAGTCCGGGCTGACGTCGAGGAACAGATTGATCGCCTGCGCCGCAAGCTGAAATTAATGGGGAACGTCAACGTGGAGAGTCTCCGCGATCTCGATGAACTCGAGTCCCGGTACAATCGTTTGTATGCTCAGTTGCAGGATCTGGTGGAGGCCAAGGCAGCGTTGGAAGAAATCGTCCGCCGCATCAATACCGAGAGCAAGCGGATGTTTCTGGAGACGTTCACCGAGATCCGTCTGCATTTCCAGCAGTTGTTCCGGAAGCTATTTGGCGGTGGTGAAGGTGACGTCGTCCTGGAAGATCCGGAGAACGTGCTCGAATGCGGCATCGACGTGGTGGCTCGTCCCCCCGGCAAGGAACTGCGCAGCATCTCACTGCTGAGCGGCGGTGAGAAGACGCTGACCGCGGTCGCGCTCTTGATGGCCATCTTCCAGAGTCGTCCCAGCCCGTTCTGTATTCTGGACGAAGTGGACGCGGCTCTCGACGAGGGTAATGTGGAACGCTATATGAAAGTCGTGCAGGAATTTCGTGAGACCACGCAGTTCATCGTGATCACGCACTCCAAGCGCACGATGTCGACGGGCGACGTGTTGTACGGCGTGACGATGGAAGAGTCGGGGGTCTCGAAACGCATGTCGGTACGCTTTGACGACATCAGCGAGGACGGCAACTTCAAGGCCGAGCAGTCGAGTGAAGCCGCGGCATGAACCCCTTGTTGATCTTCGGTGCGAGCACCCGGGCCGCGGCGTTTTCCGCAATCCGCGCGGGGTTTGATCCCATCTGCGGCGACATGTTTGCGGACGCTGACTTGCGAGCATTCGCGACGGTGTTGGATGTGCCCCGCTATCCCCATGGCCTGGCCGAAGCGGTACAGCATCTGCCCCCCCTGCCCTGGATCTATACCGGAGCTCTCGAGAATTTTCCCACTGAAGTCGACCGGGTGTGCGAGCGGCACACGCTGTGGGGCAACTCGTCAGAGAGCTTGAAACGCAGCCGAAATCCGTGGTTTTGTCGCGATATCCTGCAACAGGCCGGCTTGCCGACGTTGGCACTACGTCCGAGTTCCGCACCACCACCACGCGATGAATGTTGGCTCATGAAGCCGTTGCGTTCGGCCGCTGGCCGAGCCATTTCACTTTGGAATGATGCAGCACAAGCTCTCACTGAATCCCATTATTTCCAGCAGCGTGCTTCGGGAACATCCATCTCGGCCGCATTCGTGGCGACAGCAACATCAGCCCAGTTCTTAGGAATTTCGAGGCAATTGATTGGTTGTCCAGAATTGAACGCGCCCCAGTTTGGCTATTGCGGATCCATTTTTCCGTGGTCAGGAAGCGATCCAAAACTGGAAGAGCAGATTCGTCAGATCGGATCGGTGATCAGTCGCGAATGCGGGCTACGAGGACTGTTCGGAATTGATCTCATCAGCGATGGCCAAGCAGCGTGGTTCACCGAAGTGAATCCGCGCTACACGGCTTCGATGGAATTGATTGAGCACTGGTGGCAAATTCCACTTCTGGACTGGCACCGACGGGCGTGCGTCGAAGATGGCTTTGAGGTGCGCTTGCCCGACGTTCCCTGGATACCTCAAGGGAAGTATTGCTGCAAGGTCGTCCTGTACGCCGATCGGGCCGCACGAGTTCCTGATTTGACTCCGGAAATTCCGCCGTTCATTGAACTCACAAGCCTGCCGCAACTCGCCGATATTCCTGTCCCAGGAACCGAGATTTTCTCGGGGCAGCCTGTTTTCACGTGTTTGGGAACAGGGAAGCAGTCCTCGACATTGTGTGACGGGTTGATGCAGCGAGCAAACGAGATCTGGTCGAAGTTTCCTCGTCCGTAAGATGGGCCCTCTTGCCCGTCTGTGTTCGTGTTAACAAATCAGAGACGGGCAGGAGTGCCCATCTCTTACAGAAGAACTATGTTTTATACACAATCGGCAGCCGACGTGAGTCGAAAGGTTCGAATGTTGTCTTCTGGTGGTTTGAGAGTCGCAAACAACCATCCGGCTCACGCCGGACGCTCGCCTGTGATAGCCCGGGTTCAGGAACCCGGGCTATCACGGTTGGCAAGACGACATCAGCTCACGTGATGTGCGCACCACGCGTCTCAACATACACCGCATACAACGACGAACTGCCCGTCATAAACAACCGGTTGCGTTTCGTGCCGCCGAAGCAGACGTTGCTGCAGATTTCGGGCAACCGGATCTGGCCGATGCGGACTCCGTCGGGGGCGAAGATATGCACGCCGTCGTAACCGTCACCGACCCAGCCGGCACTCGCCCAGATATTGCCATCGGCATCGCAACGGATGCCGTCGGCGAGCCCCGCGAGGACTCGCGCTTCTCCACCCTGTTCGAGTGCGGGCAAGGTGAGCTTCATCGATGCAAATTCCTTGCCGTTGACCAGTTTCTTTTCATCGGTCACGTCCCAGACGCGGATGTTCTTGGGAGCTTCCTCGTAGTGCGAGGCCCCCGTATCAGCAACGTACAGCTTCTTGTAATCGGGCGAGAAACACAGTCCGTTGGGCTTAAAGATATCATCGGCGGCCTTCGACAGTTTCAACGTCTGGCCGTCAATGCGGTAGATCGCCTCTTTTTGAAAAGGTTGAACCGTATCGGAATCGACGCGGTTCCCTTCGTAGTTCATCAAGCCACCATAACCGGGATCGGTGAACCAGATGTCTCCGTTGGGATGGACGACCGCGTCGTTGGGTGCGTTCAAAGAGACGCCGTTGAACTTTTCAGCGAGGACCGTCACGCGTCCATCGTATTCGTATCGGACCACGCGCCGCGGACCGTGTTCGCAGGCAATCTGCCGCCCCTGATAATCGAACGTATTGCCATTACTGTTGCCGGCAGGATTACGGAACGTGCTGACGTGTCCATCTTCTTCCAGCCAGCGCATCTGTACGTTGTTGGGGATATCGCTCCAGAGCAGATACTTGCCGACTCCGTTCCACGCGGGACCTTCGGCCCACAACATATTCTGGCTGTGATAGAGGCGTTGAATGGGGCTGTTGCCGAGTTTGTACTTGGCGAATCGCTTATCCAGGGGGACGACATCGGGTTCCGGGTAACGCGTCGGGGGCGCGTCGGGACCGTAGTCACGACCGAAAGCTCGCGAGGCAGCCAACCCCACGACGCCGGCGGCAGCGGCCAGGAAGGAACGGCGGGCCAACCCTGAATCGGTCGACGAATTACGTTGATGGGAGACGGACTGATCAGTCATGAGGGCTCCTCGAAAACGGGGATGTGCATCAGGAAGCAACGCGCGGCCGTGGAAATCGTGCCACGCAGACTGCACGCACCTTAACACACGTCCGGATGAGAGAAAAGGGGCACGCCGATTGGCTGCCCTACCAGTAGACTATGGCCAGCCTCCCATGAGTCTCATAAGTCCCATCAGTCCCATCCGTCCCATCAAATTCAGATGGGACTTATGGGACACATGGGACCAATGGGATCGGGACGTGATCAGGCCGCAGCCAAACGGCGTCCTTCGGCGGGTGGTTTGGGGAGCGGTCCCAGGACCGCAATCACCGCTTCAACCAGGATCAACACCCCGAGAATCGCGAGCACACTGGCCACGATGGGCACCGGGATCACCGTCTGAGTTGCGGCGGTCGGTGTGGCCGCGGCGATGGTCGAAGCCGGGGGCCAGATCATGCGGATCAAAGCCCACATGCTCATCGTGTACATCAACACGCACGGCACGCCGACGACCGGGATGACCCATACGGCACGATAGGTTCGCCAGAGCCACACCGTCACACCCAACAAGGTCAGTGCAGCCAGCAGTTGGTTGCTGGCGCCGAACAGGTTCCAGTAAATCTGCCAGATCGCGACTGGTTTCCCATCTGCGGCGATCGGTTGGCCCAACAGGAAAATCAGCGGGACGCCGGCTGTCAGGATCGTTCCCAGCCATTTTCCGACGGAACCCGACAAGCCGGTCAATTCTTGAATGATGTAGCGCCCGAGGCGCGTGCAGACATCAAGCGTGTCATAAACGAACGTCGTGAAGGCCATCAGGCCGAAGGAGACCGCGAACGTCTGCGGAACACCGAGCAACCCCATAAAATTGCCGATCCCGATCGCATAGAGAAAGTTCGGCTTGGGATTGCCGCCGTTGATCAGCGGATCATTCGGTTTCAGCATCATGACACAACAGAGCGAGATGATGGCCACCATCGCCTCCATCAGCATGGCACCATAGCCGACCAATCGGGCGTCGGTTTCTTTCCGTAACTGCTTGGAAGTCGTGCCCGAAGCGATGATCGAATGGAAACCCGAGCAGGCTCCGCAGGCGATCGTGATAAACAGCAACGGCACCAACGGTCGCGGCATGCCCTTGGCATCGGGAACGTCGAAGCCTCGGAACGCATCGTATTCGATCGTCTTGCCGCCAAAGAGAATTCCCAAGCCACCCGCCAGCAACACGGCATACAGAAAATAACCACCCAGGTGCCCGCGCGGTTGCAGCAACAGCCACATCGGGATGACCGACGCAATCAGGCAATAAGCCAACAATGCCACATTCCAGAAGCGTTGGGCGCTGGCCGGGCTAAGGTTGAAGATCTGGCCGACATCGAAGGGAATGTACTGGCCTCCCCAGATGGACAATGCGACCAGCGGTAGGAAGACCACCGTGGCCACGTTGACGGTCATCAATTTGAACCGCAAGACCAGACCCATGACGATCGGAATCATCAGATAGAGGAGCGATGAAGTCGCGATACCGCCCCCCAGCACGACCTGACCATCTTCTAGCGGCTGATTGCCGAGGAACGACGATGCGGTGACATCGGTGAAGGCCACGATGATGTAGATCAGCGCCATCCAGACGAAACTCAGGAACAGAATGTACGAGCGTGGCGACATGTGATCGCGGACCACTTCGGCAATCGAGCGGGCCTTGTGCCGGATCGAGGCGACCAGGGCCGTGAAGTCGTGGACGCCACCGATGAAGATCGATCCGACGAGAATCCAAATCAACGCCGGGACCCAGCCAAACGTCACTCCGGCCAGGATCGGCCCGACGATGGGCCCCGCCGCCGCGATCGCGGAAAAGTGCTGACTCAACAGGAATTTGGACTCGATGGGAACATAGTCCACATCGTCCCGCATGGTCGTCGCGGGGGTGTCGACGTTGGGATCAAGGTGCAGTAACCGAACCAGCAGCGGTCCGTAGGTGTAGTACGCGGTGATGAGGCAAATTGCCGAAAACAAAACAACAACAAGCATGCTCATGATGAGGGCTTCCAACGTAATCGGAACGAGCGGCAGTCGATTTGAGTCATCCGACAGTATAAATGAATCGGGGCAGCGTCGAAACGGATGACAGTTCGATCCAGACGCAAACGAGTGATGTGCCACTGCTTTGCCGCTGTACTCGGCGGTTAAGCAGTGCTTTCAGCGGATCGACTGAGCACTGCTTAACGACTGGGTACAGTCGCGAAGCAGTGGCACACAATCGGAAGACTCAAGCTCAAAGTGCTCTAATTGCCTTTCCGTCATTGAGTCGGACGGTCCCGCAATTTGTCCAGGATCCGCAGCGAAATCACCGCACCGGCCCGCCAGTCGAACCGGCGAGACGTTTCGCCCGTCGCACTGATACGGATGGTCAGAGTATCGGCAGGTAGCACCTCGGCGACCCGTTCGGCCCATTCGATGATGCAGACACCGCGTAACGAAAGATACTCGTCGAAACCCAAGTCCAGGAATTCGTCGACATTGCGGAGGCGGTAGGTATCGAAATGAAAGACCGGCAGTCGGCCGGCGTACTCCTGCACGAGGGCGAAGGTGGGACTGTTCACGAGCCGCCGCTCAACACCAAGACCTTCCGCAATTCCCTGTGTGAAGTGGGTCTTGCCGGCTCCGAGATTTCCGGAGAGGGCGACGACGCTGCCGGCCTCCAGCGCCGCCCCCAATCGAGATCCCATTTGGCGCGTGCCATCGACGCTATGCGTCTCGCACGACCAGTCAGGAGTGGGGAGTTCAAGCGGCATCGGAGTTCTCGTGGAACGATCAACGCCCCCAACCTCGGGATGAAGTTGGGGGCGCTGGTTGGTCGCGGGTCGGCAGTCGCCTGACGGCGATTATTTACGGAACGTACCCAGGAACGCGCTGCGTGCGCCGTTGGCTTCCCACGTGTTATCCAATCCCTCACCCGTGAAGCTCGTCACCAGGGCATACGCGGGCTGCGAGTTGGAAATCTTCGTCAGTGGCGGATAGAAAACGGCTTCATTGGTGCAGACGCAGTCCTTCTTGGACATCGCCCGAGTTTCAATCTTGGCCAGTTCGCCCGCCACCAGAGTCCCCTTACCCGCCAAATGATCGTTGACCAGGGTGATCGGTGCGGTCTCGACCTTGAGGATCCGATCGGAAAGTTTGGGCGTGGATGATTTCACGAAGGCGACCAGCGCGTCACGCTGTTCCGCAGTGGCCTTTTCATCGACCAGAATCACCGACTTCACCGGAAACGGATTGACGGTGAACGAGGGGTTGAACCCCAGAGTGTCCTTGGCGTTCAGCACCAGCACGGCACTCATGCCGGCGAGATCCACGCCATTCCAACTCCCCTGATCGACCTTCCAGGCCATCAAGGCTTCGCGGCCCGCCTGGCCGATCTGGCCATTGGCGAAACAGGGCCCGGTGTAGACATCGCACGATCGAGATTCAATGTACTCGCCAGAAATTTGAGCGGCTTGCGCAACGCGCGTCGCACATAGTGCGAGGACGCTCAAGCTGCAAATCAATGCATTTTTCATCCAACAACCTCCCGGAAATAAAGTCGACGATCAACAGGCTCTAGAGTGGGAATTTTCGCACGCGCCAGAAGGTGAGTCAAGCGGGGATGGAGGATTGGGGAGAATGACGAAGGAATGTCTAATGTCTAATGTCTAATGTCTAATGTCTAATGTCTAATATCTAATGTCTAATGTCTAAAAGGAAAGGAAAGGAAAGCCAATGACGAAGGGCCAATGGCAAAGGACCAAGGACCAAGGACAAAGGACAAAATCCTTCAGTCGTCGTTTTCTATTGCGCGCTTGACGTCGGTGATGGCGGCTGTTTCTGGTGGCATGGGAACATTCAGTTTTTCCAGGCGCAACAGGTCGACGCCGGCGTTGCCGCCGTCATTGGCTCCCGACAATGCCGGATTGCCCGTGGCGTTTTCATCCAGTTGAAAATCGTTGGGAACAAGTTCGGCATAAGCGCGTCCCGACCACTGCTTCTTCCATAGGACGATCGTCGCGTGCGGATCGATTTCCTTACTGTCCCAGCGGAACTTCCATTCCTCGTAATCCCAGGTCGTTGTCTTGGATCCATCCAGGGTTGTTCTGGTCCAGTACGAGTCGAAACCGTCGTAGAAATTCTTTTGACCATTCCAGCTTAACAGCTTCAACAAATCGTCCGGCGGCTCGCTGCTGGTCATGGAGATCAACGGAGCAGCCTGGTGATCGGGTGAAGTGATGGTGGTGAAGATATTGTTGGAGGACTCCACCAGGACCTGCCCCAGTTTACGCGGTGCATCGCCCCCTTCCATCACAATCAAGCCGTCATTCACGGCTGCCGTGAGCTGGTCGAGGCGCAATGTGAGCAGGGTCTGCTTTTCGGGAACATCGACCGAGCCCTGGGCTCGCAAGACGGTGCCATCCAGCGCCAGCAAGCAGTTTTCCAAGTCGATCCGGGCTGACAGGAACGACTTCACCAGAAACAGATCCGTGCCGCCCCGAACCATCGAATCCTTCAACTGGACGGTGAGTTGAGTCGACATCTTGCCGGTATTCATCATCTCCATATCAGCGACCATGCGCGACGGCCCACCGCGAAATTCGACGACCGCGGAAGGTCGCCGGGCCGGATTGTTGACGGTCACCGTGACACGTTGCAGGCGGACCGCTTCTGCTCGTTGGGTACTGACCAGAGCCCAGACTTCTGCCGCAATCGCGGCCTTGACGTTCAGCAGCAGGCCGACGTCGACGAGATCCAAGGCACCGCCGCCGACCAGTTTCATCATCCGGGTTTCGTAACCCGAAGCCGGAATTTCTTTGGGTACGAATTCGATGACCGGACGGAATCCCTTGGCGGCGCGAATCGTGATTTTATTGCGGATGCTCAACGGCGATTCTGTCCGCAATCCAGTAAACCGCAACTCGATGACATTCCCATCCTGTGCCACGGCACAGGCCGCCTCCAGCGTCGGAAATGCCTGCTCGGGAGATCCGTCCGACTTGATCACGACGATCGATGATTGCGAAGTCACTTCGCCCCCGGTTTTCGCGGGGTCGCGCGGGGGAGCTGACGCCACCGAGTTCGGTTCGGGTGTTCCGGTTTTCGAGTTTTCCGGCGAATTGGTCCCGCCGGGATTGGAGTTCCCGGCAACCGGTTCAGGTGGATTCACGATGTCGGAAGGTAGACCCGATTTGGATCCCTTACGGCCTGCGAGCAATTCGGACTTGGCCTCGCGTGGTCCAATCATCACCCCTTGGGCACTGTCATTGATCAGCGGCGTCGGGGCAAACGGGCTGTTATCCGGGGTGTCGCTGAACAGTTGCCCGGGATCGATCAATGGACCGGGAATCAGCGACTTGGGGATGGCCACGATCGTGGCACCGGGCACATCCGGTTCTCCAGCCACGTCACCCGCGGTCGGTATCGAGCCAGGTTCATTACCAGTCGGACTGGTCGATGGTTGTTGGGAAGTCGTCTTCTCCGCAGGCGAGAACTCGCTGGCGGGATCGTGGGCGCCCGATTTTGAGGGATCGACGCCGACGACTGCCGGCGCGGGGTCGCGGCTCAGATCGGAGTCCAGCTCAAACGGATTTCCCGCCGCAACTTGCTGGGCAATATTCTGATTTCGGTCACGAAGCTGCCCGAATTGCAGATAACCGACGATCAGCAGCAAGCCGACCGCGGTCGCCAGCCAGCTCGCATGGCGTTCCCAGAACGAATCCTTTGACGATTGAGCCGACAGCCACATCAGCCCTTCGGAACTCATACTCCGCAGCCCCAATGATCCCGCCACAACCAGCAAGTCACGGATCAGTTCTTCCGCAGTTTGATACCGTCGACGCGGGTCGCTGGCCATCATCATCTTGACGATCGCAGCCAGCTCGGCACTGACCTTCCGGTTCTTGATGCGCGGGTCCGGGACGTCCTTGCCGGAATGATCAAGCAGTTTCTGCAGGACCGTTCCCTGCGGGTAGGGAGGCTCACCAGTCAACAAGTGATACAGCGTGCAACCCAGCGAGTAGATGTCGCTGCGGATATCAACCGATCGCGGATCCTTGGCTTGTTCGGGCGAGATGTAGTCGAAGGTTCCCAGCGTCGTCCCCGCCACCGTCAGGTCGGCTTCGTTCTCGCGATGTTCGCTGCGGGCGAGTCCCAGATCGACCAGTTTGGCGCGTCCCGAGGGGGTAATAATGATATTCGACGGCTTGATGTCGCGGTGGACCACGCCGTGCGCCGAGGCATGGGCGACTGCCGAGGCCACCTGCAGTGTGTAATTGACCGCTTCCGCGGGGCTCAGCTTGCCTCGCTGCTGCACAATTTCCCGCAGGTTCGTCCCACGAATGAATTCGAACGCAATGAAGTGCAGGCCCTTGTCTTCACCGATGAAGAAGACGCGCGCAATATTGTCATGGTCCAACTGCGCTGCGGCCTGAGCCTCGTTGCGAAAACGCTGGACCGATGACAAGTCGCGCGACAAGCTGGGGGGCAGGATTTTTAACGCGACCGGGCGGTTCAAGCGGGTATCGAGGGCGTGAAAGACGGCACCCATTCCACCGCTGCGAATGGCATTTTCGATGCGGAAATGCCCAAGTTCAATTCCCGCAGGATTCGGGAACGTGTTCTGGATCGCCTCGGGATTGGGAAACAGCACTCCGCAGATTGTCGATGAAGGGGCGGGCAATTCTGCCGCGGCTTCGATCGCAGCCCGCCGCTCGACATTGATGACCGTTTCCGAATTCCGAACGACGCCAGCCCGCGATGGAAACACCGTCCCCGCACCACCGACTGGCGGTGGAAAAGTACTGCCTCGTTTTTGTTCGGGTTCTGGTGTCACCAACCGGCCTCCTTAGCCAGTGAGACGGAATGTCTAACTTTAGCAGGTTGGTGAGCAGGCACCAACTGTCAATAGTCATGACGCTCGCAGTGAATGTCGCATCAACGAATGCTGAAATTAGAACGGATACTTGAACGATTTCAGGACTGGATCACGGACTGAGGATTGGATGTCTGAGCGACACGCTCTCTTCAGATAGGTTCGAGGCCCGTCATCGACCACTCAAACAAGCGAACATCGTCGCTCGCCTGCCTGAGAATTATAGGGCAGTCAGACCGAACGGTCGTGACTGACGAAAAAATGAGCCACACGCTGATTGTGCAGGTCGTGTGCCAATGTAGCACGCAAGTTGCCTGTAGCTTATCACAATGAAAGTATCAGGACAGCAGAAAGTCGCTGCAGACCGGAGAATTTCCGGAAACTTTTCAGAGCATCGAAAACTTCTAATTGTCGGTGTGACCGTGCTGGAAATGGCCAGAATTTCGACTTTCCCTGCTCGAAATTCGCGCAGACACTTCCCCATCTGTGTGGTTACTCTTCGGCACGGCGACGCAAGGCGGCGTCGATCGCGTTCAAGCAATCGTCAATTTTATGCAGCGTGAGTTGGGTGAATTTGTCGCTTTCCAGAACATTTGCCGCGCGGTTGCGAACCGTAATATCCCGCGCTTCCTCTGCTCCAGGTTTCGGGTGCAGCAGATCGTCGAGAGCTTGCAGCTTGGGAAGAAAGTTCAAATCCAGATGGTCGGTCAGGTCTCGCGCCTGGTGTTCGGCCTGGACGAACAATTCTCTCAGGGGCTTCTGGTCGAGTGAGGGATCTGACATGCGATTGGTCCTTTGTCCTTGGTCATTTGTCCGTTGTCATTGGACATTCGCCATTGATCATTCTTTCGTCATTCGTCATTGGCCACATCCCGTTGCGGCGGACAGGCCGGCCCGGATTCCCATCCTCTTCGTGACCTTTCCTCGACGATGTAGTATAAACGATTTTACTCTTGAATACTTCTGCGGCCATCCATACCTGCCCACAGTCTGGATTTCCGATGAAAATCCTGTTGGTTGCCGACATACACGCGAACTGGCCCGCTCTGCAGGCGATCAATGAGACATTTGATGCCTGCCTGGTGCTCGGGGACATCGTGGATTACGGGACGAACCCTGGCCCCTGTGTCGACTGGGTTCGCCGCCATGCCACGTTCGCAATTCGCGGCAATCACGATCACGCTGTCGTGCAAAGCGTCGAAGCCCGCGGGGGCAGCGGTCTAAAGGGACTCGCGGCCGTGACGCGGCCCATGCAGCGGCAACTGCTCGACAAGGCGCAGTTCAAATATCTCTCGCGACTGCCGGTCACCCAGTCATTCTGCCTCGATAATCTGAACTTCCTGCTGGTCCACGCGACCCCACGCGACCCGCTGGACGAATATCTGCCCAATGAGGTCGAGGCGTGGCGCGAAGTGCTGCATTCCGTGGATGCGGATATCGTGTGTGTCGGCCACACTCATATTCCATTCGAGCTGAATGTGGATGGCATCCGTGTGATCAATCCCGGCAGCGTGGGCCAGCCCCGCGATGGCGACGCTCGATGTGCTTACGCCGTGATCGAGAACCGAAAGGTCCGCTTTCACCGTGTCGCATACGACATCGGACTGACGGTGGCGCAAATGCGAGACACCGGCATGGAACCCTGGGTCATCAACCTGGCGGAGTCGATGCTGCGAACAGGCGGCAGACCGACCGTGGGAAAGTAGGGGGGGAAAAGTTGTCGGTTGTCGGTGCAAGGCCCCCCTTTAGTCCTTTTCGTCCCTCTTGTCCTTTCAGTCCTTTTCCCCTCGGACAACTGACAACTTTCCCCCTAACGTCTTGTACGCGTTGTGGATACAGTCGATATCGGGGGTTTGGGGTATTCAGATTTCTCACTTCTTGGTAGACTATTGCCAATTCGTGTTCTCTGGGCGGTCCTGCAGGCTGGGAACCTATTGGGGCATTTCAGAGGATTGTGTAGACTCTCGCAATTATTTTTACCTCACTTTGGGTAAACGACTACGCGTCGTGTCACGGTTGAAGTCTGAGTGTTGGATTGGAGTGCGCGGAAGATCTGCGTACGGTGCGTTATGGGCCATGTGTGGTCCGTAGCGGTACGACAATCCGGCGCGAACTGACACGCGTTGGCCGTTGGGGATCCAATCATGCGTCTCGATTATTCGACGGGACCGTCGCGCATTCTGATTGCGGACGATAATCAACAAAACTGTGAACTGCTGGAAGCCTACCTGGCCGGAGAAGGCTATTTGATCGACTTTTCCAGCGATGGCGAAGCGACTCTCAAACAGGTGGAGCGCGAACAGCCAGATCTGATTCTGCTCGATATCATGATGCCGCGGATGAGCGGTTATGAAGTCTGTGAGCGGCTAAAAAAAGCGGACGCGACCTGCGACATTCCGATCATCATGGTGACGGCCTTAAACGAATCCGGTGATATCGAGAAGGCAGTCAATGCGGGTGCGGATGACTTCCTGTCCAAACCGGTCAACAAGCTGGAACTGACGACGCGCGTCAGGTCGCTGTTGCGGGTCCGGCATCTCACCAATGAACGTGACCGATTGCTGGCCTACCTGGCCGAAGTGGACGGCCTGGTCGAACGCATTCCGCAGGTCCCTTCAATGTAAAGCGTAGGGCGACCTGTCCAGAATCTTGAAGGGGCTCCATGGGCATCAGGGACCGACAATCTTGGTCCTTTCCGTCCTGGAGGTCCCTTACTCTTTGAAATCGCCCACCGTGACCCGCTGATCGGAGCGGCGGCTGTTCCGGTTGTAACGAACGCTCGGATTCAACCGGAAAATCCGCCTCATTGCATAGATTTATTTGCCTCGATCTTCCGAACTGCTCATAATCAGGCGTAAATTCTTGAATATGCGAACTTTCCTGCTCCTGAATGGTAGCGTGGATGGCAACCATATCAGGAGAGGCTGATCGATAGTCTCTCGACAGAAGCCAGGAATTCCAACGTCGACGTTGACGGCACCGTCTTATTTTTGTCGTTTCGGGTGCGTCAGAGCGACGGTTTTTCTCCTTATTGATTCGGTTTTCATTCTTTCGGAAAGGGTGACTCAAATGAGTGCTCCCCAGCCCAAGCCTGCGGCGGATCAAAATCTGGATGCCACCATGGCGTCAGATGCCGCGACTTCCTCCTCAGAGAATTCCGCGACAACGGATTTTGCACCGCAAAGGACCGCTGCCGCCAATCTGGATGCCACTGCCATCGGGGCTGCCGGGACACCCGCCAAGGCACCCAGTTCAGCCGCACCCGAGAAGCCAGCCGGTGGCGAAAAGAAGGCCACCCAACTGGGCGATTATCGGCTGCTGAAGAAACTCGGACAGGGAGGCATGGGCGAAGTCTTTCTCGCTCATCAAGTCAGTCTGGATCGCCAGGTGGCCTTGAAGGTCATGAACAAGCAGTTCTCGAAGCAGGAGAACTTCGTCAAGCGCTTCAAACGTGAAGCCCAGACGATGGCCAAGCTGAACCATCCGAATATCGTTCAGGGATACGCGGTTGGCGAAGAACAAGGGCTCCTGTACCTGGCGATGGAATTGGTCAAGGGCCACGAAAAGGGCCGCAGTCTGCAGGACTGGATGAACAATCAGCAGAAGCTGGATGTGGGCGATGCCATCCACGTCATACTGATCATTTCCGATGCCTTGAAATATGCCAACGAAATGAGCTTGATCCATCGCGATATCAAGCCCGACAACATGCTGGTCACCGAGAAGGGTGTGGTGAAGCTGTCGGACATGGGACTGGCGAAAGCCACCGATGAAGACATGTCGATGACCCAGAGCGGCACCGGGCTGGGCACGCCGTATTACATGCCACCCGAACAGGCTGCCGATGCCAAGCACGTCGATCATCGCAGCGACATTTATGCCCTGGGCTGCACGTTTTATTACTTCCTGACCGGCGAGTTGCCCTTCAAGGGAACGTCGGCGATGGAGTTGATTCTCGCGAAGACCAAGGGGACTTTCACGCGGGCTCGCTCGCTGAATAAAGACATTCCCGAGCGTCTCGATCTGGTCATCGACAAGATGATCGCCAGGGATCCGAAGTCGCGTTATCAGACCTATGAAGAATTGATTCGCGACCTGCAATCTCTGGGTCGGGCGAATACCGTGTTGACCTTCATCGCCAGTTCGGGAGTCGCCGCGGCGGCTCCTTCGGCAACGGTCCTGGCGGGCAGTTCGGTCGGCGGGGCGGCTTCCATGCCCCGGCCAGCCAGTTCTGCACCGGCGTCGAAATCTCCCGTCGCCAGTGCGGCGGCGGCTCAGAACCAACTCGATGCCACGTGGCAGGTGATTCAAACTCAGGCCAATGGACCTCCGAAGAAGGCGAAGTTCACGACCCAGCAGCTCCGTCAACTACTCAAAGCGGGGACTCTAGATGGCAAGGCGAAAGCCTGTCCGGCCAACAGCACCGATTACCGTCCGCTGGCGAGCTATCCCGAGTTTGAGCAGATTCTGAAGGCCAAGGTTGTGCAGGCCAGTGCCGCGAAGAAGACGCAGGAATTCGACAAGCTCTACCAGCAAATCGACCGCGCTCAGCGCTGGCGTCCCTGGATCAAATGGATCCAGGGGTTCTTCGACGGCGTGAAGGGGTTGATTTCCCTGATCCTCTATTTGGGCGTCCTGATTGGCATCGGCGTGGGGCTCTACATCTACTGGCCGACCATTCTGGGCGCGATTCAATCACGCACCGGTATCGCCCCCGCACCCGCCGCAGTGGCACCTGCCCAGCCAGGGGTTACCAAGGCACCGTAGGCGCCAGTTGATGGGAGGGCGAGGCTGCGGCTTTTTGAAGTTGCGCAGTTTCGTGGGACGGGTCGCGG
>CAMAVF010000009.1 GCA_945861445.1 Planctomicrobium piriforme | reverse complement strand
AACCGCAGCCGATCTTCCTCAGAAAACGTCAGTCGAGTCATCCTTGACCCCTCACTCATCCTGCCCATTCCCCATCAGACACCAACACCCATCATCCCAAAAAACCAACGCCTCGCCAAGACCTCATTCCTTGCCGCGCGAAGTATAGTGCCCCAGGCCGATGACATTGCGAACACTGTCACGAAAAAGTACCCAACTTTTTCCACGCTGCATTTTGACGACTACCGGTTGCACCAATTGATTGGGGAAGGGGCGAGCGGGAAGGTTTATCGGGCCACAGAAAAGGCAACCGGACGAACCGTCGCCGTAAAGTTTCTGAAGAAGCAATTTCTGTTTCGGCTGCAATGGGTCGATTCATTCCTGCGGGAGGCTCACCTGGTGTCTCAATTGCAGCACCCGGGAATCATTTCCATTTTTGGATTGGGCCAGACACCCAATCGCGGATTTTTCCTGGTGATGGAGTGGGCGTCTGGAGGCGATCTTATCCGTCACACCGGAGAGAAGAGTCCGCAATTATCGCAGATCGGCCAATGGATGCAGGAACTGGGCGCAGCCCTCCAGCATGCCCATCAACACGGCATCATCCATTGCGATTTGAAACCGAGCAATGTCTTAATTGGCGAGCACGGGCAGTTGTTGCTAAGTGACTTTGGTCTCGCTCGCGGAGGAAGGTTTGCGGGCCTTCCCACAGTGGGTGAAGGAGGCACGCCCGCATTCATTGCCCCAGAATTGGTTGACCAGTCTTGGGGGCCCATCGGTCCCGCCACAGATGTGTTTGGATTGGGAGCGATCCTGTTTAATCTGCTTACGGGACGTCCGCCACACGACGGACCAACGCAGGAAGCGGTGTTGCGGCAAGCAATGGACCACGTGCCGGTGGTTTGGCCCACTGGCATTCGGCGCCCGATCCCGCTCGCGTGGCAAATATTTTGCAGTCGCCTGCTGGCGAAAAAAGTCAGGGATCGCTGGCCGGATCTGGCCACCGTCGCGCGAGAACTAGATCCTTAGAGCAGAGCTATCCGTCCCATAAGTCCCATGAATTGCAATAGGTTCTACTTTGCCCGGCCAGCCGAGCTGCAACAGAACAGAACGGTCACGCAGCCAATCGCCGCAGCGGTGGCGGCGAAGGTGATGGGATAGGCGGCGGTTGTGTGGTGTTTGGCTTCGCGGATGAATGCGCCGACGATCGGGGCTCCCAGAAGCATGCCGATATCAAATGTCGCCAGGATCAGGGACGTGGCCACTCCCAGATAACGTCGTGGAAAGGCGGCTGTGCCCGCGGCCATCACGGCCGGAAACAACAGTGCATGAGCTACACCCGCAATCGCACCGGGAAAAACCAAGTGCCAGGTTCGAGTGACCGGAATGTACGACAGGAAGCTGATCGTCATCGTGATCAATCCCGCGATGATCCACATTCGATTCCCAAAGCGTGAAAAGTGGGCTGCCGTGGCGACCCGGGTCACCAGGCCGACCCCAGCATAGACCACGAAGAACAATCCCACGTTTTCGAGATGAGCTTCGACCGCGAACGGCCTCAAGAACGTCATCGGGATCGATAGCCCGGCACCCATTGCGGCGGCAGTGATCGAGAGTACCAGCGGATGATAACGCGTGACGACGTGCCACAGATTCGGCCGGCGACGGTGGATGGTGGGGGGTGAGTCGCTCGTCACAAACCAGGCGACGGAGGTGGAACACAGGGCGAGACCGGCCGCGATCAGAAACAACCTGTCCACCACGATCGCGCGGCTGTCTCCGCTGCTGGCGAGCCAGTCGCCCAATAAGGGCCCCAGCATGATGCCGATAAACCCTGAGGTGCCCAGGGCACCGACCATTTCGGCCATGCGCGGCAGGGGGACTCGGAGTGCGACGAACGTGATCGACGACCCGGAGAAACCGGCCAGGCTGGCTTGCATCAGCAGGCGGATCAGAAAGATCTCCACGCCGTAGGCCGTGGTCACGGTGAGATGCAGTAACAGGCTGACAAGATACACCAGGCTGGACCACAGCCAGACCCGCGCGGCTCCGCAACGATCGATGGCTTCACCCAATGCCAGCCGGATGATGATGCTGCCGATCATCCCAAATCCGACGATCAATCCGAGCTGCCGTTCCTCACCCCCGACGACATTGACGAAGTCGGCATAGCGGACCATCGAGGCATTGGCCATGGTCATCAGGCCGTTGGACAAATAGGCCAGCCAGAAGATCCGGTCATAGCCGTGAAACTCCGTCGGCGCCACCGCCTGGCTGGTCCGTGGGATCTGGGGATTGGGGGAATTCTCTACGTCGAGGGCGCTCAAGCGGGGGGCTCCGTGCGGGTCTCTGCAATCTTATGTCAAAGAGCCGCTGGGATTCCAGTTGAGGGGCGGTTGAGCTGAGGTTGTGTGTGCATCACGATGCGGGTGGAGCTGCAAGCGAAGGCATATTCCATTTTGAAAGTATGACCAATTAATCCGCATAACATGTCGTGAGCGCACTCACAAAGAGATTGCGAGCCAGCCGTCACGACGTCCCCCCGTATGAATTATCTCCCCTCTCCCCGGAGTACCGAGGCGAGGGGAGACAAGAAAACTCGACATACAAATCATCTGTCTCACGGGTTTATGCTGAATAACCGTTACAGCCGTCACAAAGCCTTTAAACGAAGTCCGCCGGTTCGTGTTTTTGTTTGGAATCATCCCGACCCATTGGGTTTCGCAAACTAAATTCAATGATGTGTCCTGCGTTCACGAGATAGGTCAAAATGAGCTTCTTGTCGGCACTTGTTCGCTCAGATCGACGGAAGGCCGACCTGCACCTGCTGTTTCTGGCAGCGGTGGCCGGTCAGGCTGTCGCGCTCGCTGTCGGCCTGTGGCTCGAGCAGAAATTGCTGGATTCCGCCGTCCATTGGACTCAATCCCAGACGGCACAAGTGGGCGGCGCAGCGGCACCCGACCTGGATGCCGAGACTGATGCGTCCGCCGATGCACTGCTGGCAGAAATCTCACCCGTGGTGACGGTCAAGGTCATTGCCTTCGTCTGGATCTTCTGTTCGCAGGCGTTGATTGCGTTCCTGGTTGTATCGCGCTGGAATTCCATTCGCGAGCGTCAACGGGCCGCCGATGCCAATGCGTTTGCCAGGCAAAACCACGACTTGGTCCGTACCCGGGATGCGGTGATTTTTGGATTGGCCAAGCTGGCCGAATCGCGCGATCCGGAAACGGGGCATCATCTGGAACGGATCGCCCTCTACTCAACGCGTCTGGCAGAGGCCATGCGACGGCACCCTCGGTTTGCGGCACAAATCACTCCTACGTTTCTGAAGCTCCTGGGGATCAGTTCGGCCTTGCACGACATCGGCAAGGTGGGGGTCGAAGACTCTGTCCTGCTGAAGCCGGGGCGATTGACTGACGCAGAACGAACGAAAATCCAGCAACATACGTTGTTGGGAGGCGATTGCATCGAACAGATCGAAAGCCGTCTGGGAACGTCGAATTTCCTGGAAATGGCGCGTGAGATCGCCCTGTATCATCACGAACGCTGGGACGGCACCGGCTACCCGAATGGTTTGGCTGGCGAGCAGATTCCCCTGGCGGCACGCATCATCGCGGTGGCGGATGTCTATGACGCGTTGTCGGTGCGACGGGTCTACAAAGAGCCCTATCGACACGAAAAGTGTGTCCGCATCATTCGCGAAGGTGCCGGGTCGCAGTTTGATCCCCAGATTGTCGAAGTCTTCCTCGAAATCGAAGCCGACTTCCATCAATGGGCTCGGGAGATGTCTGACTGCTGTGCCGAGTCTGACAATTTGACTCCTGAAGCGGTGCCGGTCATGACTTCAGAACAGGAGCAGATCCTGACGAGCGTCACTTCCAGTCCAGAATTCTGTCGTCCCGGTGCGGAACTCGTGACGACCGCCGCGACCGACAGTCCGGCCCTTCGAGAAACGAACAGGGGGGCGTGATCGTGACCGTCAAGCAGAAAAATGATTTGGCCGTCGAACTGTCCCTGATCATTGTCATCGTGGGATTGACCTGTCTGATGTACCGAGTGCCGGGCGTCAAGATGGTGGTGCTCAATTTGTTCTTCCTGCCGGTACTGCTGGGAGCGTTTTTTCTCGGCCGCTATCGTGCGGGAGTGCTAGCCCTGTTGAGTGTCGTCCTGGTCACAATCATTGCCGCCCAGGATTTTTCGCAGTTTGCCGCGTTCCGATCTCCGTTGACGAGCGCGCTGGCCATCACCATCTGGGGTGGCGTTTTGGGTCTCACGACAATTCTCGCCGGGACGTTGAGTGACGAGCGTTCCACGCAGATGAAAGAATTGCATGAAGCGTACATCGGTGTGATTGAGGTCTTGTCGAAGTATCTGCACAGCGTGCAGCCGCAACTGCAGGACCGACCGGCGCGGGTGGCCAGCCTGAGTCGGCGGATTGCCGAACAACTGCGCCTGTCCGCACGCGAGATTGACGATATCCAGGTGGCTGCGTTGCTGCAGGAAATGGATCACATTGAAATCACCGCGCGCGTCGTGCGCAAGGCGATTGGTAATCTGGACGGCGAAAACTCCAAGTCGATCGAATGTACTTTCCACGGTGCCGATCTGGTGCAGTCGCTGGGGGGAGTGATCAGCGGAGCGTTGCCGTTGTTACGGCGTTTCGATGATACGGACCTCGTCATAGAAGCCGGTTTGACTGGCGACAATTCGACGCCACCGATTGGTGCCCAGATTATTCGGACTGCCCGGGCGTATGACCGGCTGGCAATCGGCCAGAATTCGGTCGAGATTCAAGACCCCAAGAGCGTCTTGAATGAACTCCGGGAAGGCCTGCACGGCGTCCATCTGCCGGAAGTTTTGCTGGCGTTGGAGCAAGTCGTGTTGCCGGCAATCGCAAATAACAAGTCCCGTCCGTCGACCGCCACTGCGGCGAAGGCGATGACGCCCGGTTCACGGACTGTGGCCGCGCTGTAGATTGGCAGAATGCGACTTAGAAACCCGTAACAAAACCGGTTGTGGGAGGTTCGGAACCGCGATATTTCAAGCGGTTCTGAACTGACGCAGAGGTTTTGTTAGCGTTTATTAGAGCCCCTGACAAAACCAGTTCTGGGCATTTGCGGACTGCGAAGAATGATTTGGGCGCAAAGCGATCCGGTTTGCAAGCTGGAGCGGATTCAGAAGAGTTTTTGCCACGGATGGACACGGATGAAACACGGATTGGATCATCGTTCGCGGGGTTTTCTAAGAGGATCGTGGCGATGACCAATACCGGTTCGATTACCCGGAATCCGATGACTTTCCCCTGCCTTTATCCGTGTTCAATCCGTGTCCATCCGTGGCTAAAAATCTTCCTGAAATTGACGTCACGGTTTTGTGAGCGTTTCCTAAAGCGCATTAAGCTTGGATGTTCCGGCTTGTGCCACTTCTGCATCGCGACTGCACTCAGTCGTTAAGCAGTGCTCAGTTGGTCCAGTGAAAGCACTGCTTGTCCGCCGAGTACAGCGGAAAAGCAGTGGCACAATTTCATTTTGATTCTGGAAGACTCATGCTTAAAGCGCTCTAGCCATCCGCGTGCTCGAGCTCATCGCCGTGAACGATCGCCTGCCATTGCTCGGGTGTGTAGAGGACTTCGCGGGCCTGGGCTCCGTTGTAGGCTCCCACGATGCCGTCTTCGGCCATGAAGTCAACCAGGCGTGCGGCCCGGCCGTAGCCGATGCCGAGAGCCCGCTGCAGCAATGAGCAACTACCGCGGCCTTCGCGAATGACGATGTCGATCGCCTGCTCGTACATGTCGTCACGCTGCCGCATCGCTTCGATGCACTTGGCGTCTGTCTTCTGGTCGGACGTTTTCAACTGCTGCAGCTCGCGGCTGTATTGCGGAGGCTGATCGCTGTAGAAATCAATGATGGCGTTCATTTCGTCATCGCTGACGTATGTCCCTTGAGCACGCGTCAAATTGCTGGTCCCGGGTGCGAGATACAACATGTCGCCGTTGCCGAGCAGCTTGTCGGCGCCCATCTCGTCCAGGACGACGCGGCTGTCCACGCGGCTGGCAACCTGGAACGCAATGCGTGCGGGCAGGTTGGATTTGATGAGACCGGTGATGACATCGACCGTTGGTTTTTGTGTGGCCAGCACGAGGTGAATGCCGACCGCACGGGACTTCTGAGCCAATCGCACAATGTGGGCTTCGACGTCCTTACCCGAGGTCATGATCATGTCGGCCATTTCGTCGGCGATGATCACGATGTAAGGCATCGTTTCCGGGACCTGGTCGGCCTCGGGTGAATCGGGATCGATGTCGAGCCGGTGGACGATTTCCTCTTTGCCCAGCTTGTTGTAGGCGTCGAGATGGCGGACTCCGCACCGGGCGAGCAAGTCGTACCGTTCCTCCATTTTGTCGACGGCCCAGCCGAGGACCGCTTCAGCCTTCTTCATGTCGGTGATGACGGGGTGCATGAGGTGCGGGATTCGCGTGTAGGGACTGAGCTCGACCATCTTGGGGTCGATCATCAGCATCTTCACTTGCTCTGGCGTCCGCGTCATCAGGATCGACAAGATCAGCGTGTTCAAGCAGACGCTCTTGCCGGTGCCGGTGCGTCCGGCGATCAGCAAGTGCGGCATTTTCGCGAGATCGACGGTCAGCGGCCGGCCGCTGACGTCCTTCCCGAGAAAGATCGGGATTCGCTTGTTGTTGGCATCGGCGCCACACGTTTCGATCAGCTCTCGCAAACGGACCATGACCTGGGTGTCGTTGGGAACTTCGACCCCGACCGTATTCTTGCCGGGAATCGGGGCGACGACGCGGACACTGGGAACGCGCAAGGCGATGGCCAGGTCGTCGGCCAGTGCCGAGACCTTCGACAGCCGCAGGCCAGCCTCAAGTTCCAATTCGAACTGGGTGATGACCGGCCCCGTGTCGATCTCGACGACGCGGATATTCAGGCCGAATTCCTTGAACGTCTTTTCGAGTGTCTCGGCGGCAATCTGGGCTTTCTTGGCCAGCAGTTCGTAGGGGAATTCCTCGGCGACCTCCAGGATGTCCGGATTGGGCAACGGGTGTTCGCACCTGGCGTAATGCTCGGGCAGTTCTGAAGGCACCTTACGGAAGGCTCCCATCGACATCGGCGGATTCACACGGACTGGGAGTCGCGGCGCGGGCGCGTTGCTGGCGGCCACTGTCTTGAGTGATGCAGAGATCGGCACGTCGGCTTCGGCGTCGAGCGGATTGATGTCAGAGATGTCCGGTTCATTACCCGTCTGATACGTCGCGGAGTCGTCCGGCCAGTCGCCCTTCACCGCTCCCCTGCCTCGACGCAATCGTTGCACCAGGGCTGGGATGACCGTGACGCAGGCCACAAGCTGGAAGAGCCACAAATCGGTGGAGATCAATGTTCCGGCCAGGAACGCTCCGATCAGGACGCAGCAGATGCCGCCGAACTGGAAGTGTTCTTCGAGCAACGACCAGCCCCAGGCTCCGACATAACCGCCGCTGCCCACGATCGTTCCACCACCCAGGCCCGGCATCAGTCCCTGCAGCGCGGCACACGCAGCGCTGCCCGCCAGCAGGGCGCCGAAGATCCGCAGCAGGGGGTCGCCGATCGGTTTGCGGCTGAAGAGGCGTACGTCAAACGCCAACGTGCCGGCGAGCAAGACATAGGTGCCCAAACCGAACCAGTGACGCAGATAGTGAGCGACGTAGGCTCCGGCCGGACCGCACCAGTTGAGAACTTCGCTGCGCGCAGGGTAAACCGCCTGTGCGGGTGGATCGGCGGGGTCGTAACTGACCAGACTCAACCCCGAGAACACGGCCATCACCAGCAGCAGCAACGCAAGCAAATCAGTGCGTAGGCGTTTCAGGTCCCACATGGGAATCGTGTGCCAACTTCTACTTCAAACGGAGCTCACGCGAAGGACTTCGGTCCCCTCGACCGGACTGCGTGTGTTCCAGCGCGACCCCGCAGGTTGCAGGTCAGGGCGACCCACTTCCTGCGGGGTCGCGGCGGAACGGTATGTCGCTCAACAGGAATGATTAACGGGGTTCTTGGACGGGTTGTCCGTCTCCATACGCCCCACTGCACCAGGATGACCCGGCAGCAGCCAGTCCCATACCCGGTGGACATTTCCATCGAGACTTGTCGGATACAGCGAGTGTGGCGATTGTTCCGGAAAAAATCGCCAAACTTCACGGCGTCCTGTTGCAAACCTAGCACATGGATTCGAGCGCGTTGCAAAAACGCCACAATCCTGGTGTGCAAAGAACACATACCGTAACGATTGTGCCGTAAAGAGCGGGGAAGTCAGCGCGAGATGGGGTTTTGAGTGGTTCTTTCAACACAGGCAAGTGCGTGCATTGCTTCAGGAATCAGCCGGAATGTACTTACGCTTCGAACTAAGTAGATACGCAGAAGAAGTTATGCTGGATGAGCCGGAGGCCGTGAGGCCCCGGACTCTTCAGTTTTCCAGTGAAACACGAAGTCCGGGGCCTTACGGCCTCCGGCTCACCTACCCAAGTTATTGTGCCTTGCTACTTAGTCTTAGAGCGTTAAAACCCAACGCTAGTTTTAAAGCGTTAGGACGAATTTCTATCCCCCCTCGCCCCGGTAATCCGGGGAGAGGGGACGGGGGTGAGGGGCATTTGGCGCGTCGCTCGACTTGCTGTTCCAAGGCGCCTTTGTCTTGGAAAACCTGGACTCGACATCAATTCTTGCTCATGCCCCTCACCCCCAGCCCCCCGATTACGGAGGTCGTGCGGCTTTTGAAGCGTTACGAAATCAGGATTTAAGTTAGACGTGTGGGTCAGCAAGAAAATACGAAGAATAGACTCGCGTAAAGGCGCGAAGGCGCAAAGAAGAACTTGATCCAACCGGTAGAACTTCGGAACTTTGCGCCTTGGCGCCTTTGCGTGAGATATTCTGCATTTCTTCGACCGTCGTAGATTGCTAATCAGCGCTACTTCAAAGGCAGGAGCCTCGCCCTCCCATTGTCGTGTTCGATGTAAGTACTTATGCAGCAGCATCTCAAAAGCCGCACGACCTCTACGGTGGCGAGGGGAGATAATTCATCCGCGCGGGCGGTGTTTGGACTGCTACCGTTCCACTACGCCAGTCACTGCATTACGCGACCTGGAAACTGGTCCCACTCTTGAGTCCTTCGCCGTCACCGTCCAGAATAGCGCCTGACTTGTCGTTGATTGTCACCTTCGTCCCTGGAAATAAGGTTTGCCATGCCCCGTAGTTTTGACTGGTTTGCGCGCCTGGTTCGCTGGACCGGCAGTGCGGCTTTGCTGCTGTCGACGTCGATCGCGTGGAGTGCTGATCCGGAGAAGTCGTTTACCCAGCAGCCCGAGAAATTGCCGGCACGTCGGGGGTTGGAAGTCGATGAGTTGCCGCCCGCACCCAAGCCTGCCATCAGCAATGAGATCTTCAATCAGGGTCCCACCGCACAATGGATCTGGGGAGCGGATGACAAGCAGAACTATGTGCTGCAGACCAAGTTTACCGGTCCTGCGAAGGCGTCGCGGCTCAAGGCTGCGGCGGACAATGCCTGCACTGTCTGGATCAACGGGACCAAGGTCCTCAGCAATTCCGATTGGGCGGCGGCGACCGAAGTGGACATCACCAAGCACGTGATTGCCGGTGAGAATGTCATTCAGGCCGAGGCCACCAATGCCGGTGGCGCTGCGGCGTTTATCTTGAAACTGGCACTGACGAGTGACGACGGTAAGACGCAATATGTGGTGACCGATGCCAGTTGGAAGTCGGCCGCCAAGCGTGATTCCACCGAGTTTGCCGATGTCCGCATCGTGGGCAAGCTGGGGGACGCGCCCTATGGGGATACGTTCGCCAAATCGGCACTGGAAGGGGCGGCGACTCCGGCCGAATTGTTCAATCTTTTGCCTGGATTTCAAGTCGAACGACTCTTCACAGTTCCCAAGGAAATCCTTGGTTCGTGGGTGTGCCTGACGTTTGACCACAAGGGGCGGCTGATCGTCAGCGACCAGGGGGATAAGGGACTCTGCCGGATTACCCTGCCGGCGATCGGCAGTCCGGATCCCGTCAAGGTGGAACGTCTGGATGTGAAGATCTCGGCGGCCCAGGGGATGTTGTACGCGTTCGATGCGTTGTACCTTTCCGTCAACGGCGGGCCGGGGAGCGGTCTCTATCGCGCCAAGGACACGAACGACGACGATCAGTATGACGAATTGGTCCTACTGATGAAATTCGATGGGGGCGGTGAGCATGGTCCACACTCGTTGCGGTTGTCACCTGATGGGACGTCGATTTATGTCGTGTGCGGCAATCACACCCGGCCGCCGGCAAAGATTGACGCCAGTCGCCTGCCGACGAATTGGAGCGAGGATCATCTGTTGCCGCGTCAATGGGACGCCAATGGGCACGCCCGCGGGATTCTGGCCCCCGGTGGCTGGGTCGCCAAGACTGATCCCGAAGGCAAGACCTGGGAAATCGTCAGTAGTGGTTACCGCAATCAATTCGACTTCGCCTTCAACGCGGACGGTGAAATGTTTGTTTACGACGCCGACATGGAATATGACTTCGGCAGTCCGTGGTATCGTCCGACGCGTGTGAATCATGCCACGAGTGGCAGCGAATTGGGCTGGCGTAGCGGCACTGGGAAATGGCCGGCCTATTACATCGACAGTTTGCCGGCGACGGTGGATATCGGTCCCGGGTCTCCCGTCGGTGTCACATTCGGTTATGGAGCCAAGTTTCCGGCCAAGTACCAGAAGGCCCTGTTCATCTGCGACTGGACCTTCGGCACCATGTACGCCATTCACTTTGAGCCCGATGGATCAACCTACAAGGCAGTGAAAGAGGAATTCGTATCGCGCACTCCCCTGCCCCTCACGGATAACGCGATTGGTCCTGACGGAGCCATGTACTTCACCGTCGGCGGTCGCGGCACGCAGTCCGAATTGTTTCGAGTGACCTACATTGGCAAAGAGCCGACTGTTGCCGCCGATGCTCACGACGCCAAATTCGCTGAGGAGCGTACACTCCGACAGCAGTTGGAACAATTCCATAAGCCCTCCGAGAATGGTTCTCAGGCAGTCGAGCTGGCGTATCCTCAACTGTCACATCCGGATCGTTTTGTGCGGTATGCGGCGCGTGTGGCGCTGGAAAATCAGAAGTCCGAACTGTGGCAATCGCGCGTCCTGACCGAGACCAATCCACTGCCCTTGATCGAAGGCAGCGTGGCGCTGGCTCGTCAAGGTGACAAATCGCTGCAGCCCCAACTGCTGGAAGCGCTGGAAAAGGTCAACTTCCAAGAGCTGCCTGAATACTACCAGTTGGGTTATTTGCGAGCCCTGTCGCTGGTCTTTATCAGGATGGGTACACCGACTCCAGAAACGGCGGCCAAGTTCGTCGGTAAGCTCGACGGGTTCTTTCCGTCCGACTTGCCGCTGGTCAATCGAGAATTGTGCTCGATGCTGATTTATCTGCAGTCTCCGACGATTGTGGCCAAAACGATCGAGCAACTGGCCCGGCCCTCGCCGGAACGCACACCGGAAGAGATGTCCGATCTGTTGGCTCGCAATAAAGGATATGGAAGTGCGGTGGCCGGCGTCTTGAAGAACTCGGTCGATCCGCAAAAGTGGCATTACGGATTTGTGCTGCGGAATGCCAAGGTCGGCTGGACGATGGATCTGCGCAAGTCGTATTTCGCATTCTTGAACGATTGCCGTACCAAGACGGGGGGCGCCAGCTTCCAGGGTTTTATCAACAACGCGGAACGTGATTTCTTCGACAATTCCACCGATGCCGAGCGACTGGCGATTGAAGCCCTGGGGATGCGAAAACCGTTCGTAGCCAAGGAATTGCCCAAAGCGACCGGCCCCGGCAAGGACTATTCGCTGGCTGAAATCATCGCTGGTGCGACTGAGAAGTTGAAGGATCGCGACTTCAAGAATGGTCAGAAGATGTTCGGAGCGGCACGCTGTATCGTGTGCCACCGCTTCTTTGGCGACGGCGGCGCGACGGGGCCCGATTTGTCTCAGGCCGCGGGCCGCTTCCAGTTGAAGGACCTGACAGAGGCGATTGTTGACCCCAGCAAGGTCGTTTCTGATCAATACCGTGGTTCGATCGTCGTCACCGAAAGCGGCCAGGTTTTCCGGGGCAAGATTGTGTCCGAGACAAAGGACGACATCACGATCCTGGTCAATCCCGAGGATTCGACGAAAGTCGAAGTGATCAAGAAAACGGATATCGAAGAAACCAAACCGCTGGTCGAATCGGTGATGCCCAAAGATTTGCTGAAGGAACTTAACGAAAACGAAGTTTACGATTTGCTGGCGTATTTGCTGTCGCGCGGTGATGAAAAGCACGCGCTGTTCAAGAAATAGAGTCAGGTTGCAGTATGGCAAATACCTGCGTCGGACATCGTTGGGCGTAGGTATTTGCATTTCTTAAGCGAACGCGACAGACGTTTTTTCGACGCCGTTGAGAAAAAGTTTCGTCCTTAATCCAGGCTTCAGGTTGACCTGCCTAGACTGGATTCACATCTGCCGCGGGCCAATTGTCCATTGGTCCGCGACAGGCTGGTACACTGCCGCATACGCGGTCTTCCGACTTCCGTTTCTCGAAGGAACAGTACGATGCGAGGCATAATCATTGCGGGATTGCTCGTTCTGGCAGCGGGTGCGCTGCTGATCGATCATGTCTGGTCACAGCCCCCTGGACCACGTGAAGGAGGTCGCCCGCCGCGTGGCGAACGTCGCGATGAAGGAGGTCCCCCCGGTGGCGGTCCCAATGGTGTTCGGCCACCTCCACCACCGATCATTCAAGCCTTGGACCTGGATGGTGACGGCGACCTTTCCGCAGATGAGATCAAGGCCGCGGCGACGAACTTGCTGAAGTTGGATAAAGACAAGGACGGCATTCTGACCCGCGAAGAAACGCGACCGGCGCCCCCGGGTGGCGAAGGAGGACCGGGAGGCCGGGGACCTCGTGGTCCGGGTGGACCGGGTGGACCGGGTCGAGCGGGCGGTCCAGATGGCGAAGAACGCGGACCTGGCCGGGGGCCGGGACGTGGTCCTGGTCGCGGTGACGAAGAACGCGGTGAACGCGGGCCGGGTGGTCGTGGTGATGATGACCGCGGACCTCCGCCTCCCCCGCGCGGCAAACCGCCGGAACTGGGACACGTCCTGCCACCCTTCGTGCGGGATGAGATTTCCCTGACCGACGAGCAGCAGAAGCAGATTGCCGAACTGGAAGCGGAAACGAAAGAAAAGATCGGGAAAATCCTGACTGCCGAGCAAAAGAAGCAGTGTGAAGGTCTGATGCAGCGCGGGCCCGGTGGTCCGCCCCGCGGCCCCGGAGGCCAGGGTGGTCCCGGTGGTCGTGGTCAGGGACCAGGAGGCCGGCAAGGTGACGACGGAGAACGTCCACCCCGTCCGCGTCGTCCTGATGGCGAAGGACGTCCCCAAAGTGAATAGATGAAGTGATGGTTTTGATTCGTTGCCCCGGCCAGGCTTTCGCCTGCCGGGGCGACTGACTCAATCGAGTTCCAGTCTCCGTCATTCTGGAGTTCCGATTCCATGTCCGTTTTTCACGTGACTCGAACTTGTCGAAATGGCTGGAGCAGCCTGTTGTATGGCATCGGAATGTGCCTGATTGCCTGGGTGTCGAATCTAGCCGACACGCCAGTTCAATCCAGGCCCACGACTCCACAGCAGCCCGCTGATTTGAAACACATTGGTGGCAGGTGGTATCTGCGGGCCGGGGTGCGACCCGTCTATCTGTATCGCGACGGTCAACGCTTTGTCGACCTGTTTTCGTATCACATGAGCGATTCGAACAAGGACGGGACCGACGAAGTCCGCGTCAGTCACGATCAGAAATTCCTCATCGTCGAAAGCCAGGGATTTCCCAATCATCCGACCGCGAATTTTCCCAACAGCGGCAATCCCAATACGATCCGGGTGCAGGATTTTCGCTTTCGGTTTCCGTTGGAACCGAAATTCAATACGCAGGTCACGAGCGTTCCCATGGGGCCGATCGGAATGGCCCTCAACGGCGTGGTCTTCTTCAATCCATTTGAAATGGGGGGTATGAATGCAGTTGAAGGCTACTCCGAAGTGTGGCTGGATTCCTGTTGCGGGCATCCGGAACAGCGCGGAGTTTACCACTATCACAAGTATCCCAGTTGCGTGAAATCTCCCTTCCAGGACGACGGGCAGCAGCATTCGCCGATTATCGGATTCGCATTTGACGGCTTCCCGGTGCATGGTCCCTACGACGCCGTCAAGATGCTGGCGAAAGATGTGAAAGGGAAGTTCGCACTGGACGATTGCAATGGTCACACCGACGCCGAACGTGGTTACCATTACCACGTCACACCCGGCCGCTTTCCTTACATCATTGGTGGCTATGCCGGAATCGTAGAGACGTCCAATAATCGTGGTCTGGCCCGTGCGGGGACAGGTGCCATTCGCAACAACGCGTCAGGTGTCAGCCGCATTGGCGAGGCTGTCCAGTCGGTGAAGCCGGCGACTGGCACTCGCGGGCAGTCCCTATCGGTGCGCTTCGAATTGAATCCGTCCGGCTTGCGGAATGGACTGCCAGCCGGGGATCCGGACTGGGTCCAGATCGGACCGTTTGAGGCTCAAAAAGTTTCCCGGAAGGGCAATATCATCACGGCCAGCATCCAGATTCCCGCAGACGCTGCCGTGGGAATACCGTATGATTGCCATATTGAATTCAAGACGCCACGGGCCGGTCAGGATGTCACTGTGATAAAGGCGAATGAAGTCTTTCGAGTCCTTCCCTGATTCGGAAGCCAAGTCGATCCGTGACTGTTGTGAAAGGCCCGTGGGATGAGCCCTATTACCGTAGCGAATGCTGTTATGGTTGAAAAACAAGAGGACGTGGAGACAGTCGAATCCGATCCGTCGATTGCCCTGGTCCAGCGCATCAAGGCCGGTGATCAGCAGGCGTTTGCCGAGTTGTTTGTAGTCTTTCGCCCCCGTCTGTGGCGGTTTATCAATCTGCGCCTGCATCCGCAGTTGCGCGGGCGAGTCGATCCGGATGACGTGTTGCAGGAGTTCTGGCTGCGGGCCGTCGCGCGTATGGATTATTTCCCGGACACGGCCACTCCGGCGGGTTTTATCTGGTTCCGCATGATTCTCACTCAGACCTTGATCGAACTGCAGCGGCGGCACCTGGGAGCGGAAAAACGCAGTGCGTGCAAGGAACGGTCACTCAACGGCGGCTGGAGTCCCGAGTCCACATCGTCTTCGCTGGTGATCCAATTGTCCGGGCACTTCACGACGCCGAGTTCGGCCTTCATTCGTGCCGAGCGTGCCGGTCAACTGGAAGTGGCTTTGCAGGGGTTGGATGACATCGATCGCGAGGTGCTGGCCCTGCGTCATTTCGAAGAGTTGTCGAATGCCGAGACGGCGATGGCATTAAACCTGTCAGTGGCTGCCGCCAGCAAGCGTTACATCCGCGCCTTGCAGCGGCTGAAGAGTGTCCTGGAAGTCATTCCAGGCTTGCAGCCGCAAGTGCTGCGTAAGAAATAAGGATCCCTAACAAAACCGGTTGTGGAGAATTCGGAATCCTCGCACTTCAGAGGATTCCGAATGATCGCCGAGGTTTTGTTGGCATTTATCGGCTGATCGTCGTTATGGACACACCCGCTTCAACCCAGCGCATGACGCTGGATGCCTTGCTGGATCGCTTTACGCGGGAAGTCCGTGCGGGGACGGCGCCTGCCGTGGCGGTGTATGCCCGCCGTTACCCGCATCTGGCTGCCGAGATCGACGAACTGTTTCCCCTGATCGAAGGGCTCGAAAAGTGCAAAGTGGCACAAGAGGCAGAGTTCGTCCGGCAGAACTTTCCCGAAGAATTTTCCCTGCGTCAGCTCGGCAATTGCACGCTCGTACGGGAGATCGGACGGGGCGGCATGGGCCTTGTCTTCGAGGCCATTCAGGGCCCCGCTGGTCACGTGGTGGCGATCAAGCTGCTGCCCAGTCGCTGCTTCGCGGATGGGTTGAAATCCAAAGAACGCTTTCAGCGTGAAGCCGTCACGATTGCTCAACTGCGGCATCAGAATATTGTTCCCATCTACTCGTTCGGCGAGCATGACGGCTACTACTTCTATGTCATGCAACTGGTTCGCGGCGTGAGTCTGGACTGGGTCATTCGTGAATTGCGTGCGTCGTCGACGACGATTTGCACCAGCGTGATTCAGAAGATGGCGGGCGGCGATGTGGTGGGCGAAGCGGATCCGTTGCGGCCCAGCATTCCGGACACGAATCGCAAGCTGGCTCGCGATTCGTGGATTGTGTTCGGCAAGATCGGGATCCAAATCGCCCTGGGCATTTCGCATGCTCATCGGCACGACATCCTGCATCACGACATCAAGCCCGCGAACTTGCTGCTGAATCTGGCCGGTCGCGTGGTCGTCACGGATTTTGGCGGCAGCTATCAGCCGAATTCCACCCTCCGGCCGACCGAGGAACAGCAGACGGGGACATTGCGTTACATGGCGCCAGAGCGTCTGCAGGGACGAACCGACGCGCGGAGTGACGTCTATTCCATTGGCATGACGCTGTATGAATTGGTGACCCAACATGCGGCATTTGAGACGAGTGATCGCGGTCGTCTGACCGAGATGATTCTGAACGCCGATGTACGAGTTCCTCGCAAAATCCGGCCCGATTTGCCCGTGGAGTTCGAGAGGATCATCCTGAAGGCACTGGCTCGAAATCCGGATGCCCGATATGCCTCGGCGAAGGCCCTGGCGGACGACCTGCGGCGGTTCGTCAGGCGATCTGACGCCTGAATGTCGCTGCGGATTTGTTCGATCGCTATACTCTGCAGAGTGGCTCGTCCGCTTCATGGTGGGAAATGGAACGTGAATCTCGGCACGGATGTTTTGATTTTTGGTGGTGGCTGCGCGGGCTTGTGGCTCCTTGACGAGCTGCGGCGCAGTGGATTGCGCGTGCTGTTGCTGGAATCGGGTGCCGTCGGTGGCACGCAGACGACCGGTTCGCAGGGCATTCTGCATGGTGGAACGAAGTACGTCCTGCAGGGAATGTTTTCAGCCTCGGCAGGATCCGTGCGAGATATGCCGGCTCGCTGGCGGGCGTCACTGGCTGGAACGGTCGAGCCTGACCTGTCACCAATTCGATTTCGCAGCCGGCATTGCTATCTCTGGCGCAGTGATTCGTGGCAATCGTTTCTGGGGATGGTCGGGGCCCAGGCGTTTTTGCACGTCAAGCCAGTTCCCTTGCCCGATGCCGAGCGACCGGGACTACTCACCCGGTGTCCCGGCCAGGTGTTTCGGCTCGATGAGGAAGTCATCGACACGACGAGTTTTGCGGAGGTGCTGGCGGAGAGAAATCGGGGACTGATTCTGCAGATCGATCCGGCGCGCGGCCTCGAATTCCAGGTTCTTCCAACGGGACGAGTGGCGGCCGTGCGGATCGTTGAACCGCATGGATCGCGTGAGCTGTCCATCGAAGTGAATCAGGTGGTGCTGGCGGCCGGAGCTGGGAATGCTCAGTTGCGATCACAAGTGGGCTTGACCGAAAATGCCATGCAACGCCGGCCATTGCACATGGTCCTGGTCTGCGGCGATCTGCCGCTCTTCAATGGGCATTGCATCGATGGAGCGAAGACGCGGGTGACGATCACGGCCGACCGTGATTCTCAGGGGCGGGTTGTCTGGCAGATCGGCGGACAGCTTGCCGAGGACGGGGTGCGACTCGAACCGGCCGAGCAGATCGCCCACGCGCAGCGGGAACTGGCAGCCGTATTGCCCGGCTGGAAGTCTGCGGGGTTGGAATGGACGACGTATCGGATCGATCGAGCCGAAGCACGTACCGCGGATGGATCGCGCCCCAACGACGTCCAATTACTGCATGAGAATAATGTTCTGACAATTTGGCCGACGAAACTTGTCCTGGCACCGCGCATGGCGCAGCACGCCATTGAGCATTTGGGAGTTTTGAATCACTCGTTGGGTGGATTGTCGGAATTCCATACCGCGTTGAGCGAGCTCGATTGGCCCGCTCCGGCGTTGGCTTTGCCACCTTGGGAATTGCAGTCAACATGGATCAGCGGCAGTTAGGGAGTCAGGGACCGTTGGTCAGCACCATCGGCTTCGGTGCGTTCAAAATCGGACGCAACGAACAAACCAAGTACGGGACGGAGTATTCTCTCCCCGACGAGGCCGAGGTCTCACGCCTGCTCAATGAGTTGCTCGATCTGGGGATCAACTACATCGACACGGCCCCCGCCTATGGTCTCAGTGAGGCGCGGATTGGATCCGTAATCGCACACCGCCGAGCAGAATACATTCTGTCGACCAAGGTTGGCGAGACGTTTGAGAATGGCGTTTCGACCTACGATTTTTCTGGTGGTGCAATTGAACGCAGCGTTGAACGGAGTCTTCAACGCCTGAAAACAGAGACGCTGGATGTCGTGTTCATTCACTCGAATGCGGACGATCTGGCGATTCAGCGCGACACGGACGCGGTTGCCACGCTGCAACGTCTTCGCGAACAGAAGTTCGTGAGGCAGATTGGATTATCCGCCAAATCCGTTGCCGGAGCCGAAGCGGCACTGGCTTGGGCCGACGTGTTGATGGTCGAATATCACCTGCAGGATCGTGCGTTCGAACCGGTGATTGCCGCCGCTCGAGCGGCCGGAATCGGCGTTGTCGTCAAGAAAGCGCTCGCCTCCGGAAAGCTTGCGGCCGACGCAGGATTGCGTTTCGTGCTGAACAACCCCGGCGTTACCACGGTAGTCGTGGGGACCTTGAATTCGCAGCACATGCGGCAGAATTTGAATGCGATCTCTGATTTGTAAAATCAACGATCGTGTCGTCATTCCATTAGTCCCATCCGTCCCATAAAAAAACGATGGGACTAATAGGACTTATGGGACGAATGGGACCTATGGGATTGAAAAACAAATCCTCTAGAGCTTCGGGCGTAATTGGGCCCACGGTTGAATTTGTTCAAAAGCTCGTGCGGCTTGCAGTACCAACAGATCGGCGAAGCGGTCGCCGATGATTTGTAATCCCACGGGCAGGCCCGATTTTGTCCAGCCGGCGGGAATGCTGGCCGCCGGTTGACCTGTGAGATTGAACGGATACGTAAACCGCGTCCATTGCAGCGAGTCCAGCTTTTCGCCATTCAAGGGATCCGCATCATCCTGCCCGACCGCGAACGGCGGCACCGCCAGAGTGGGGGACAGCAACAGGTCGCAGCGCTCGTAGACCTTTCGGGCTTGTTCCCAGAAATCGTGACGCGCCGCGAGCGCATTGGCGAAGTCGACTCCACGCAGTTGCAGGCCCCGTTCGACCACGCGCCGAAAACCAGGATCCAGCAGATCACCCTGAGTAGCGAGTTTTTTCTCCACCGCAGCGGCCGCCGTTCCGAAGAAGAAGACGCTCCAGGCCGGATATGGATCGCGCCATTCGAGTTTGATTTCCTCGACAATCGCACCGGCTTCAGTGAAGCGTTTCGCGGCTTGCTGGCAGATCGCCGCGACTTCAGGTTCGACAGTGGCATAGCCCAGGTCGGGGCAATAGGCGATCCGCTTCCCGCGGATTCCTGTTTCCAACTCAGCAGTGAAACTGACGGCGCTGCGCGGCAATGACAACAAATCGCCTGGATCCGGGCCCGCCATGGCCTCCAGCGAAGCGGCCATGTCGGCGACCGTGCGTGTGATTGTTCCAATGTGTCGCAGGATGGCACCGCCGCTGCCGGGCCAATTCGGGACGCGGCCAAAACTGGCCTTAAACCCCACGAGTCCGCAGAATGAAGCCGGGATCCGTAAGGAGCCGCCGCCGTCGGTCCCCATGCCGATCGGGCCCATGCCGGTGGCGACAGCAGCAGAAGCGCCGCCACTGGAACCGCCGGGAGTCAGATTCGTGTTCCACGGATTGCGCGTGATTCCAAACACACGATTATCAGTGACTCCTTTCCAGCCGAACTCGGGGCTATTGGTGCGTCCCATCACGATCATGCCGGCGGAGCGTAAACGCTTGACCGCGGGGCAATCGTCGGCAGTGATATTTTGTTCGAGGAGCTTCGAGCCGAACGTGGTGCGTGAACCGGCCACGAAGAGATTGTCTTTGACATGCAGCGGCACGCCGTGCAACGGACCCAGACGCTCACCGCTCATCACGGCCTGTTCCGCCCGCGTTGCAGCACAGAGGGCTTCTTCAGCGGCGACTGTGACGAAGGCATTGAGCTTGGGGTTCAGCGTCTCAATCCGCTTCAGGAGCGCTTGCATGACTTCGCGCGGCGAGACTTTTTTCGTGCGAATCAAGGCCGCGAGTTCCACTGCGGACTGATACGCGAGATCGTCCTGCGCCATAAGACAAACTCCTGGAATGAAGGTGGGTGGCTGGTCGGCGGTTGATTTTAGCAAATCACCGCCAGCCAGCCACCCAGTTCAAATTCCCGTTTGCTTGTAGGGCGTGCTCTGTGGATCGATTCAAATGTGTCTGAACAGGATCAGAATGAGCAGGATGACAACGATCAGGCTCAATCCGCCACTGGGACCGTAACCCCACGAGCGACTGTGCGGCCAGGCCGGCACCGCACCGAGGAGCAAAAGAATTAAAATGATCAGCAGAATTGTTCCCATGATGGACCTGTCCTTTGTAAGTGTACCGAGTGGCGGTTATTTACCCGACGAAGCATCAGGCACATCGATGCCCAGCGCAGTCGCCAGCGCGATCTGATGATCCTGTTCCTGAACGAGGATTTCTCGGAGCTGTTCCGCCAGAGCATATTCGCCCAGGGCCTCACATTGACGAACCCGCAGTCGATAATTGCGGATGGTCTCATTTTCTGCATCCAGGTCGAAACGCAGCATGTCTTCGGCCTTTTCTGACGTCGTCACCAACTCGGGCACTGTCGCCGGCATGCCGCCGAGATAGTCGACCTGCTTGGCCAGAGTCACTGCATGAGCCAGTTCCTCGGAAGCGTGAACTTCCAGTTCGGCAGCAATATTCATGTATTGCGCCCCCTTGAGGACCTGCGAATAAACGACATAGGAAATCACGGCTTGATATTCACGTGCGAGATCCTGGTTCAACAATTTGACCAATTCCTGCCGGGTCACCGGTTGAAAGTCAGGACCGATCGATGTGGGCGTTGCCACGACTGTCTCCAATTCTGCTATGTTTACTCAGGGATGAGATTTCCACAGCGTTCTGCTGCGATTCCAGTTAATGTTGCGGCTGCCGAATCCGAACTAGAGCGGACTTGCTAATCGTTCCACCAATCAGACAGGCCAACCAGACGATCAGGAACAGAAAGAATAATCCTCTCGCCCAGACCCAACTGGGAGCAGCCCCCGCTCCGAAGCCAAACACTCCGGAACTTAATGAACAAATCAGTGAGGCTAACGACAGACGCAACATGGCGGAGACTCCGTTTTCCAGGAAGTTATTTCGTGAAGTTGAGACCAGGGTCTTCTTTGGGAGAGCCAATCAACTTGAAGTTGAACTTGCCATCTTCCTGGACGACACCGGCGATCAGCGAGCCACCTTCCTTGCTTTCGAGCGCGAGAACCGGGCCGTCGATTGTGTAGGTTCCGCCGAATTCCGTGGGCTTTTGACCCTTTTGGCTGAACTTCCAATTGAACTTCTTACCGGCCGCAAGCGTCAATTCGAATTGCGATCCATCTTCTCGGCTGGCCTTCCAGGTTCCCATCAGGGCCGCTTCATCCAGCGGCTTGCCGGCCGGAACGGTTTCCTGGCCCGGCGTGGGAGTTCGCTGGGCAATTGCCTGGGGATCTTCGGTCAGAGCCGGAGTCGGCTCCTGACCGGGTTGAGCCGTTGCATTGCCCGCCACCTGATTGCCGGCCGGCGCGGTGATCATCTTCAGCACATCGGCGGCCACGCGGTCGGTGGGCACCAGCTTCACAACCTGTTCAAATTGACGTGCGGCAGCATCCGGGTGCCCGTCTGTCATGTAGTGATAGCCCAGCAAGAACCGCGAGCCACCATCATCAGGTTGCCGTCGCGTGAAGGCTTCCAAGGCTCGCAGTTGCTGGGTGTAGATCGCCACGTCGGGATAGAGGCTGCTGAGCGTGGTCCAATCCCAACCCGGTCCCACAGCCAGGACGGAATGGATCGTGGCTGCCGCCTGCTGATAGTCTCCCTTGGCAAACAATACCAAGCCACGAAACTCGTGCATGACCGCATCGGTTGGATACTGAGTGATCCCTTTGTTGATGATATCGAGTGCCGCGTCGTAATCGTTCTGTTTGAACGCAGCGACCGCGTTGTCCATGATCTGAGCTTGGGGAGTGGAATTGGGATCATCACCCACTGCTGTGGACGCATAACTGACGGGAATTGGCTGGGCATAACTGTATCCACCGAACGAGCCGCCACCGCCGCCATAGTACGGGTTGTTGTATCCCAAATAGCCGCTGTTATAGGCCATTGAACCCAAGCCCCACCCGCCGTAGCCCCAACCCAGCGGCCGATATCCATAGCCATAACCGAGGCCATAGCCGTATCCACCGTATCCATAACCGAGTCCGCCCAGGCCATACCCCAAGCCGATTCCCAGACCGATTCCTCGGCCGAAACCGCCATAGCCATACCGGCCGTAGCCGCCATACGGTCCATAGCCGCCACGGCCACCGTAGCCACCACCCCAATAGCCGTGATAGAGTCCGTGATTGTAATACGCGGGCCGATATCCATTGGGGCCCAGGCCCACCCGGCGATTGCCCAGATTCACGTAGTTCCCATTATTGTTTCGATTCACGTTGTTGCGATTGATGTTGTTCTGATTGACCGTGGTCCGGTTAACCGTGTTCGGACTACGGATGTTGGCGTTAGGATTGACGCGAATATTTGGGTTGACGTTTGCACCCGAGCGAACTGTCGGGTTCGTTCGGACACCCGCTCCGGCTCCCGGATTAGCCGGACCAACCCGAGTGTTGGGGTTGGGGGTTCTGGTGGTTGCGGATTTTCCAGGAACTGCGACTCGCCCCCCGGCCCCACCTTGAACACCAGGTCCCGGATTGACATTAGTCCTTGGCGCAACATTGGGACGACTAAAGGATGGCGTTCGATTGACGGCAGGTGGTGAACCACCGCCACCCGGATGAGCAGCGCCGCCGCCACCCGACCTACCTCCTCCGCCGGAGTTACCTCCACCGCCTCCACGATTTCCCCCACCGCCACCTCCGCCTTCACGGTTTCCTCCACCACCACCGCCTCGACCTCCGCCACCCTTTTGAAAGGCACTGGCTGATTGCTGAGAACTGCCTGTGAGGGACGAAATTGCATCGCCAAGACCGAACGTCAGTGCGAGACCGCCGACTAAGGCGATGCCCCACGTTCTATATTCAAATGATTTCATGATTACCTTCCCAGGAGTTTTTGATGCGAGCGCCGGCGAGCGGAGAGACCGTTCGACTGAGGCTCAGCATTGATCAATAGAGTTTTTTACTTCGCTGGTTTCTCGTCGTGATCGAGGGGATCAGGCGACTTTTGAACCAACGTAAATTCTGGGCTATTGGGCAGTGCCACGCCGCCAATGACATGGTCCACGGCCTGCCAGGTCATCCGGTGATCGTTAATCACCGTGTAATGGCTGGTTCCCGAAGCAACTTCGCCTGCGGAATTGACGCCGGATAATCTGAGAGTCCAGACGTCGCCTTCGCGATGCCACATCCCCTCGGCGAATCCCCCTTCGGAGTCGAAGATCCATGCCCGCAACTTGCCCGTCAACGGATCCCAGCCGATACGCTCAGTTCCGCTGAGGACTTCCTGGCCCTGGACTTTCATGGAAAAGTCGCGGATGAGGAATTTGCCATTGTCGGTCGGCCGACATGAGAATGACACCACGGAATCACTGTCTTCATTGACCCAGTCGCCAATCAGAAAACTCAATTGATCGAGTTGATCTTCATGTGTCGGCCGAACCGCGTGCAGTTGGTCTCGCACACTGGCAAGCAGCCATTTGTCATCATTTTTGTTGTAGACTGCGGTGAACTTGCAGTGCGTCGTCTCGTCAGAGTCCCCCTTGTGAACGACGGTGGTCGTCCCTTCCACGATCGCCACTGAGGGGCTGACAAAACGCAAGTCGTGCAGCTCGGTCTGGAGCTCGCAGCCGGGATGATCAGCGAAGAAGGTCGTCAGCGAGTCCTGAATTGCTTCACGGCCATGAAAGACGGTGCCATTGCAATTCACATACTCAGCATCTGGCGTGAAGTGTTGAGCGACGGTTTCAGCATTGTCCGACGCGTAGGCCTTGAGCAAGCTGTCGTTGGCCTGCCGAATGGCGGCTTCATCGGCCGAATATTTCGCGGGGACGTCGGCCTCTTGCTTGGACGGAGCTTTCTCCTCATCTTCAGCCGTTTTGGCCGGTTTCTCTTCCGTCTTCGTCGCCTTGGGGGCGGGCTTCGTGGCGGGCTTCGAGGGAGTGGACGCCGCTGGCTTCTTGGTCGTGGTCGCGTCATCGGCGGCGAGACCAAAGCAAATGCCCGTCACCGACAGTACTGCTGCTGTTAGATATGCGAACTTTCGCATGCTGTCTCCTTGTTGAACCGACTGCCTGAGCTGCAGGCTTGAGACTATCAGTGAAATCAAAATGCGTCAGGCACCCACTCCTGATAGAGAGGCGGCTTCAGCCTTTTATGAGGGACTAAAGCCGCAAGGGTGCCGACGCGAAACGATGTGGTTATGACGTGAGTTGCGCCCCCTGCCCCGGCACGAGTTGCGTCTCACCCACAACCGAGAGAGCTCTGCACATCGCGGGCGCTAGTAGTAATAGTAGTAGCCGCCGTAATACGGGGTGGTGTAACCCCAGCGATAGGCCGGTCGCCAACCGCCGTAGTGTCCCCTGCGGTAACCGCCTCGGTAACCGTAGTAACCGCCGCGATATCCACCCCGCCATCCGCCGTAATAACGTCCGGCTTCTGCCGTGGAATTGTCGAGCGTGACGCAGAACATGGCTGCGAGGACACTCGTAATGATTAATAGTTTGCGACTCATGACTGATCCTCCTTCATACTCGAAATGACAGGGCATGCACTCGTTGACATGACGGTCAATTACGTGCGCGGCTTGCCCTGCACGACTTCGTTGACCTTGTCGACGGCCTTTTCAAAGGCTTGTTTCACTTTGCCGACCGCTTGATCCATCTTCCCTTCGCGACGCAGCTTATCGTCGTCCGTGATGGCTCCGGCGGCTTCCTTGATCCGACCCTTGATTTCGTCACTGGTGCCTGACATGGCCTATCTCCTTAACCTTGAGTTAACCTTGAGGTGGAAAACAAACACTGCTGCCAGGCTTATTTTGCAAATGGCGTGCCGCTGCCAAAACCACGAGAAATTCGCGGTTGGATTCAAGAAATGACTGACGAGCGCCCATCGCGGTCGTTGGAATGCCACAGAGCGGAGGGCTACGCCTTGCAGGATTTCGTAGCGGAATCTCGTAAGAGTTCCGCCGATTGCCGACCGACTTTGTCAGTCCCTAAACATCGCAACCGCTGGGACAGGCGTCAGAATTCTCACGAATTCTGCTACATCAAAATCCTTCACGGCGTAGAGCGGATGAACCGGCCTTCACTCGACGGGAAGGCTGTTTCCGCGATCGCACCCGGCACAGGCGTCTGCACGCGTCTCGACGCGCCGGTCGGCACATTGGCCGTTATTGAGACAGGCGGGCGGAATCAGCAGGTCATTGAGAATGCGACCGGCCAGCACGGTTTCGTCCAGGATGCGTGCGACATCGCTCGGCTGCACATGTCCGTACCAGATCCCCTGAGGGTAAATGACCACGGTAGGACCGAGTTCACATTGTTCGAGGCAACCCGCCTTGTTGGCACGCACCAATGGCCCCAACTTCCGTTTCGCCACTTCCACCTTGAAGGCTTCGCGCAACGCCTCGGTGCCCTCGGGATCGCAACAGCCACGGCGATGATTTGGTTCGCGTTGATTGCAACAAACAAAAATATGGCTGGTAAACGGCGGCATGGTGGAAGCTGGACATTTCAAATGGCGAGGAATGGATCCGGGATCAGGTCGAGCGCGTCCCACAATACTAGCTCGAAGCGCCAGCGAGTGCATTCCCGACAAGTAGAACGGGCACTCCTGCCCGTCGTATTTTGTCATCTTCCACGTTAAACGTGGGGAGCGTGGGAAGACGGGCAGGAGTGCCCGACCTACGGTGGTTCGGGCTTCCCTAAACAGAAATCCGCAGTCCACAACCCGGGCAGTTATCACCCTGCCCCGTGAGTTCCGCACCGCAGCCCGGGCATTTTTTCAGTTGCGGATGCGACTGACGCTCGCCGTCGCCAGTCATACGCGGACGCGATCCGAAAAAGAATCGCCCCACTGGAACAATCACCAGCGCGAGAAATACCAAGGTCGCCAACATGATGATCATTTCGATAGGCCCAATTCCCATGGATGGCTTTCTATTTTAACCAATTTCGCAAATCAATTTCGTTACCAACGTCTTGAACAGACACCCGGCTATTCCGTTAGATCTTCATCTCCGAGTACGTCGCGTTTTAGTTTCGCCAGCAACTCAAATAATCCCGAAAGTAACCCCAGAGGCTCCGCTGAGAACGTCATGAGCGAGCAAATCCAAAGTGGGATCACCAAGAACAGCGTCAGCAAGAACACCGCCACGAGGGCGAACACTTTCAGGCACCAAATTGTCTTGTCCAGAATCCGGACGAACATGTGACCGCACTTTCCCAGTCGCCTTGAATGCTGCTGAAGTTTCACGGAGGCCCGAACAACCATTCACGAAGAGAAAACAAGAACCGGCTGAGGGGGCCAGTCTGTTGCAAGTAGCATGCGACAATCTCGCTGACGACTGTCAAGACGCCGAGAGGCAAAACCACGAGCAGCAGAATTAACGAAACCAAGGATTGTCCCATAGATTCCCAAAACATGCGTCGAAACCTCCCCGTGAGTGACAATCTCGCAGTTGGCAAACTGTCCCTCCACAGAATACACTGAGCAGCTTGATTCGGAACCCCGCAAAACTCCTCGCCAGTGCTTGATTTTACCGAAAAAACGCAACATGCCTCGTTATGAAGCCCGCCGGATTGAAGCCAAGTGGCAAGCCTACTGGGAAACCCACCGCACGTTTGAACTGAACGCAGCCCAGGTCGCAGCGGATCAACCGAAGTTGTACGTTTTAGACATGTTCCCGTATCCCTCTGGGGAAGGGCTGCATGTCGGGCACCCAGAAGGGTATACGGCGACCGATATCGTCTGTCGTTTTTCCCGCATGCTGGGCAAGAAAGTCCTGCATCCCATGGGTTGGGATGCGTTTGGTCTGCCCGCCGAAGAGTATGCGATCAAGACCGGAACTCATCCGGCTGTCAAGACTTACGAGAACATCGACAACTTCCGCCGTCAATTGAAGATGCTCGGCTTCAGCTACGACTGGAGCCGTGAGTTCTCCACGACGGATCCTGACTACTATCGCTGGACACAGTGGATTTTTCTGCAGATTTTTGACACCTGGTACGACCCGGCTTTCGAATGGACTGGCCCGGACGGCAAGTCTCGTACAGGCAAGGGCCGGCCGATTTCCGAATTGCCCATTCCATTGGACGTTGCCGCGCAGGGACACGATGCCGTGCGCCGGTATCAGGACAAGAATCGCCTGGCTTATCAGCATGAAGCTCCGGTCAACTGGTGTCCGGCATTGGGGACAGTGCTCGCCAACGAAGAGGTCATCGACGGTAAGAGTGATCGCGGCAACCATCCCGTGGTGCGGATTCCGCTCCGTCAGTGGATGCTCCGGATTACGGCCTATGCCGATCGGTTGGGGAATGAACTTGAAGATTTGAACTGGCCCGAGTCGATCAAGTTGCTGCAACGCAACTGGATTGGCCGGAGTGAAGGGGCGGAAGTCGATTTCTTCATTGGCAGCCGGCTGAACCAGCCCTCCAGTGGTCTCCAGTCACCGACGTCACTCGTCACGCATGGACTCATCGAACGAGAAGCGAGAAAGGTGGTCGGCGGGATCAATGGTGACATCAACGTCTCAGTCGATCCGCAGTCGGGCGCCCCTACGGTTCTCCATGCAGGAAAGCCCCTCTCTGCCGAGTTGATGAATGAACTGGCTGAACGTCTTGCCGCGGAGTTGGCAAACGAGATTGTCGAGGACAAGCGAGCTTTTGAGGAATGGAAGGCGTCGCGAGCCAACACAGGCTTCCCCAAGGAGCCAACCGACGATGCGATCCGAGTCTACACGACGCGACCGGATACGCTGTTCGGCGCGACTTATATGGTCTTATCCCCCGAACATCCTTTCGTCGATCGCCTGACGACTTTCGAACAGACTGCCGCCGTTGAAGAGTACCGCCGGCAAGCGACACTCAAGAGTGAACGCGACCGGACCGACGCGGGAAAAACCAAGACTGGCGTGTTCACTGGTGGCTTTGCCATCAATCCGGTGAATGGTCAGCCGGTGCCGGTCTGGATCGCCGATTATGTGTTAAGCAGCTACGGAACCGGAGCCATCATGGCAGTCCCCGCACACGACGTGCGCGACTGGGAATTCGCTGTGAAGTTCGAGATTCCGATCATGCCCGTGGTTCAGGCGCCGGCTGGATACGAGTATTCCAAAGAGGAACGGGACCTCGCCCGGGACGTGAACGGTCAGACCGAGATGCCGTTCGCTGGTCTCGGCACGGCCATCAATTCCGGTAAGTACAGCGGCTTGCCGACTCTCGAATTCAAGCAGCAGATCTCGGCAGAATTGAATGCCCAAGGCTTGGGCAAGGTGGCGGTCAACTACCGCCTGCGCGACTGGTTGTTCAGCCGGCAACGCTACTGGGGCGAGCCCTTCCCGATCTGGCATGAGCTCGATGCAAACGGCCAGCCGACGGGTTTAATGCGTGCCGATACGCCTGCAGAGCTGCCCGTCACGTTGCCCCCGATGGCCGATTTCAAACCGACTGGCACGCCCGAGCCATTACTGTCCAAGGCGCCCGCGGAGTGGCTTTATAAAACTCTGCCAGATGGCACGCGGCTCAAGCGCGAAACCAACAGCATGCCGCAATGGGCGGGATCATGCTGGTACTACCTGCGGTTTATCGATCCCAAGAATCATCAGGCGTTCGTCGATCCAGATCTAGCGAAGCAGTGGCTCCCGGTGGACCTCTATGTGGGCGGTGCGGAACATGCCGTGCTGCACCTATTGTATTCCAGGTTCTGGCATAAGGTGCTGTTTGATCGTGGGCATATTGAGACCCCCGAACCGTTCGGCCGCCTCGTGAATCAGGGGATGATCCTGGGTGAAGCCGAATTGACCGCCTATCAGGGGGCCAGCGGAAACTGGATTTCGGCAAACCTGGCCACGGATGGTCCAGACGGTGGGCCGGCGCACGTTCAAAAGCAAACCGGTGTGCCGCTGACGTTGGTCAAATTGACCCCTGATCAAGTCACGAAGCAGGGGAATGACTTCGTACTGGTAACACAGCCCGAGATCGCGGTCGACAGCCGCGCCTATAAGATGTCCAAGTCGCGGGGGAATGTCATCAATCCCGACAGCGTCGTCAAAGAATACGGCGCGGACGCGTTGCGTCTCTATGAGATGTTTATGGGCCCCCTGGAGGCCACGAAGCCGTGGAGTATGAGTGGTGTCGAGGGGATCGCGCGTTTCCTGGCCCGCGTGTGGCGCATGATCGCCGACGAACGGAGCGACAGCGTAGTACTGAACCCAGCCGTGCAGGATGTCGCACCGACAGCCGATCAGACCCGAATGTTACACAAGACAATCGCGGCCGTGACGCAAGGCTTGGAAGCCTTGAGTTTCAACACGGTGATCAGCCGCCTGATGGAGTTCGTCAACGAAGTGACTCCGCAAGAACCCAAGCCGCGGGCGATGCTGGAACCGTTCGTCCTGTTGTTGAGCCCGCTGGCACCGCACCTTGCTGAAGAACTGTGGGAGTTGCTGGGACACACGGCAACGCTGGCCTATGAGCCGTGGCCGCAGTTTGATCCCCAGTTGCTGGTCGAAAGCGAAGTGGAAATCCCCGTCCAGGTGAGCGGCAAGTTGCGCGGTCGCATCAAATTGCCGGCCGGTGCGAACCAGGAAACGGCCGAACAAGTCGCCAAGGCCGATCCGAATGTCTCGCAACATCTGACCGGCAAGCAGATTGTCAAAGTGATTTTTGTCGTGGACCGAATGCTGAATTTCGTAGCGAAATAGGGTCTAGACGGCCTGTGTCTGGAGCGGATTTAGAAGAGTTTTCGCCACGGATTGACACAGATGAAACACAGCGCGGGCGTAGCCCGCAACCCAAGGAGGACGAAGAGTTTTTAGCCACGGATGGACACGGATTGAACACGGATTAGGAAGGATTGATCTTCACCCCGGTAGGGGTGACAGCTATTAGCCCCGGGTTGAGCGTCAGCGACACCCGGGGTTCCAGTTTCACACGGATCTCGACCCTGGAGGGGTCGCAGCAAAATGCGGCTGCGACCCCTCCAGGGTCGACTCGATCGTCAATTGCCTACCTGGGGTTTTCGCTGCGCTACAACCCCAGGCTAATGGCTGTCACTCCTCTGTCACTCCTCCGGAGTGAGTTCCTAACTCTATGATTGTGATTTACAATTCAGACTGACGCATTCCTGTACCCTGACCACCAGCCATTAAGCTTCCATGCGATTCCGGCCCAGAGGTGTTCCTCGATTTGGACGACGTCGCGATCAATGGCGTGTCGTGATGCTCGTGGGCACGCTGGTGATTGTGCTGATGTCGATCTTCAAGTCGGCCAATCCCAAGAATTGGGCCTGGTTGAACCCGCCGCAGAAGCAGCAACAACGGCCGCTTTCACCGGAAGAAGAGCAACGGATCAAGCAACTTCAGGAGACGTTGACTCAGCAAGTCGTTGGTCAGCCGGGGCAGGCTGCGGGGAAGAAGAAGGGTGGTGCGGCTCCGAAAAACGCGGCGCCCGCAGGGGACCTGCCGCAGGACCTGCGAATCCCCAAGGCCGTGTTTGACAAGATCAATGAGCGTGCGCTCTTCATCCGGCATGCTGAAGGGGATGCCTATTGGGCGGTGTTCGCCAAATTGCGGGACCTGCCACAAGCGGATCTCGAACGGGCGGCATTGCAGGATGTCACCTATACCCAGGTGTTCTCGGATCCTGATTTTTACCGCGGCCGGCTGATCACGCTCGAAGGTGAACTGCTGCAGCTCAACCAGCTGCCGCATCACGATAACGCTGCGAAGATCGACGTCGTTTACGAAGGCTGGTTGCGAAATGCCGACTCGGGCAAGAACCCCTACGTGTTTCATTGTCTCGACAAGCCCTCCCGATTGGCGGAAGGCGGCAAGCTCAGCGAGAAGGTTTCGATTACCGGTTACTTCTTCAAGCGTTACCAGTACCCGGCCCAATCGGGACTGACCTACGCTGCCCCGATGTTGCTGGCAAAGCGGATTCGCTGGTTCCCGGTCGTTCAACGCAAAGCGGCCGCCGACCCGCGCTGGGTGCCCCTGCTGCTGGGGGGAATTGCCATCGTGGGGATCAGCCTGGGGGGAGCGATTTGTTTCTTCATCCTGCGCGAGCAACGTCGCTCCAACGCGCAACTCAAACGCTTTGCCGCTCCCACGATCCCGGACTTCGGGCCGATTGAGCCCCCTGAGTAAAGTAACTCAGTGGCTCTTACAAAACACCACCAAGCTTGTCTCGGTGGTCATCGGGCTTCTGCACTACGTCCGGCGTCAGCGTAGTGCAAAGGCCCGAATCCACCGAGGCAAGCTCGGTGGGGTAGTTTTGTTAGCGTTTCTATGTCGACCGCACGACGACGAATTCTGTCAGCAATTCGAGTACTTGCCGGGCGGGTGAATCGGCCAGGCAGGCCAACGCTGCTCGTGCCGCTTCGACATATTCGAAGGCGCGCTGCCGAGCATATTCCAACGCGTCGCCAGCCTTCAACAGCCGGTTGAGTTCCGCCTTGGACTCGGCACTGGGATGAGCCAGCAGTTCGCGAATCTTCCCGGCCGCTGCGGGTGTGGCTTCCGCCAGCAGGCGAATCAGCGGCAATGTTAACTTCTGTTTTTCCAGATCCGAGCCCAGCGTCTTGCCCGTTTCTTGTTCGGTCCCGCAGACATCCAGCAAGTCGTCAGCAATCTGGAATGCAATCCCCAAATTGCGGCCATAGCGATCCATCGCCAGTACGGTCGCTTCGGAACCACCTGCAAAGTGAGCACCCAGGTAGCACGAGACGGCACACAGTTCGGCCGTTTTGCCTTCGATGATATTGAAATATTGCTCTTCCGTCAGACCCGAGTTCCCCCGTTCGTGAATCTGGGCGAGTTCTCCCTCGCACACCAGGTTGGTCGCCCGGCCAATCAGCCGGCAGGCCAGCGTGCTTTCCAGGCTGCTTGCGAGGTGGAAGGCGTGCGTGAAGAGGTAGTCTCCCAGTAAGACGCTGGTTTCGTTGTTCCAGCGTGAGTTGACGGTGGCGACATGTCGACGGGTCGTGGCGTCGTCCAGGACATCGTCATGGACCAGAGTCGCCGTGTGAATCATTTCCACCACGGCAGCCAGCACGTGATGAGCGGCGTCCACTTCGCCCACAGCCTGGGCCGTCAACAGCAGCAACATCGGCCGCAGTCGTTTGCCGCGATAGGTATTCAGATGCGTCAGGACGTCCGCGACGTATGGATGATTACTGCGCAGTTCGCGATGGAAGACCACTTCCATTTCGCGCAGGTCGTTTCCAATCAGGCCGAGGATCGTGGCCTGAAGATCGTTGGAATTCGCTGTTTCGCCTGCCGCTTTGTGAACCATGACGCTCTCTACTACCCCCACGGACCAGTGGTCACCAGCCCGTCCTGTTCAAACATCTTCGCCGAGATTACGCAGCAGAATTCGTGAGAATTCTTGTCCGCGTTTACAGCCTGTTGAAAAAGGTGTCTGGAACTCTCCGAACGTCGAAAAAAAGCTCGATTCCGTGTGGTTGGCAAAGTTCCAGACACCTTTTTCAACAGGCTGTTACCCCCCGTCGCGGACGAAGTGCCCGCTTTTTCCACCCGATTTCTCAATCAACATCGTCGGACCGAGCACCATGGCCCGATCGACTGCTTTGCACATGTCGTAAACCGTCAAGGCGGCCACACTGACTGCCGTGAGGGCTTCCATTTCCACGCCCGTTTTTCCATGCACAGCGGCGGTCGCCCGAACCTCGACGGTGTGGTCATCCAGAATCGAAAAACTGACCTCGACGCTGTCCAGACCGAGCGAATGACAGAGCGGTATCAATTCCGACGTCCGTTTGGCAGCCATGATTCCCGCCAGCCGAGCCACCTCAAACACATCTCCCTTGGCCACTTGGCGATTGGAGATCAATTGCAATGTGGCCGGCAGCATGGAAATGCGACTGGAGGCGACGGCGCGCCGGGCGGTGACGTCTTTCGCCCCGACATCCACCATCCGGCTCGCTCCGGAATCATCAAAGTGAGTCAGCCCAGACGCCACGCGGCTTTTCCTTTGCAGATCAGACTGGTCCCTGGCAGACCAAACTGGTGACATTCAACCACCGGCAGAAGCTGCCGCTCAGGAATACGACGCTCTCACCACCTGAGTCAAAACGCAGAAACCGAACGACCCACACTACTTGCGATCAATAGATCCTGTCAAAACCAAACTTGGCAACATAGACGGCAGCGTCCCGAGTTGTCAAGGAGGGGACCGGCACGCATCGCGAAGAGCTGATTTGTCACTCCGCAACAGGCTAACCGACATCCATATCGACCATTAACTCGGGGGACCGCGAGATCGAAGTTGTCAGGTGGCATTGTCACCTCCGTCGGTTTCCATTCTGGCAGCCGAAAGCTACGATACCCCCGCAGGCGTCCAGACGAGGAATCTTTACCGCGGCTGGTGGCCTTGGGCCGCCTGAGCCTTGGCAAGCTCGGAACGCCAGCCGATCGCCATAGCATGACAGAATTCGCCGTCCGATACGGAGTTCAAGATGGAAAAAGCTGTTGTCCTGGTCCTGATTTTCATCGCGGGCGCGGCCCTGTCGTGGGGTTTGTATGTGCCGACTGTTCATGCGGCTCAATCGGCGTTGAAAAGCCCCCTACGAGCCTTCCTGTTTGTCGGCGTAGCGTACTTCATTACCGCCGTGCTGGTCCCTTCGATCTTCGTGTTTGTCCTGAACTGGGATCCGACGGTCAAAGTGGGAACTGTTCCAAACTTCGATACGATGGCCTGCCTGAAGGGCCTGTTCGGTGGCACATTGGGTGCGGCCGGTGCGCTGTGCATCATCTTTGCCGTGACCATCGGGGGTAAAGATGCGACGCTGTATGTGCCGCCGCTGGTCTTCGCGGGGGCGCCCATCATTAATACGATCGCCACGATGCTCTACTTCAATCCCGCCAAGAAGCTGCCCGACTGGCCGTTTTTCCTGGGCTTGGTGATGGCAGCCTGCGGAGCGGCATTGGTGATGGTATTCAAGCCCGTCAGTCCCCCCCACGGAGCCGCCCCGCACGCACCGACTGCGAACATCGCGCCCGCGAACCCTGGGCATTGACGCTCTAAGCCCGTCCTCCCAGCCACCCCTTGCGGTAGAAGAATGCCAGCAGTCCGAACGTCACGATGGCCATCAAGCCCAGGGCGAACGGATACCCGAAGTACCACTTCAGTTCGGGCATGTTCCACGGGGAGACGTTAGGGTCGAAGTTCATTCCGTACAAGCCCACGATGAATGTCAGGGGAATGAAGATCGTGGCGATCACGGTCAGCATCCGCATGACTTCGTTGATCTTGTAGCTGATGCTCGACAACTGAAACTCCAGTAGATCCGATGACAGCTCGCGGTACGTCTCCAGCAGATCGATGATCCGCATGATGTGATCGTAGCAATCACGCAAATAGAGCCGCGTGGTGTCGGTGACCTGCGGCACGGGATCGCGAACGAGCGTGTTCAGCGCGTCGCGCAGGGGCCAGATCTTGCGGCGCAGGGTCAGCAACTCGCGTTTGATGTCGTGGATGCGCGACATCGTCGTGCTCTGCGGCGCGTTGATGATCTGAGTCTCCAGATCGTCGAGCCGTTCGCCGTATGATTCCAGCAAGGGAAAATAGTGATCGACGATGGCGTCCAGCAGCGTGTATGCCAGATAGTCTGGCCCCGACTGGCGAATCAATCCCACATGTTGTCGCAGCCGCTCGCGCATCCCGTCGAAACAGTCGCCGGCTTCTTCCTGAAAGGTCAGGACGAAGTTGGAACCCAGAAACAGGCTGATCTGTTCGGACTGGATTCGCTCGGCGGCATCGACCTGATGGACGACCAGGAATTGATGCCCGGGGTAATGTTCCAGCTTGGCTCGCTGATGGACGTTGATGACATCTTCCAGCGCCAGCGGGTGGATGTGAAAGATGTCCCCCAATTCGTGCAAGACTTGCGCATCACCCAGCCCATCGACATTGATCCAGGTGACGGGAAATCGCCCCAGAAACGCGTTGATGTCGCTGGTTTTCTGGATTTCTTGTTCGACCAGTTCTTGATTCGAATAGGCGATCACCTTGATCTGGGGACGTGGTGCTTCAGGATCGGTTTTAAGCGTTCCCGGCGGCGCACCGGGGGCCGTACGTCGACGTTGGCGGGCAGCTTCATCGCGCTTGATCCGGTGGCGGTGTTTGGACATGGATTTTAATTGCCCCTCTAGGTTTAGGTCCCCTGAGTCCATTTCGTCCTTTTGAATCAAGGGACGTAAAGGACACAGGGGACCTAAGAAAAACTGCGTTTACCATTCCAGGCAAGCTAACGAAACGCGGTTCCAGTGCTGATTCCCGAACTCACGAAAGAATTGCTGCGTGGTTCCGGCAAGGCCGTGGCCACCGTCTCCGCCACTTGCAGCGTATCCGGCGCCAGGCTGTGATGCAGCGGGGGCCGGAAGACTACCATCAGCAGCAGCGGCAAGTACCACAACACATACACGCTACCCTGTTGGGGATACCACAACTGAGTCGCAATGACGATTGCCGCCGAACTGGCCATCAGCATCGCCAGGTCTTTATAGCGCGGCCAGATCGACAGGCCCACGACCATTGCCAGGAAACTGACGAACGCCGGGATGCGATAAGCGGCAGGGAAGATGCTCCAGAACCCGGTCGGCTCAGTATCGTTGAACCGCAGCTTCGTCCAATTGAAGAAACCGAAATCCGACTCGGGCAAGACACCCACGGGGCCCGCGAGTAGCCAGAGTCCGGCGATCATCACGAGCGTCATGCCGCCCACCGCCAGGGAAAACTTCAACCAGCCGCGCCGACCATAAAACGCAGCCCACAGCGGAAGGAGAAAAATCGGGAAGAATAACGTGCCACACGCCAGCCCGAGCAGCGCGCCAGCAACCACGACGCGGCGATAAGCGACAAATGCCCAGACGATCATCGCTGACGGCAGTACGTGATTCACACGCCCGACTTCATAGGCGGTACAGGGCAGCAACAGATAAAGCGTGGCCATGGCGAGTCCCAGGTGCAGATCGCCCATGTGGTAATAGCCGACGCAGATGAGACCCCCGATGACTGCCAGATGGGCCAGGATGGCCATGCCGCGCGCAACGTACAGGGCGGCTTCGTTCGCGGTGGCAGTGGGGCGTTCCGCCGCAGGGGTGGCGGCAATCGCCGCATAAATCAATCGGGCGCCCGGGCCGGCTTCGTTGACTCCACTTTCCGGGATCGCATACGTGCCTGGAACCGCATCCTTCCCTTTGACCAGATGCCGTGCCCGCTGGACTTCTCGCACCTCGTTCACGGGCGGGGACTCCGTGATCACTTTCGTCCCCAGGAACGCCATCGCTGACAGACACAGAAATGCCAATCCCGCCGGATTCATGTTCTGCGGAAGTTTGGGACGCCGCGTGAAGTAGGCGTCAAACCCCACTCGTCCCAACAGGCCGAAGGTGACTGCCAGCAGGCAGAACGCACCATCAGCCGGCGATTCCTGAACATACTGCAGGGCGGGGGCGATGCTGAGCATCAGGATCAGGTCCAGATTGCGCAGCGACCAAAACCGGCCGAACCTGAAGTAGACCGCCAGGATCAACACAAATGATAGGTGGAACCAGGTCGCTTCATTGACCTGGTAGCCATGTAATACGTAATTCATGATGTCCAACCTCAAGGCCGGGCTGGGCCGAGGCCAGTCAGGTTGCCGAAGTCTGATCGAAAATCAGATCCAGGACGCTTCGACAGTTTCAGACAACTTCAGTCGGCAACGACTTCGGATGACTGAGCGCAGTCACCAAGATACGAGTTGCTCGTCATTCATCCAAGCAAAATTACCGATAAACCGAGGATTTCCCAAGTCACCTCCTCGGCGTCCTCTATCATCGTCAAGCACCATTGAGTTCCCGTGAACACACCAGTTTGCGCCTCCGTTACGATCCATGACCGGGCCAGCGGGGGCAGGATCTCGCTAACAACCGCCCATTTTGCCGAGTTACCCAGACAAACTCAACACTTGGAAGCCACTTGCCGGTCTTTCTCCCTCGTCTTTCTCAATAACCCTGTCTTGACACAATCTCGTCCTCTCAATATGTTCCCGCACCCCCGTTTTTTTACCGGTTGCGAGGAGTTTTGTTGCGCGACGCCAAGCATCGCAAGATGAGGAGTCTCGCTCAAACTGTTCGTACACCGACCACTTTGGGTCTTGCATGCGCGAAGGGAGTCGCTCATGACTACACCCCAACCGACACGCGTGGACGGCATGGGACCGCTCGAACCGGTGCCGTTCATTGATTTGGTCGCTCAATACCAGACGATTTCCGAGGACCTGACTTCGGCCGTCACCAAGGTATTCAGCGAACAGCGTTTCATTCTGGGTGATGAAGTCCTTAATCTGGAATCCGAGATCGCCAACTACTGCGATGCTCGCGAAGCCATTGGATGCGCTTCGGGAACAGATGCGTTGTTGCTCGCGCTGATGGCGCTGGATATCGGGAAGGGTGATGAAGTCATCACCACGCCCTACTCCTTCTTCGCCACGGCGGGGTCGATCGTGCGAGCGGGCGCCAAGCCCGTCTTCGTGGACATCGATTCGAAAACGATGAACTTGGATCCCGAGGCCGTGGCGGCTGCCGTTACGCCCCAGACCAAGGCCATTTTGCCCGTGCATTTGTTCGGTCAATGTGCCGACATGGATGCCCTGTGGCGCGTGGCAACTCGCAACAATCTGTCGATCATCGAAGACGCCTGCCAGGCCATCGGTGCCGAGTACCAGGGCCGTCGGGCCGGGGTTCTGGGTCGCGTGGCTTGCTTCAGTTTCTTCCCCACGAAGAACCTGGGCGGTGCCGGCGATGGTGGCATGCTGACCACGGATGAACCGGAGCTTGCCAAGCGCCTGCGTCGTCTGCGAGTCCACGGTGAAATGACTCAATACCATCACATGGAAGTGGGCCTGAATAGCCGCTTGGATGCCCTGCAGGCGGCCGTGTTGCGGGTCAAGTTGCAGCATCTGGAAGACTGGACTCTCGCCCGCCAGCGTAATGCCGCGCGCTATGCCGATCTGTTCGCGGACCAACGATTGCTGGACGTCATCGAGTTGCCGACCATCTGCGAACACAGCCGTCACGTCTTCAATCAGTTTGTCGTCCGGGTTCGTGATGGGCTGCGAGACCGCATCCTGAATTTCCTGCGTGAGCACAAGATTGGGTGCATGGTTTACTATCCCAAACCGTTGCATTTACAGCCGTGCTTTAGCGATTTGGGTTATCAACCTGGATCGATGCCCAACTCCGAGACTGCGGCAGATGACACTCTGGCATTGCCGATCTTCTCTGAGCTGACCCTGGCCCAGCAAGAGACGGTGGTTCGAGGAATCGCCGCGGCCCTGGGACGTCCGGCCAAGGTCAGTGGTGCGGTTGTGCCACGCCCGAAATTCTTGCCATTTGGTCCGCGAGTTGGTGATGAGGCACAGCGGAAACATCGCGAAAGTGCGTAACAGTTGTCAGTTCGCGGTTGTCAGTGAAAGTGAATGACAGAGACAATCAACCACTGCAACGACGAACGTATTGGAAAAAACTGACAACCGACAACCGACAACTCCCAATCCATGCTCTCCATCATCATTCCTGTCTTCAACGAGCACGAGAGCCTGGTGCAACTCCACGCGGAGATCACACAGGTTTGCGTGCCGCAGCAGATTGAGCATGAGATCATTTTTGTCGACGATGGCTCCAAGGACGGATCCTGGCCGATCATTCAGCAGTTGTCACAGTCAGATCCGCGAGTATCAGGCATTCGATTCCGTCGCAATTTTGGCAAGGCCGCCGCGTTGACTGCCGGTCTGGCGGCTGCCAAGGGCGACTTGCTGATGATGATGGATGCCGATCTGCAGGACGATCCCATCGAGATCCCGCGGTTCATCGCCCGGATTCAGGATGGGTTTGATGTCGTCAATGGCTGGAAAGTTCGGCGTCTTGATCCCTGGCACAAGGTTTATCCCAGTAAGGTTTTTAACTGGATGGTAGGCCGGTTGACCGGCCTCAAATTGCACGACCACAATTGCGGCTTCAAATGTTTTCGCAAGGATGTCGCTGGTGAGATTCGCCTGTATGGCGAATTGCACCGTTTCGTTCCTGTCCTGGCGTTCGCCCGCGGTTTTTCGGTTTCGGAGATTGAAGTCCACCACCGCTCTCGCCAGTTCGGGTATTCGAAGTACGGCTTTAACCGGTTTGTGCGCGGCTTTCTGGATCTGTTGACCGTGAAGTTTCTGACGGGCTTTGGGCAGCGCCCCCAGCATCTGATGGGAACGACCGGGCTGATTTGCTTCGGAGCCGGCACGCTGGGTCTGATCTATCTCGCCTGCGTGTGGATGTTCGGCCACGCGCTGCATCCGCTGCTGGCTCAAATTGGACTGGCGGCCAAGGAGTGGGTCTATCATCCGATTGGCGGCCGTCCGTTGCTGGCCTATTCAGTGGCGACGTTGTTGCTGGGGGCCCAATTACTTTCGATCGGCTTTCTCGCCGAATTGATCGTCGCGAATACGAACCGCGAAACAGACACGTTCAGCGTTGCTGACCGAACTCACTTGGAATAGTAGCCTTCACGCAGGAGCATGAAGGCTACTATTGCCGTGGCGAGCTGCCCATTCTGGCACAACAATCGCAGCGTGTGATAAATCGTCGCGCGATGACGGGCGTTATCGTTTTGAAATGGCGGATCCGCAGAAAGTGCAGTTCGATGAAGGTGTTCCATTGTGACCATTGCGGCCAACTGGTGTTCTTTGAGAATACATGCTGCTTGAATTGCGGTCACGTTCTCGCCTACCTCACTGATTTGTCGGATCTGTGTTCGCTGGAAGCGGTCGAAAACGGGCTATGGAAATCGGTGCCGCGGAATGGAGCCGAACGCGACACGTGGCGGCTATGCGCGAACTATTCGACGGGCAATATTTGTAACTGGGCACTGCCGGAAGCTGACCCGAATCCACTGTGCCTGTCATGCCGGTTGACTCAGGTCATTCCAAATCTCAGCCTGCCGAAAAACAAAGATGCCTGGTGTCGCCTGGAGACTGCGAAGCGGCGGCTGATCTATACGCTGCTCGATTTGGGACTGCCACTCACGGGGAAAACCGACAGTCCCGACGAGGGAGTCGCCTTTTTATTCCTCGGTGATGTCGATGGCCAGGCGATGCCATTGCTGTCCGGGCATCAAAACGGCGTGATCACGATCAACATTGCAGAGGCAGATGATGCCGAGCGTGAACGGCGACGGAACGACTTGCACGAACCCTATCGCACGATCCTCGGCCATTTCCGGCATGAGATTGGTCATTACTATTGGGACCGATTGATCAAGGACAGTGATCGGCTGACTGCCTTTCGCGAACTTTTCGGGGACGAGAGCCAGGACTACGGCGAGGCGTTGAGAAGGCATTACGAACAAGGCCCCCCCGCTGACTTTCAGCAACAATTTGTCACCGCCTACGCCAGCGCACATCCGTGGGAAGACTGGGCCGAGACGTGGGCCCATTACCTGCACATGTCCGATGCGCTGCAAACGGCCGCCTCGACCGGCTTGATCTTGAAGCCGCGGCACTCCGATGAACCGGCGGTGTCGCAGGCGATGTTGAAGCAGAGTGCGGCCGGTTCGTTCGATCGCATGCTGGATGCCTGGTTTCCGTTGACCTATGTGATCAATAATCTCAATCGAGGTCTGGGATTGCCGGATGGATACCCGTTTGTCCTGTCGATGCCGATGATCGATAAGCTGCGTTTCATTCACGAAACGATCGCCGACGCGGCGGACAACGCCACCAAGACGGTCACGAGGTGACCGAGAATACTTGCCCTTCGAGCGCGCAATGCAGCGCAAGAAAACGCCCCGAATCGAATTCGGGGCACACATGCAAACCTGGCCATCGTCTAATATCGTTCCGAGGAAATGTGATCGCCGACTACGTCCTCAAGGCATTGCCGCGCACCGCAGATGTTAATGGCATGTTGTCGGAAAACAGTGGTCAACTCGCCGTCCGGGAATGCTTCACTGGCACCCAGCAACGCGTCTTCCAGCATCAATTCAGCCTGGTCAAGATTCTCTCCAAATCGAGCGAACTCGTCCTGCTCGAAGCTCCAGATCGTCCGCAGCCAGACGATTTGCAAATCGGCGGCGCTCGGATCGGCCAACGCGTCGTCATCGGACTTTTCGAGATTCATCCATTCAGGAATGAAACCGTCTGTCATGCGAGCCAACGCCCGGCACTGCGCACAACGCTGACGAGTGATCACATCCAGCAGCGTCCGCAACTCGGGTTGCGTGGAAAGTTGGGCCAGTTCCTGATACCCGCGGAGACTCGACAGCGTCATGTGAAACAACTGTTGCAAGGTCCCCGTGACGAGTGACGGTTCCTGTAAGGGGCTCGCAACGTCTGAATTCACGAGAGATTCTCGCACCCTCACCACTCTCGAGTCCGCTGCCCATTCGCTGCCAGCAGAGCGGGGTGAATCGAGTTCTGAACCCGATGTCGTCGAGGGGATTGCCATAATCATTATTGGGTCTCCAACAGAATTCATATCACGAGTGCTTGGTGCTGAGAGGCGGACTTGGCCGCCGTTAGATAAGTGAAAGTCGTCATTTGCAACAGGTGTGCCAGTCTCGGCGATTTGTTCAAAGCTGACCTTGCCTGTGTCGCAAGCGATTGTCTCTAAATAGGTTGCGTTAGAGACACTCTTGTTTACGTCAAACAGGGTGACACTGAGCTCGGGGACTGAGACCTTGATCTCATTCGAGAGGTGGGCGATCAGAGATACTGCCCAGCGATCAGTCACTGGCGGGAAGGAAGTGTTTCCGAGT
>CAMAVF010000008.1 GCA_945861445.1 Planctomicrobium piriforme | reverse complement strand
CCAATGGGCCCCTGGGTCATCGTCGCAAACGCGCGGTCGGCACCTTCGATATCGCCGCGACGGGCGATCTCACGCAGATACTCGCCACTGTGTACGCCCGCAGGAATCGGCGCGGGTTGGATGGGGTGCAGGACTTCTTTTTCGCGTCCGCCGAATTCTTGAATGCGGTTCGCATTCCGATAGAGAACCTTCAGAACGGGCAGCGGCTGCAAGGCGGTCGGCAGTTCCTGCGACATCCGGAAGGCCGGAGCCAACGCCATGAACGTGTGAAAACCGATGTAGTCATGTCCGCCGAAGGTCCGAGCATTGGCCAGCGCTCCAGCGGCAGTCAACGTCCGCAAGTCGGTTCCACTTTTCAGTTTCTCGATGAGGAGAGCCGTCAGCTTGTTGGGCTCGGTATCCTGCATCAAAGCCACCAACGGCTCCAACTTGCCGAAATTGAGTGCCTTGTCGGCATCATCGGCATAAATTCGCCCGATTCCCAAGTCGCTGGCCAAAGTTGTTCCCAATCCGGCGAGCAGCATGCCCCTGCCGACGTCTCCCAGAAATTCGCGACGTGTGTTTCGAGCCATCGTGTTGTCCTCCATAGGGGATCGCCAGGAGCGCACTGAGCCTGGCCGGAATCGAGTTCGAACCGACTGATATTCTCACATATCGGATGTGCGGCTGTAAGACCCGCTAAACAGAAAACGCGGGAGCGTTACAAAAATCTCGTTTCAGTCTTGAAAGGTCCTGGAATGCCGATTCGAACCCAACCCCAGAATTGGGGGCAAATTCTTACTGTGTAACGCTTTCGCGTTGATATAGTGAGGTTATCGGTACGTCTCACGACCCGCGTGTGGATTTCCGCACGCCGGTCCCTATCGCATTTTGTCTCCCCTCGCCTTGGTACTCCGGGGAGAGGAGAGATTGAGATCGTCGTTGTTTCATTTCTTTCAAAACCACGCTCTGGCGAGCGTGACCAACACATGAAACCTCCTGCAATGTCTGCGTCATGTCCAACTCCTGACGAGCTCGCCGCGTTCTCGCTGGGAAACTTGCCGGGTGCCGTTCTGGAGCACATGGCGCATCACATTGAAGAGTGTCCCAACTGTGATGCCATTCTGCGTGTCCTGGAGGAGCACCCCGATCACTTGATGACCGAATTGCGGAACCTGGAACCGCCCGGTTCCGGAATCGACATGCTCGCGCCGGAATTGACCGCAGCGGTCCGCGATGTTGCCGAGAAGATGGTTCGCACTCACTCCGGCGATGCGAATACCGATGAAGTCAACGTCGACCCCGGCCGCCGGTTCGCGCGACTGGTCGCGAATGGCCCTTGCCGCCTGGGGAAATTCCTGCTGCAGGCACAACTGGGGGTCGGCTCATTCGGATTCGTTTTCCGCGCCTGGGACGTGGAGCTCGAACGGACCGTGGCGATCAAGATCCAGCGGGCGGGAAGTCTGTCGGGTGACGCCGAGGTCGATCGTTTTCACCGCGAGGCCCGCAGCGCCGCACAGCTCAAACATCCCGGAATCGTCTCGTTGTATGAAACGGCCCATACGGAAGACGGCGTCTGCTATCTCGTGTATGAGTACGTCGAAGGGGAGACGCTGGAAAGCTGGTTGCAGCAACATCGCCCCGCCCCACAGCGGGCTGCCGAGCAAGTGGCTGAACTGGCCGAAGTCCTGCAGTACGCTCACGAGCATGGCGTCATTCATCGCGACGTCAAGCCGTCCAACATCCTGGTCGATCGTGACGGCCGGCTGCACATCATGGACTTCGGGCTGGCCAAACGCGAAACCGGCGACATGACCAAGACGCCCGATGGCCAGGTGATGGGCACCCCCGCCTACATGTCGCCGGAACAGGCTCGCGGCGATACGGCGGGCATCGACGCTCGGACCGATGTCTACAGCCTGGGTGTAATCTTGTACGAGATGCTGACGGGCGGCCGGCCCTTCCAGGGCAACCGCCGCATGTTGCTGTTGCAGGTGCTGGAGGACGAACCCCGCCCACCGCGGCAGTTGAATGACAAGATCCAACGTGACCTGGAAACCATCTGTCTGAAGGCCATCGCCAAGTCGTCGCAGCGACGGTATCAATCCGCTCGCGAGTTTGCGGAAGATCTGCGGCGACTGCTCCGCGGCGACCCCATTCAGGCACGATCGGTCGGCTGGCTGGAACAACTGGGCCGCTGGTGCCGCCGGTATCCCTTGGCGGCCGTCGTGTTCTTCGCGGTGACCTTCGGTTCTGCGGGCGGACTGTGGTATTTATCGAGCTTGACGAAGTTTTTTGTCGAGCAAACGGCACTCGACAGCGCGCGGATGGAATCGCAAATGCTCGACGCGTTGAACGCCTTCTATAGCGAGCTGGTCGATCGACTGGATGGCAAGAAGGTTCCCATTACCGATGCCTACCTGACGACTCACGGGGCGTTGCCGCTGCCGGCAACCTTTACGATTGACGCTGGCGAACGGATCAGCAAGGCCGATACCGGAATGCAAGTCCGCGTTTACAGCCGCTACCCCTGGCGAGCGAATGGCGGTCCCAAGGATGAATTCGAACGGAAGGCGATCGCCGTTCTCGAGCAGAATCCGAAGCAACCGTTTCATGAATTTACGGAAATTGACGGGCGGCCCTCACTCATGTACGCCACCGCTCGCACGATGGAAGAGAGTTGTGTGAAGTGTCACAACCAGTCCCAGAAAAGTCCGAAGAAGAACTGGAAAGTGGGTGAAGTTGTCGGTGTACTGAAGATTGTGCGTTCTCTGGACCGCGACATTGAACGAACCCGGCAGGGCTTGCTGGGGGCGTTCATCCTGATGGGGGGCGGATCGGTCTTGATGCTGGGTGTTTCCGTCGCCGTGCTCATGGGGGCCCGCGCCGTCCGATCCAAGGCGCCTCGCCCATGAGCGGACAGTCAGACAGTCCTGTGCCGACCAGTCCCTCGGAAGTAGACGGGACATCGCTGAGCCTCCTGGTACGTCTGAAGGCCAACGACGCCACAGCCTGGGACCGTCTGGTCGTCCTGTACGCACCGTTGATCTACTACTGGTGCCGCAAGCTATACCTGCCCGAGCAGGACGCGGCAGACGTCTTTCAAGAAGTGTTTCAAGCCGTCGCTGCGAAAATCACCACCTTTCGCAAGGAGCAGCCGGGCGATACCTTTCGCGGCTGGTTGCGGATCATCACGCAGAACAAAGTCCACGACCATTTCCGCCGCCAGGGCCGCGAACCCCAAGCCGCCGGAGGCACCGAGGCCAGTATGCGCTTCATGCAAGTCGAGGCGCTGGAGGCCCTCGACACTCCGGAAGACCAGGACGACGAAGAACGCGCCTATCAACAGCTCATCCACCGGGCACTCGAATTGATCCGCAGCGAATTCACCCCGCGGACCTGGCAGGCCTTCTGGCGTGTGGCGGTCGATGGACAGAGGGCGGTCGATGTGGCAGAAGAGCTCGACATGCGTCCGGGCGCCATTCGTGTCGCCAAATCTCGCGTGCTGCAACGCTTGCGACAGGAACTCGGCGAGTTGGGTGAGTGACTTCACCCTGAAAGAGTGACAGCTGCGACTCATCCGGAGTCAAATCGCCCGATGTCCTCAACCATAATCATCACCCCACGGGATCAGGACTCCCGAGCGTTCCCTCTGGTGCAAACTTCGTTACCATGCTTATCGTGCGCAGACTTTCCACGCCGAACATGCACAACAGCAGCGCTCCGTCGCTTTGATTGATTCAACACCTATGTCATCAGAAGTCATCAAAGATCCGCCACTCAGCCGGGATGAACTGGCCCTCAAATACTTTGATCTGCTGCCCTACACCCCGTATCCGGTGCAGGAAGAGGCGCTCTATGCGTGGTTCGGATCGGACGAAGGGGTCCTCGTGTGTGCCCCGACGGGAACCGGCAAGACACTCATCGCTGAGGCGGCTGCGTTTGAGGCGCTCCACACAGGATCGGTGATCTATTACACCACGCCCCTGATTGCCCTCACCGATCAGAAGTTTCTGGAGATCCAGGCGGCCGCAGTGCGTTGGGGGTTTCGTCCAGAGGATGTCGGGTTGGTCACGGGACACCGCCGCGTCAATCCCGAGGCCAAGGTGCTGGTCGTCGTCGCCGAGATTCTGCTCAATCGACTGCTGCAGCCGGAATCGTTCGCGTTTGAAAACGTCTCGGCGGTCGTGATGGATGAGTTCCACAGTTTCGCCGACATGGAACGCGGGATCGTCTGGGAATTCACACTGTCACTGCTGCCGCGACACGTGCGGCTGTTACTGCTGTCAGCCACAGTCGGCAATGCGGTCGAGTTTCTTTCGTGGCTGAGAAACCGCGATTCGCGGCGGCTGGAACTTGTGCAGAGCACCGACCGCAAAGTGCCGCTGTCCTTTCGATGGGTCGGAGATCTGTTGCTGAACGAGCACCTCGAAGAGATGGCTCGGGGCGATGCCGAATCGCGTCGCACGCCCACGTTACTGTTCTGTTTCAGCCGGGATGAATGCTGGTCGATCGCCGAAGAACTCAAGGGTAAGGACATGCTGGCCGAGGGTCAGCAGAAACAACTTGTGGCCAAACTGGCCGCCTTCGACTGGACGCACGGAGTGGGTCCGAAGCTCAAGCAAATCCTGATGCGCGGGGTCGGAGTCCATCATGCCGGCTTGTTGCCGCGCTACCGCCGGATCGTCGAAGATCTGTTTCAACAAAAGTTGTTGACCGTTTGCGTCTGTACGGAAACACTGTCTGCCGGCATCAATCTGCCGGCGCGATCGGTGGTCCTGCCGAACATCTTGAAGGGTCCACCGGGCAAGAAAAAGATCATCGATGCCAGTTCCGCTCATCAGATCTTCGGACGTGCGGGACGTCCGCAGTATGATTCCCAGGGATACGTCTACGTGCTCGCGGACGAAGACGACGTGCGGATTCTGCGCTGGAAGGAAAAATACGATCAGATCCCCGAAGACACGAAGGATCCGCTGCTGATCAGGGCCAAGAAGGCCATGAAGAAAAAGATGCCGACGCGCAGCCCGAACAAGCAATACTGGAACGAAGCGCAGTTCGAGAAGCTGAAAACGGCCCCACCGCGAGACCTCGCCAGTCAGGCCCCGCTGCCGTGGCGGATGCTCGCCTATATGCTGCAAATCTCGCCCGATGTGGAACTGGTCCGGCAATTGGTTCGCCGACGCTTGATGGACCCGAAACGGCTGGAGCAAGGCGAACAACAATTACACCACATGCTGCGGACCCTCCACGCGGCGGGGATCGTCAGGCTGGAACCGCCCCCTCCGGAGCCGGAAGTTAAGACTGACAAGAATGTGGCTGCGGAAGGAGCAACTCAGCCCGGTACGGAAGGGGACGGTGAGGCCGCTCAACAGCAACGCAAACCAAAGCAGTCGGCGTTTGCGCGGATCATGATGGAGGCACTCAAACAACAGCACGAGGCCACGGGCACCGGCGCCGTCCCGATCGATGCCATCGGAGCCGCCGCCGAGTACCGTCCCGTGCAGGCTTTCCCCACCGAGCGGATGACCGATTTCTTCATCTTCCGCAGTGTGAATCCAGTGTATGCGTTGTTCCTGCTGGAAAAACTGGCGATTGCGGACCCCGTCGAGCGGTTGCAGGCTCTGGAAAGCGTGCTCGAACTACCCCGCTCACTGATTCGAGCCGTCCGCGTCCCGAATCCCGACCGCATGCCGCCCGGCCCCTTGGCGATTGAAATCGTCGATCCCGAAATCATCCGCCGCGGGATCCTGCCGCCGGGCGATCTGTATCCGCCGTGGGATCCGGACATCCCGTTTGAAGAACGCAAATACGCACCGCCGTTGGGTGACAAGCTGCGGATGTTGTTCGATTCCGAGTACCCCCACGTCCACGGGGTCTTCGTGCAGCCGGTGTGGTGTGCGGGCGACTTACTGGATTTCAGTTGCGACTTCCACAAGTACATCAGCGGGCGCGACCTCGCGAAGCAGGAGGGCTTGATCTTCCGGCACATTCTCAAGCTGATCCTGTTGCTGGGCGAGTTCTCGCAAGTGGTCCCGCCCGGTGTCGACCCGGATACCTGGCGCAGCGAACTTCGCGACCTGGCCGACCGGTTTACGGCCTGTTGTCGAGCCGTCGATCCCAACAGCACCGAAAGCATCCTGGCCCACGCGACAGACATTGACGTCGTAGTGGTCGAGCCACCGGAAGTCATCATCGTCTCGACAGTGGCCACAGTTGCCCCGTCAACCGAGGGTACCAATGCCGACGCAACTGCCCTGGAAGCGCCCCCATTAGTCGAAGAATTCGGAGCCGGCTTAGTGGAATCGGATTAGATCGGATTATTCATCAGCCGTTGGGCGCTAGCCCACGGTTAGAACCAATCCCGAAGAAACCGGACGCTAGCGCGTTCCGGCTGATTTGCGCGGTGTTTTGGGCAAGATCGTTTCAACTCCTCGCCTTGTAATCTACTTCTCCTGGAGAAGCGCCTGCGGCTTTTACGAGATCGGGTCGATTCTCCATTACGATGGTGATCGCATCTCGAAAATCTTCTCCAGTTGTTACAAATCTACTTGACAGGTTTGAACTCAGGGGCAATGTTAAATCATCTATACAGACACTTCACCTGAGTCACACACCTCTGAGCATTTCTCCACCAGGAAATTTACGCTTGGGATCGGCGTATCCATCAGTGCCGCAGTGCGGGCTTCCCAGCCCGCTTGACGGTCTGGAAGTGCCGTCAAGCATTCCGACGGTTATTGCTGCGCCGGTCCTTAACGTCTATCTGCATATTGTGAAGGGGCATTGTGAACGAACTGCTAGTGTCGATGACCGCGATTCTCCAAATCGTGTTGATCAACATTGTTTTGTCCGGCGATAACGCGGTGGTGATTGCGATGGCCGCACATCACCTGCCGTCGGAACAGCGGCGTCAGGCGATGTTGTGGGGCTGCCTGTTCGCCGTCGGACTGCGACTGGTGCTGACCCTGGTGGTGGGATATGTCCTGATGATCCCCGGGGTCCGGTTTACCGGCGCGGTGTTGCTTGCCTGGATCGCCTGCAAATTGCTGCAGGATGCGACCGCTTCCGAACACCAGGCATCCCAGGGCAGCGGCAGTCTCAGCACCGCCATCGGGCGGATCGTCGTCGCCGATCTCGTGATGAGCCTCGACAATGTGATTGCCATCGCGGGGGTCAGTAATTCCAACCCCTGGCAGATGGCACTGGGACTCGCCCTGTCAATCGCCACCATCCTGGTGTTCAGTTCGACGATCATTCAGATTCTGGATCGGTTCCGCTGGATCGTCTATGCGGGCACGGCCGTACTGGCGGCCACCTCGGCCCAGATGATGATGCACGATCTGAATTCCCTGGCGGGAAGGATCCTCGGCAGCATTCACGAAGCCCACCTCCCCGGCTGGACTTTCTGGATGGCTCAGATTCTGTTCGTCGCCGGCTGCCTGACATCAGCCATCTGGTGGCCGCAGCCCAATGGTGTCCACCAGGAATCAAGCCCGATGCCCGCCACCGCCCAATAAGCGGCGTGGGAACCGTCCAAACTCGCACAGAACAACGAAGCCCCTTCCGGAACATGGCCCGGAAGGGGCTTTTCAGTTTGGGCACTCATTGTCCGCATATCGTGTTGCGATTGCGAACCCAACCGCGGCGCCGCTTACTTGTACTTCGGCCTGATCGGGTCACCGCCGATGATGTCACCTTTTTCGTTCACTTTAAGGTAAAAGCTGTCGCTGATCTTGGACGTCTTGAATAGGTCGCCCTGAGTGACGAACACGTTCACGCGAACGGTCGCGGGCATCGTCGGCTTCACGTCCGTGAACTTATATTTGGGCGGTCGTCCCAGGGCCGACAAGACATTGCGTTCGATCGCCTTGTTGACCGTCATTTCCACCACTTCGCCATTGACCTCAAGATCGTGGGTCATGTCCTGTTTCCTTTGCTGGTTAGCTGCACCGCCTGCATCGATTACTTCTACTACCTATTTTAGAGGGGACAACCAAATGGTCCAGAGGCGCATTTGCGGATTGTGACGATTAGACATGTGATCTCTCCGCGAACGGCTCTCAGGACACCGACCGGCGTCGTAATTCAGGACTCCCGCGTCTCCAGATTCTGACGATCATCGAAGAACGATGCGCTATCACCGCGATCGACTCGTTCTCCTGTCGGCCGTGAGACTATTTCAAATCGAAGTTGTATTCGGTACGGCCCTTTTTGACCTCGGCAGTGAGCTTTAAAGTTGCCTGTCCGAGATACTTGGGAGGCACCAGTCCGTCCGCCAATGCTCGACGACTGCAATCAGTCATCAACATTTCCATAGACACCGTGCGGCCGATCCCCGATAATCTCCACAAGAGTTCAAGGCCAGCGACTTGGTTGATCGATCACCTCTTCGAAATGGTTCGAAGTGTCCGTGGAGTACGCGCATGCTGACGATTCTCGGAAAACCACAACGTGTCTGTTCGGGTGCTTCCCGCCGGGAGGTCCTGCAAGCGTGCGGCGCCGGCTTGTTGGGGGCGTCGCTGCCGACGGTTCTCGCGGCGGAAGATCTGGGTGGTGCCACCTTGCCGGCGCGCGCCAAGTCGGTGCTGTTTCTCTACATCTACGGCGGCCCAAGTCAGTTGGAAACTTGGGACATGAAGCCCGAGGCGCCGTCGGGAATTCGAGGGCCGTTTACTCCCATCGCTTGTCGCTCCCCTGGCTTGCTGATCAGCGAGCACCTGCCGCGGATGGCGGCGATGTCCGATAAGTTTGCTGTCGTGAGGACCGTCAACCACACGCACAACAATCATCACGCCTGCCACTGGATCAAGACCGGCAAACCCTGGCACATGCCGGAAACCGTCTTCAATGCCACCGACAAGGATTGGCCGTCGATCGGCTCGGTGGTCGAATACCTCGATCAGCAAGCCGCGCTGCGCACAGGCAAGCCTCGGGAAATGCCCAGCTACATGTACGCCCCCGCCCCGCTGGGACATTTGCAGGGCTACGACTATCCCGGCCAGTATGCGGGTTGGCTGGGTCGAGCTTACAACGCCCTGGCCACGAATTTCCGACGCAAGGATTCGAAAGACAATCCTTTCTTTCGGGAAGTCACCGACGCCGAAATGGATCTGAAGATTCAGGGTCTCGACGAACAGCCGGAATTGCCGCTCGACCGCCTCAATCGCCGCAAGTCGCTGCTCGAGCAATTTGACGGTGCCCGAGCAGACGTGGAACGCAACCTGTCCACGACGTCCTACACCAAGTTCCAGCGGAAAGCCTTCGAACTGGCCAATTCCGCCCGCATCCGCGACGCCCTGGATGTCCGCAAGGAATCGGCTCAGACACGCGACCGCTATGGCCGGCACCTCTACGGTCAATCGGTTTTGCTCGGACGGCGCCTGCTGGAAGCCGGAGCACGCTTTGTCACCGTGCAATGGGAATGCCCCGACGGATATAGCTGGGATTCGCACATCCACAGCGACGACATCAAGAGCAAACTGTTGCCGGGACTCGATCAGACCTACACTGCGGTGCTGGAGGATCTGTCGGATCGTGGCATGCTCGACGAAACCCTCGTCGTCTTGACGAGCGAAATGGGCCGCACACCCAACGGATCCGCCACCTGGGGCCGCGGCCATTGGTGCAACTGCTTCCCCATGCTGTTCGCCGGAGCGGGAATTCGGGGCGGGTCAGTCTATGGCAAGTCGGACAAGAACGCCGGTTACCCCGCCGATCGCCCCGTCAGCCCCGCGGACTTGGCGGCGACCGTGTTCACGGCCCTGGGCATTAGTCCCGACCTGCGAATCCCCGATCCGGAAGGTCGTCCGACCTCCATCGTCGAACACGGGCACGCCTTGACCGAATTGTTTAGCTAATCGCAGGAACCAGATATCCTGCTGCCAGTTGTTGAAATCGCTCCACCTCCGCACGTCGCCAGGACGCGTCGTATCCGAGTTCGTCTGCCATCAGCTCTGCAACTCGTGGCGCCATCCGTTGAGCCGCCCGTGCGTTCAAGAACAGCGCCCGAGTTCTACGTGCGAGCACATCCTCAACCGTGCGAGCCATCTCGTGGCGCACCGCCCAGACGACCTCGGCACCCGTGTAGGGCAATGCCGGATCGAGCTGTTCCGCCAGCCGCGAATCTGCGTACTTCAATTCTCGAATCTCCACCGCATCCGAGCCATACACCGCCAGGTGCCCCATCGCTTCAGTGGAAGTGTGCGATCCGTGAATCGACAGCGAGCGCGTCACGCACGGTCGGTCTTCCAGTTGAGCGAGCGTCGCCGCCTGATTGACGCAATCTTCGGCCATGTTGCGATAGGTCGTCCACTTGCCGCCCGTCAGCGTCAGCAGTCCTGAATTGTCGATGTGAATCGTGTGTTCCCGCGACATGGCAGCGGTGTTCGTTCCATTTCCAGCGCGGACCAGCGGCCGGATCCCCGCAAACACACTCAGGATGTCGGAGCGAGTCGGCGCCCGTTCCAGGTATCGTCCGGCCGTCTCGATAATGAAATCGATCTCCTGCTCGGTCGCAATTGGTTCGAGTGGCGTGTCCTCGATCGACACATCGGTCGTCCCCACGAGCGTATGCTCGTGCCAGGGGATGGCAAACATCACGCGTCCATCAGAAGTATGCGGAACCATGATGGCACTGTCGCCCGGGAGAAAGGACCGTTCAAAAACGAGATGAATTCCCTGGCTGGGAGCAATCAGTTTCTCTGCCGCCGGGTCAGCCATTTGCCGCACCTGATCGCAAAACGCCCCAGTGGCATTAATGACCGCGCGGGCCGGCACGTCGAACTGCTGACCACTTTCCTGATCAACCGCCACTACGCCATTGATAAATCCCTCGCCGTCCCGGTGCAGGCCGGTGACCGCGACGTAGTTCAACAACGTCGCCCCCTGTTCTGCGGCCGTCGTCACCAGATTGATCAGCAATCGCGAATCGTCGAACTGTCCGTCGTAATAGACGACTCCCCCTTTGAGCCCCTCCGTCTTGATCGTCGGTAGCCGCTCCAAAGTCTCCTCGCGCGATAACCGGGTCGTGGGCCCAAACCGGTAGCGACCGGAGAGCATGTTGTAGACCTTTAAACCGAACCCGTAGAACGGCGATTCCCACCACGTATAGCTGGGCACCACGAATGCCAGATCATGCACGAGATGCGGCGCATTCTGTCGCAACAGGCCGCGCTCTTTCAGTGCCTCCATGACCAACGAGATATTCCCCTGTTCGAGATAGCGCACGCCGCCATGCACGAGCTTCGTGCTGCGGCTGGATGTCCCCTTGCCGAAGTCATGTTGCTCCAGCAGCAACACGTCATAGCCGCGCGACGCGGCATCGACGGCCACCCCCACCCCCGAGGCCCCGCCGCCAATCACCACCAGGTCCCACGGCTCACGACGACCCATCCCCCGCCGCAGCATCTCGGTCCGGTTCATCACAGTGACAGCATCCATATTTTTACGCTCTTCTTTGAATTCTTTGAACTGACGTATAGAATCGCCATTTCATTGATCAGACCTTATCTTATTGCACATCAATGATTTAGCGATCACGGCGAGCGACTCGGACCCGCTCCCGTCGTCCACCCTCAAAAAAGTCGACTTCTTTGAACCCTTCGATCTCTTTGATTTCTTTGAACAGTTGTACCAAGTCATTGGTCATTCATTCGACATTTCGTCTTTTCCGCAATCGCCGTTCCTGACAACCGTTCCAATCGACTCTCCACTCACTCCCATCAACTTTCTCGCCACCGGCGCACCATCGGCGCCCCCGAACTGGGCCGCCAGCTCAAGTCCACCGCCCCCGCTTCACCCAACCTCAGTCGCCCTCCGCAGTCACCGACGCCACGGCCTGTTTGATGAAGACAAGCTCGCAGCGTCCACGAGCAGAAGAATTCATTTGGGGGAACACTGATCTCCACTCATCTTCGCTGATCCAGGCACAGAAACATCGTGGAGCGTCACGCTCTCTTGTCTTGATTAGCGTAGATGAGCGTAGATCAGTGTTCCCCCACCCTTCAATCATACAACGCAGCGTCGATCTCACCAAAACGGCACGCCCCTGTGCGAGGCGATCATTCCGCCGCCCCCCTCGCGGGGGTGGTTCCCGCGCTTCTGCACTACGAATCCACCCCACGAGGGGAAGAGGGGTCGGGTGTTCCAAATTCAAAATTGGCTGCTCGAACGCCTCCGCGTGCCAGTTCGACACACCGGCCAATTTTGAATTTGGAACACTCGACCCCGCACCCAGAGCCCGGCGTCCGATGAGAATACTCGTTGATCGCATCCTGAATAGAACTGCATGACAAACTAGTCAGGCGAGCCGGGCGGCGTAAGCTCCCGGAATACCCTGCTGTAGACCCATGTTGCAAAAGCAACCCGGGCCAACCCGCGTTGATTAGCGTAGCTCATCATGTCGTTTAGGTTTACGGGTTCGCTACAATCAATTTCGAACGTGCGACAGCACAATCAAATATAGGTTGATCTGAAACCTTTACGGAATCGCGTTAATGCCGTCACCGCAACCTCAGCTTTCCTGGCACGCCGAAACAACGACTGCGGCCATCACGGCGCTCAACGCGTCACACGATGGGCTGTCTGAGGAGGAAGCCGCCGCTCGACTCGCAACACACGGCCTGAACCGTTTACCCGAATCTCCGCCTACTCCGCTCTGGCGAATCGTGGTGCGGCAGTTCTTGAGTCCGGTGATCTACATCCTCGTTGCTGCCGCCATCGTGTCGGCGGTCATGGGTGATCTGCAAGACGCCGGGTTCATCGCCGCGGTCCTGGTCATTAATGCGTCGATTGGCAGCTATCAGGAATGGCAGGCAGAGCGTTCCAGTCAGGCGCTGCGCAAACTGTTGAGCTTCAACGCTCGCGTCTCCCGAGACGGCGCCATTCGTGAGATTTCGGCCGAGCATGTTGTTCCCGGCGATATTGTCTGGTTGGAATCAGGTAACCGCGTGCCCGGAGACATGCGAATTCTGAACGCGCAGGGACTGGAAGTTGACGAGTCCATGCTGACGGGAGAATCCAGAGCGGTCACCAAGGATCATACTTGGCAAGGAGACCACTCAACGCCGGTCTCCGACCGTTTAAATATGACGCTTGCCGGTTCGATGGTGATGCGTGGCCGCAGCCACGGACTGGTGGTGGCGACGGGCTTGCAGACGAATATCGGTCAACTGGCGCAGGATGTGGCTGCCTCGTCAGGTGGCCAGCCGCCGCTTGTCGAACGCATGGAGCGATTCACCAACTATGTGGCCCTGGGCACATTGGGCATCTCACTACTCATCGGGGTGCTGGCAGTAGTGATCTCGCATTATTCATTGTTGGACACATTCTTTTTAGTAGTCGCCCTGGCCGTCTCGGCGATACCAGAGGGACTGCCGGTCGCCATGACTGTCGCCCTGTCGGTCGCGACGATCCGCATGGCAAGAAAGAACGTCATCGTCCGGCGACTGACTGCGGTCGAGGGCCTGGGAAGTTGTACTTTTATCTCCACGGATAAAACGGGCACTCTGACTTGTAATGAGATGACCGTGTGCGACATGCAGCTGGCCAACAGCGCCGCGGTGGAGATCACGGGCGAAGGGTTCACGCCGCACGGTCAGATCAGTTTCGACAATCTGCATCAGGATGAGTCGAGTCGACAACTGCTCGAGTCTGCGGTGCGAGCCGGTGTGCTCTGCAATGAAGCGGACTTCCATCAACGGTCCGATGGGGAGTGGCATTCGCATGGTGACGCCGTCGACGTCGCGTTGCTGTGCCTCGGGCACAAGTTGGGACAGACTCGAACGCAACTGCTGGAAGCACATCCGCAAGTCGCACAGATTCCCTATGAACCCGAACGTCAGTACGCTGCCTCGTTTCACCGCGACGGGGACCACATCGTCGTTCACGTTAAGGGCAGTCCGGAACGCGTGCTGGCCATGTGCGATGACGCTTCCCGCCCGGAGCTTCGAAGCGTGATCGATGAACTTGCCGCAAATCTGACACACAAGGGATTGCGGGTTCTGGCACTGGCGACCGGTGAAGTCGCCGGCCAACTGCATCCCGACGAGACGCCACCACAACCATCCCATCTCAGGTTTCTCGGTTTCGTCGGCTTGGTCGACCCCCTGCGTCCTGGTGCCAAAGCCGCAGTGCGGGATTGCCACGCGGCGGGAGTCACCGTGGCCATGGTGACTGGAGATCATCGGGATACCGCCACCGCCATCGCGCGGGATCTGGGGCTCGTCGAGACGGCGGACCAGGTCATGACGGGTCCCGAACTGGAGCAGTTGTCCCCAGACCAGCTCGTTCAGCAGGTCGCCTCAGTGCGAGTGTTTGCTCGGGTTTCTCCCCGGCAAAAGTTGGAGATTGTGAATGCTTTGCGTCGTGCTGGACACTATGTGGCGGTCACCGGAGATGGCGTCAACGATGCACCTGCACTGCGTGCTGCAAACATCGGTGTGGCAATGGGACGAATGGGGACCGATGTCGCTCGCGAGGCTGCGGAACTGGTCATTAGTGACGACAATTTCGCATCCATCGTGGCCGGAATTGATGAAGGTCGGATCGCGTACGACAACATTCGCAAAGTGGTTTTTTTGCTGACCTCAATGGGCGCAGCAGAGTTGTTGATGGTTCTGCTCGCCGTCGCGACAGGAATTCCGATCCCGCTGCTGCCGGTCCAGTTATTGTGGCTGAACCTGGTAACCGACGGTATCCAAGGAGTGGCTCTGGCTTTCGAGCCGGGGGAAGGTGACACATTGCGCCGACCGCCCCGATCTCCCGCTGAGTCAATCTTCGACCGACTGATGCTGGAACGGATGGTCGTATCGGTCGGTGTCGTGGGCCTCGGTGGATTCCTGACGTTCTTCGGTGCATTGCAGCTCGGTTGGTCGACCGCAGACGCCCGCAACCTGCTCCTGCTGGTCCTCGTCTTGTTTGAAAACTTTCATGTCGGAAATTGCCGCTCAGAGACCAAGTCGGTATTCGTGTCGTCGCCACTCCGCAGTCCCGTGCTGTTGTTTGGCACACTCGCTGCATTACTGATTCATATTGCGGGCATGTACGTCCCGTTCCTGCAAGGTGTTCTTCACACGAGTCCCGTCAACGGCACCATGTGGGGCGTCGCGCTGCTGATTGCACTGACGATTGTCCCAGCGATGGAACTCCACAAGTGGCTCTGGTCGCGTCGCACCAACCGACTCGATCGTCTTTGATTGTCGAAGAGAACTGTTATCCTGCCACTCTCGGTCCCATCGACCCAACCTCGTTTTATTTAATCCCCGGCTTTTCCGCTGCCAGCGGATCGATCTTCTCGTCCGTAATGGCAGGGTCGTCCGCGCGAATCTCCAATGCCGGCCAACCGCCACTCGCGGCCAATACCATCAGGACAATCCCAGCCACTCGCCAACAATTCACATTTGACATGATTTGTTCTCCAGTGAAAGATCGGTTCAGGGATGACTTGTGGCTGAGATCGTCCATCGTTCGGAATCTTGGTATTGCAGTGGCTGGAGCAGAATGTCGCCTCGGCCTCAGTAGACAACGACACCGTTTTGGTACCGGTGGAGACGACCATAGCTGTCCGTGAAGTCGACGATGCCTCCGGTGGCGTTCGCAGTAAACGACTTCACGACACCACTGAAGATGCGGGTGACGGGGCCGCGTTCGATGAACGTGTTCAGTACCCCTTTCTTGGTCAGGAAGAAGACTCGGTTGCCCGTTCCCAAGGCGAACGATTGCACTTAGCCAGCCTGGTAGACGATCGGCTGGCCCTCACTGAACGCGTTTAGAGTCCCGTTGGTTCCCAGATAGAAGACGCGGTTGCCGGTCCCCAGCGCGAACGATTTGACTCCGCCAGCCTGGTAGACCACCGGCTGGCCCTCACTGAACGCATAGAGGCTGCCATTGGTTCCGAGGTAGACGACGCGGTTGCCGGCCCCCATTCCAAACGATTGCACGCCACCCGTCTGGTAGACGATGGGCAGACCTTCGCTGAATGCGTACAGATTTCCGTTGGTTCCCAGGTACATGACGCGGTTACCTGAGCCCAGGGCGAACGACTTGACGCTACCAGTTTGATAGACGACTGGCAGGCGCTCGCTGAACGCGTACAGGTTGCCGTTCGTCCCCAGGTAGAAGACTCGGTTGTTCGCTCCCACTGCGAACGATTGCACTCCACCGACCTGAAAGACAACGGGGCGGCCTTCGCTGAAGGCATTCAGATTTCCATTCGTTGCCAGGTAAAAGACCCGGTTGTTGGCCCCGACAGCGAACGACTGGACCCCGCCGGCCTGGTAGGTGGCAGTCCCACCTTCACTGACCGCATACAGGGCCTGATCGGCCCCCAGGTAGAAGACGCGATTGCCGGCGCCCAGAGTGAAGGACTGTACCTGAACACCATTCGTATTCAGCTTGATGATCGGCAGTTTTTCTGTGAATGCATACAGATTACCGTCGGTTCCCAGGAAGAAGACGCGGTTATTCGCGCCCAGGGCGAAGGACTGGACCTGAACTCCATTCGTGTTCTGTTTAATAATGGGCTGGTTCTCAGTGAACGCGTATAAGTTGCCATCGGTGCCGAGATAGAAGACGCGGTTATTGGGGCCCACCGTGAAGGACTGTACCAGGATCTCGCTATTATTCTGTTGAACGATCGGTTGGTTTTCACTGAACGCGTAGAGGTTGCCGTTCGTTCCCAGGAAGAAGACTCGATTGTTTGCCCCCACGGTGAAGGACTGCACCAGGATCGCACTATTATTCTGTTGGACGATCGGTTGGTTTTCGCTGAAGGCGTACAGGTTGCCGTTCGCCCCGAGGAAAAAGACACGGTTGTTCGACCCGACGGTGAACGACTGCACGGGAACCGCGCTGTTGTTCTGCTGGAGGATGGGTTGGTTTTCGCTGAAGGCGTACAGGTTTCGATTCGTCCCCAGATAGAAGACGCGGTTGTTTGCAGTCACTGTAAAGGACTGCACGCCGCTGGCTTGGGGAACAATCGGCAGGCCTTCGCTGAAGGCGTAGAGAGTCCCATTGGTTCCCAGATAGAAGACGCGATTATTGGCTCCCAAGACGAACGACTGCACTCCGCTGGCCTGGGGGACGACTGGCTGACCGGCGTTCGATGCGTAGAGCGTCCCATTCGTCCGCAAACTGAAAATGCGGTTGTTCGACCCGACCGAGAACGATTGGACGTCAGTATCCTGGAGCTTCCAACCAGAATGTGGATCGTATTGGGAAAGATTTCCGCGATTGTCGAGAGCCAGTAATTTCCATTGCCCATTTTCCGTATAAGCCTTCACCGACGTAAACGTGGACTCGCTTCCGTCGGCGAACACGAATGGCCCCGAGTATCGATAACCGAACCCATTGGCAGGCCCCGCCAGGATGGCCATGTCATCTTGTATTTGGCCTGCGGGATTCTGGCCTACCCACCAATAACTGTTGGTGGCTCCATACGAGTTTCCCATGATCGGGGCGGTATTTTTGTCACCATTGTTGGTACTGTAATTAGACGCACCATTCGGGTCCGCGGGATTCAGCGGAGCATTCAAGTCCCTCTGGTGTTCGAGTCCAAAACAATGCCCGGCTTCATGGGAGATGCAATCGGCAATGTCCTTGTTTTTCGTGACGCCATCAACGGTGAATACCCAAGCGATGTTGGGGGCGTCATTCGAAAAGTTACCCAGAGACAGACAGACGCCGCCACGGCTTGTGTGATACCATGTATTCCAGCTACCGCCGATCGCGATTCGTAGCCCCTTGCCATTCGAGAAATCCGAGGGTTCCTCGGTGGTAACATCGATATTGAAGGCATTGTAATCCTCTGCAACTCGACGCCAGATTTCATTGATATTGCTCAACTCGGTGGCGCTAAAGCTTGCCAAGTCACTGTCGATGTTGTAGGCGGGTGTAACGGCTCTAGCGAATTTGGAATCTCCAGTGCCGTCTTGGGTATGACCATTGAAATCCAGGTAAAGCTTTGCGGTCGCCCCCGGGTTGCTATGCAGGACGGGGACTGTCAACGTAATTGGAATTGGAAGTACGGTGGTGGGGAGATTCCGTTCTTCCAAATGCTCCACCGCCACGAGGGCCGCAGTCACTTCAATCTTTTGGGACCGTGTCCGCCGCCGCTTCGATGTTCCACGGGTCGTCTGGAACAATTCGGATGTCAGGTCATGCAGCCAGTAGGTCAGGTTCATCGGACGTCTCTCTTTCGGGAATTCCTGGAAGTGAGGCCTCCAACAGCCTCGTTAAGCATTCCCCGTCAACCGCGGTCCCGGCCCGACGCACATTCCGGACAATTCTGGAAATTCACCAAAATCGTGCTGGTTACCTGAAATTCATCGCCGTTCCATAGGAATTGGGCCGCAATTCGAAGTCTTCCCTTTTCAAGACACCAACGCTTCATTTGTCGCTGGACTGAAAAGCTATCAAGTCCAGGTGAGTTCCGAAGGGAAAATGGCCAGACTCGGTCATGCAAAGAGGACGCGAATCGCTCCTTGAGCGGATTCGCGTCCTTGACTTTGCAGACGCTCACAGGACCGTCCGCGATTATTTGCGGATCCAAGTCGTGCCGTTATTCCACCGAATGGCACCATCGTCCGTCAGTGTGCCAATCAGATTCCCCCAGGCTGGGACCTGGACCAGACCTCCAGTGAGGAAAATGCCGGAGGCGCTGGAACCGTTTTCGTTGGTGAATGTCAAACTGGCTCCCTGCTGGGTGATGCTGGCCGTCTTGGTTCCCACCGACCATTGGCCAGCCAACTGCGGCAATTTGGCCCAATTCGAGCCGTTGCTCCATTGAATCGAACCGTCGGCTTGCAGTGTCCCCACGAGGTTCCCCCAGGCTGGAACCTGGACTTGGTTGGCATTGAGGAACGTACCGGAGGCGGTGGAGCCGTTTTCGTTGATGAACGTCAGCGTGGCTCCCTGTTGGATAATGCTGGCACTCTTGCCACCAATCACCCATTGGCCACCCACCTGCGGCATTTTGAACCAGGCCGTACCGTTGCCCCATTTGATTGATCCGTCCGATTGGAGTGTTCCCACCAGATTGCCCCAGGCCGGAACCTGGACTTGGGTGGCATTCAGGAACGTGCCCGAGACGGTGGAACCGTTTTCATTGGTAAGGGTCAAATTAGCACCTTGCTGGGTGATGCTGGCTCCCTTGCCACCAATCAGCCACTGGCCGGCCAGTTGCGGCATTTTGAACCAAGACGTGCCATTGCCCCATTGAATCGAGCCATTGGATTGAAGTGTTCCCACAAGATTCCCCCAGGCCGGAATCTTGACTTGGGTGGCATTCAGGAATGTGCCCGAGACGGTCGAGCCGTTTTCATTGGTGAAGGTCAAGCTGGCACCTTGCTGTGTGATGCTGGCTCCCTTGCTACCGACCAGCCACTGGCCGGCCAACTGTGGCATTCTCGACCAGGCTGACCCATTGTTCCATTGAATCGAACCGTCGGCTTGCAGTGTTCCCACCAGATTTCCCCAGCCGGGGATTTGGATCTGTTGAGCATTCAAAAACCGCCCAGTCGCCGCGGCTCCGTTCTCATTGACGACGGTCAGGTTGGTTCCCTGTTGAGAGATGCTGCAACCCTTACCGCCAATGAGCCACTGGCCAGCCAAGCGCGGCGTTCGAGTCCAGACCGTTCCATTGCTCCATTGGAGAGTCCCGTCAGCCTGAAATGTTCCCACCAGGTTACCCCAACTAGGCACCTGAACCTGGCGAGCGTTCAGGAACGTGCCGGAGGCGGACGCTCCGCCCTCATTCACAAATGTCAGCACATTTCCCTGCTGGTTGATTCCGCAACTCTTGTCCCCGATCATCCACTGGCCAGCGACGGGAATCGGCGTCCAATTGGACTGGCTCGGACTCGCAGCGCGCCACAGCGTGCCATTGGTTTGCAAGTAGTAGATCGATAGATCAGGTGCCACACTGAATGACTGTACGTTACTCGCTCGGACCGTCCAACCTGCACGTGGATCATATTGGGAGACATTTCCACTGGTATCGAGAGCCACAAATCTCCATTCGCCATTCTCGGAATAGGCCTTGACGGATGTGAAGTTTGACTCGCGCCCGTCGGCGAACACGAACTGCCCCGAGTAACGGTAGCCCAGGACGCTGGCGAGGATGGACATATCATCTTGTCGCTCGCCTGCCGGGTTCTGACCGATCCACCATCCGCTGAATTTGGCGTAAGAGTGATCCCCCATGATTGGAGCTACGTTGGGATCATTATTGTTCGAGGTGTAGTTCGAAGGTGAGTTGGGATGGGCTTTGTCCAGCGGGGCATTGATGTCTCGCTGGTGTTCCAGCCCGAAGGAATGACCCGCCTCGTGCGAAATCGAATCCGCGATTTGCTGGTCGGCCTTCGGCGTGTTCCGACCGTATGCGTTGTCGATATCGTTTGAGAAAACCCAAGCGATATTGGGAGCATCATTGACAAAGTTGCCCGGGACCAGGGCGACGCCAGCTGCGGGTTCGTGGAACCAGTCATCGTAACTGCCGCCGACGACGACCCGCAGCATGCTGCCAATCTCATAATTCCCCGGATCCTGCGTCGTCACATCCACATTGAAAGGGTCATAATCCTCAGCGACGCGACGCCAGATTTCTTTGATATGCTTCAAATCGTCGTCGCTGAAAGTGTCGATCGGTGTGATGACGTTGCGCGATCCGGCCGATAACTCGTGGTTGAATACAGGAGTGGTGACATTCTGGTATTTCGATCTCCCGGTGTCGTTTTGTGTGTGTCCGGTGAAGTCCAGGTAGAGCCTGAAGGGTGCGCCGGGATTGCTGTGCAGAATCGGAAGATCCGAAAGCGGATGGGCCGTCGCGACGACCCGTTCTTCCAAATGCTCCACCGCCACCAGGGCGGGGGCGACTTCAATCGTTTGGGACCGTGTCCGTCGACGCTTCGATGTTCCACTGGTCGTCTGGAAGAATTCGGATGTCAGGTCTTGCAGCCAATAGGTCAGGTTCATCGGACGTCTCGCTTTCTGGAATTGCTGGGAGTGAGGCCACCAACAGCCTCCGTTAGGCATTCCCCGTCAACCGCAGCCCGTACCCGACGCAGATTCCAAGATATTTTCAAAATCATTGAAACTCCTTCGACAACTGGGATCTCAAGGCCAATCTCTGGACCCCTTTCCGCAGTTGGCACGCATGTCGAATCTTGTGATGCAACTTGTTTGGCGGTAAACTGTTACTTGGGGCAAACAGGCTTCGGATTTCCCTGGATGCGGGCAGTTTTCGCGTCTCCTTCAACAGCAGGCCGGTATGGACACGCCAGATCCAGACTCCGTCACGAACTGGATCAACCACCTCAAAGCGGGCGATACGGACGCGGCACGCAAGGTTTGGGAACGGTACTTCGAGCGACTGGCCCGGATTGCCGATCAAAAACTGGGTGGGGCGTCCCGGCGTGTGTCCGATGAAGAGGACGTAGCACTCAGCGTCTTCGACAGCCTCTGTCGGGGGGCAAAGAACGGCCACTTTCCCCAGTTAGCGGACCGTGACGACCTCTGGAAGTTGCTGCACGCCATCACCAAGCAGAAGGCGGTGGATCAGGTTCGCCACAATGTCCGACGCAAACGCGGTGGCGGGGAGGTGCGCGGTGAATCCGTCTTCCAGTCACCGCCGGACGGGGATGACACCAGTCGCGTCGGTGGAATTAACGGCGTCGTTGCGGACGAACTTTCCCCCGATTTCGTGGTCTCGATGAATGAGGAACTCGAACTGCTCTTAAAGGGGCTCCGCAACGAGACGCTGCGGCAAATTGCCGTGTGGCGCATGGAGGGATATACCAACGAAGAGATCTCCCAACGGCTGGGAGTTACCACGCGTGCGGTCGAACGCAAACTCAACTTGATTCGATCAAAATGGCTTGAGGCAATGTCGAACTCACATCCCAGTTAACCCGGATCCAACTCTGACTTCCCAGATCAGAACCGGGGTCAATCGATGGTGGAATTCCACTTCTCTGAACGGCAACGTCGATTCGCAGGCTGCAACAATGACCGCCATTCAAACTCCCTCCGGTCACGATTCGCCTGCCGATCGCATTGACAGCCTGTGCGATTCTTTCGAGTCGCAGTGGTGCGCGGGTCAGCAGCCACGGATTGAGGATCTGCTGCGCCTGGTCCCGGAAGCGGAACGAGCCGTGCTGCTCCGTGAGTTACTGGTCGTCGAAATCGAATGTCGGCAGCAGTCGGGGCAAGCCCTGGGGCTGGATGAGGCACTGCTCAGATTTCCGCAGGATTCAGCATTGGTTCGGGCGCTGCTCAACAAGCCCGCATCTGAGGTCGAGTCTGCATTCAACTTGGAACAAACCAGCTTGCCGGCCGGGCAGTCTCCGCCGGCGGGCGAAGTCGACACGGACCCCCTCGCCACTGTTACGGGTACCGTAGAATGGAATTCGGGAATCGATGCCGGTGCCGCCATATCAGCTCCCGGCGCGTCGCGGCCGCAACGGTTCGGCGACTATGAGTTGCTGCACGAGATCGCTCGTGGCGGGATGGGTGTGGTGTTCAAGGCGCGGCAGATCAAGCTCAACCGGATCGTCGCCTTGAAGATGATTCTGGCCGGAGCAGTGGCTTCGCCCGAAGCGATCGAACGTTTTCGCACCGAAGCGCAGGCCGCGGCGAACCTCGATCATCACGGCATCGTACCGATCTTCGAAGTCGGCGAGATCAACGGGCGGCATTTCTTTTCCATGGGCTTCGTCGAGGGTCCCAGTCTCGCAGCGCGCATCCGCGAGCAGCCACTGACGACGCGGGCCACCGTCGAGATCGTGATCGAAATCGCCGAGGCCATCGATTACGCACATCAGAATGGCATCATCCATCGTGATCTGAAGCCGCAGAATATCCTGCTCACATTAGAAGGCCGTCCCAAGATCACCGATTTCGGGCTCGCGAAGCGGTTGGAAAATGACAGCAATCTCACCTCCTCGGGGCAAATCCTGGGAACGCCCAACTACATGGCGCCTGAGCAGGCAGCAGGCAAGATCGACGAAATCGGTCCCCTGACGGATGTCTACGCGCTGGGGGGAATCCTGTATTGCATGCTTGTCGGCGAGCCCCCCTTTCAAGGCAAGAATCTGGCCGAGACGCTCTATCAAGTGCAGTTTCAGGAACTGACATCGCCGAGTCGCTTGAATCCCAAGGTCCACCGCGACCTGTCAACCATTTGCGTCAAGGCCCTGGCGAAGTCCCCTGCCGGCCGCTATTCCTCCGCAGCCGCGTTCGCGGACGATCTGCGACGATTTTTCAATGGTGATCCGATCCTCGCGCGGCGCGAAGGGTGGGTGCCGTATCTGGTGCGCCGGGCGAGACGAAATCTGGTCGCGCATCTTTCGCTGCTGGCGGCCGCTGTCATCGTGTTCGTCGCCGGCTGGCTGGTCTGGCAGTCATCGGATGCCTACCTGCTCACCACGTTGAATCAACAATTCGAAGCGGAACTGGATGCTGATGCCATCAATGTGCAATCACTCGCCAAGCTGGATGCATTGGCCCAATCGATCGCCCGCGTGGCACCTGAAACTCAATCACTCGCGCGAACACGAATTGCCGACAAACTCGTCGCCTCCATCCAGCGGCAGATCGCGCGACCGCGGCTCTCGCCACCCGAGATTGTTGACATCACGCACCAGATTGACAGCGTTGGCCAACGCTCGGCCGAGCTCGCGATACCACTTCGCGCAGCACTCCAGCGCCGCCTTCGAAATTGGGACACCGTGTTCGAACTGAATCCTCCGTTCGACAACCTTTCCAAAGTGTTCCCGACGTTGCGAACGACGCCGGAAGCGAAGGAGCTGACTCACGGTCCATTGCCGACACCTCTGGCGTTATCGACCGTGCCGAGCGGTGGTATCGTGGCGTTGGAGTCCGAGTTTCTGCCGGGGGTGGGACACGGACAAATCGGTCTGGTGATTGCCGGCCGGCCAGAAGAACACGGCTACTTCTTCCTGCTCCAGTCCTGGGGAGACGGGTCGGGTCAGGCAACCCTGGAACTGCGTCGCGACAAGATTGCGCTGCGTCGCCAGGACGTGCTGCTCCCCAACGGAACATTCCGGTTGTCGGCCCGACGTGAGGGGCAACTGATTTCTTGCCAACTTAACGATCTGCCTCCGGTCGAGTTTCGAGACCCCTTCCCGCTTCCCGCCGATGATTCGGGACGGTTTGGAATTCTGATGGGAGCGCTGGATCGTCTCGTGCATCTCCATGCACGGCGTCAAAATCAGGCGCCAAATCCTTCGCCGCTCGAGTCCGCCGATGAACTCTACGCACTCGGACAATACGCTGCAGCCCTCGAGATTTACGCTCGGGAAGCCAATTCCAACGCGGATCCCGTGATCGTCCAGGAGTCGAATTACAAGCGCGCACTGTGCCTGATTGCGGTCGGCCGGGCAGCCCAGGGAGACGAATTGCTGAGCAACCTGGCCGGTCAAACGGGTGACCTCTGGCCGCCCAATGCCGGATGCCAGCTCTGGCTGCGACGGCTACGAGAAAAGAACTCCACGCAGGCCGAAGAGATACTGGAAAGTCTCACCAGTCGATTTCGCTTTGAGGAACTGGCTGGAATGATTCCTGAGGATATTCGCGAAGAAATCGTTCAGAAATACGATGCGATGTCGGTAGGGGCCAATCTGTTTGCTCCGAATGCCAACCGAGTGCAACAGGCCGAACGCGCAGTTGCCGTGCGGAAACTGCTGTTTCAGTTTGGTGGCGAATGGCAATTGTTGCGTGCCTATCACGGTGCGGGACGAATTGAAGAAGCCCTGCGTTATGCAGAATCGATCACCCCCCAATTTCGCCAGCAGCGCCTGCATTTCGGTAAGGCCAGCGCTGCCAACGGAAGTGGTTGTCTGCAGGAGCACCTCTGGCTGTTGCGATTACAGGGACGGGCGGCCGAGGCGTTGGCAATACTGGATGCCACACCGGCTAACCGCAATCTTCCATTGGATCTTGAACGGGCTCTGTCGATCCCGGAACGCGTCCGGCTACTTGACGCCTTGGGGCGGACGTCTGAAGCAGAAAGGGACGCCGAGGAGGCGCGTGTCACATTGAGTAAGTACGCCACACGAACTGATCTTCCCGGCCTGGACGTTGGTGCGAAAGTGACGCACAGACTCCTCGGACTCATGCTCGGGATTCTGCGTGATCGCCGAGGAGACACTTCCGGTGCAGAGCAGATCTGGCGGAGCGAGATCGAACCGGGTTGGGAAGCCGCCGCTCTGAACTCGAATCTGGTATATGATCACATTAGTGCCTCGCTGGCGGGGGTGATGACGACTGAGCAGTCTGAAACGCTGTTGACGCGCATCTTCAGTTCGGTCGGCGACTCGGCCAAGGTCTTTGAAGTCAGTGGCATTGGCAAGACAATGGCACCCGCATTTGCCGAAATGTTTAGAACGGTGCGCGGCAAGCAAGCGGCTTACGACATCGTCTTTCGAACAGTCCCGCTACCCAGCACGTTACGCAGTTACCCTCAACTGGCCGTCTATGACGTTGTAAGACGAAGCCTGCTGACTGACAGTTCTCCGGTGGCACATGATGCGATCCTGTGGGATGCCTGCTGCCGCGCCATTGATCTGTACGCAGAAGGCAAACTTCGCGGCAATCAGGTTGTGCCGTTGGTACTCACCTGGAAGGGCACCAACAATTTCCTGGGCTGGGGCGCGTTGTCTCCGACGATTGCCCCCGAGTTCCGGGGCCCCCTCGCATTCATGATGGGCCTGCGCTACGAGAAACTCGGCCGCCCGAAAGATGCCATCGAATTCTTCCGTCAGGCAGAACAGGATGGAGGCACCCAGTCGTCTCTCGCTCGCGAGTCTCAACAGGAACGCCTGCGACTGGAGAAACAGTAAGGCATATTCCAACTCAATCTACGCTGAAAGCGACCGTTTGTTTGACAGAAAAATGGGACGACAGAAAGATGAAGAAGAGAGCGAATCGCGATCGCTAAGAGATCTGTAAGTTCCAGCTATTGAATGAATTGGAATTCATTTTTCTGTCGTCCCATTTTTCTGTCAAATCTGTCTTCCTCTCGTCTGCATAATTCAATTTGAATCTCTCTCATGCACCTAAATATGATCGACATCGTGAAAGTGTCGTTGGCGTGGATTGTCGTCACATTGCTGATCCTGCGTCTGGTACGCTTCACGCGACATGCGAAGGTCGCCTGCACATTCCGTGGTGCTTATGTGATCGCCACGCGTCTGCTCTTCTTCTACACAGCGACATTCGCTATTTTCAGTGTGTGCCTTGGTATCCCGGTCGACGCAGTTCTTATCGTCACATCGCTCGTGCTCCTGGTTTCTCCGTTGGTGACAGTCAGTTTCGTCGATGGCTTCATCGCAGGCCCGCCCGTCCATGCTGCACTGGGGGTATTCCTGGTGATGCCCTTTTTTGTGATCAAGCAATTCATTCTGGACTTTCCGGACCGGGATAAGATTGTCCTTGCTCCCCCCGCGGAAGCGGCTGTTTCAAATGATCTGTCGCGTCTGGTGTCGGCGGTTGGGACTGTCGTGGCCATCCTTCGGCCAGCGGGGCAAGTGGAGATCGCCGGTATCACGTATTCGGCGGCGACTGCCGACGGCAAGTTTCTAGATCGTGGTGCCGCAGTCAGGGGCTCTGGAGTGAGGAACACGATGTTGATTGTCAGCGCCGTTGACTTGCCGGAGACAACACCCGACTGATAAATCTTCTCGTGCGATGTGCGGAACGATTGCGTCAGGATCGGGAAAGGACTCAAATATGGCCTGATTTCACATTCCAATCGATCGCTCGACCGCTCCGGGATTGGTTGGTTTCGCTGACACTTCCACCGTTGGTGCGAGGCCTTTCGGACATCACTCCCGTCGGATCCACTCATGAAACGCCACTCTTTAACGGCCTGGCTGGTCGCGCTGACGACGTTGTCCCTGATTGCGAGTTGCCTTGATGTCAGCGGGTTCTTTCCAGAGCCGCTGTCGATCGTTCAAACTTCACGTGCGGAACCGAAACCAGTCCAGGCACAATCGACCGCCGCTAAAAATCAACAGGCCGGCGCGCAGCCCGTGGCCGATGCTTCGGCCTCCGATGTCATCATCGTCGGTGCGGGGATCTCTGGTTTGTCGGCGGCACTGGATCTGGGGCGTGGTGGGGCGAAGGTGCTGGTGATTGACATGGCGTCCGTGTTTGGCGGGCATGCGGTCATGTCCCAAGGGAGCCTGAGCATTGTCGATACACCCACACAACGGGCAGCCGGTTTCAAGGATTCTCCCGAACTGGCGTTTCAGGACTTTCACCGCTGGGGCGAAGACCCGGCCACTGATTGGGTCCGCTATTACGTCGACAACTCGAAGCGCGACATCTACGACTGGGTGGACGAACTGGGCGTGCGGTTCTCGGAGGTGGTCGCGTCGTCGGGCAACTCGGTCCCGCGCGAGCACCAACCGATCGGACGCGGGATCGGACTGGTGACGCCGATCTATCGCACCTGCCTGGAACTGGGCACGATCGACTTCCTCTGGAACAGCAAAGTCTCGCAATTGCTGACGGTGGACGGCCGCGTGGTCGGCGTGCTCATCCGCGATATGCGAACCGGAGCCGAACGAAAAATGCTGGGTAAAGCGGTGATCCTGGCGACGGGTGGATTTCAAAGTAACCTCGACATGGTCCGCGAATTCTGGCCGGCTGAGTTTCGCTTCCCCGAGCGGATTCTCGCCGGCTCGGGAAAGAATTCGATCGGCCTGGGACACCAGATGGCGAAATCCGTTGGCGGTGAACTGGTCCGCATGGACTATCAATGGAATTACTTTACCGGCCTGCCCGATCCCCGCGCCCCCGGCAGCAACCGTGGCCTGAATGCGACCAATCTGTATGGAATTCTAGTAAATGACGAGGGCCGCCAGTTTGTCAATTTCCACAGTTGGGCCAAGGAAGGGATGCCGGCGCTGCTCAAACAAAAGAACGCCACGTGCTGGTGCATTTTTGACGAAGCCAGCAAATCCAACTTCAGCGTGTCCGGTTCCGACTGGGCCGACTTCAAGAAGGTCGACAAGCTGATTCTCCAAAACAAAGCCCTGGTGAAACGGGCCGATACGCTTGAGGAACTGGCGAAACTGTCCGGCCTGCCGGTGCAGACCCTGCTGGCGACGGTGGCCCGTTACAACGAACTGGTGGATCAAGGTGAGGACAAGGACTTCGGCCGGTTCGGACCGGGAAAGTCCACGTTCTCGAACAGCGCCTCTCCGAAGATCTCGACGCCCCCGTATTATGCCATGCAAACCTATCCCCTCACTCGCAAGAGCATGGGAGGCGTGGCCATCGACTTGAGTTGTCGAGTGGTCGACAAGCAGAAGAAAGCCATCCCCGGCCTGTACGCTGTGGGGGAATTGACCGGCCTGGCAGGGATCAACGGCAAGGCCGCCTTGGAAGGCACGTTTCTGGGACCATGCATCGTCACGGGTCGCGTCGCAGCACGTTCGCTGCTGAAGGAACTCGCCGTCCAGCCAGCTCAAGCGACCCCCGTCAAGTCGCGCTGCAACGCATGCCACGACATGTCGAAGCTCCTTGCGACACCACGCGAAGGCTACTGGCATTTCGAAAGCGTCCACCGCGCAACCACGGAGCGAGGTCTCGATTGCCGGCATTGCCACAGCGAACTGACCCCCTATCGCGCAGACGCTCATCGCATCAACCGGCAGTCATTGACCGCCAGTTGCGTGTTGTGCCATATGGCGCAAGAGTGAAGTTGTTGCGAATACCAACTGGCGTGCTGGCACGCGGGAACTCATGGTGAGCGATCAGCGGACACGCCGCCTGGAGCTTTTGCAGCCTGGATTCGCGGCGGCGGTGAAAGATTCTGGTTATTCCTTTTGCAACGGCGGCGGATGACTGGATGCGTTAGATGGGCGACGCTCCCTGCGATCAGCAACTGGGCGGGTCACTCGACTTAGGAATTTTCCAGGTGCTGTTTCAGGCAGCCATTCGGCGTCCTGCGAGACGCAGTGTTTGTCTCGCGAACTGTCCGCGACCGTTGTCGCGATGGGCCATCCAGGCCAACGCGGTATGATTCGTGCATTAGGGAACTTCACCTCTTACTGTGCAGGTGAAATCTAGCACTCAGGTCGCGGGTTCTTGGCTTGGAAAACCGGATGTTTCCAGTCTTCAACCGCGGATTCGTTGACTCACTCTGATCGGGCTTGGTTTATCGCAGCGGCTCTTACCGGCTGCGCTCTCGTAAGGCCCCGCTGAGTCACACTCGGAATCGTCCTGCAAACCAGGCGTTAACGAGACCTACATCGCTCGCGGACTCTGTTGGTTTCACTGTGCGTCGCGACGCACGTCTGTGATTTCCGGTCATTAGCTCCAGGTAGTCATTCTTACGCTGACGGGATGGGCACGAATTCATGTTACTTCACAAATGGTCGACCGTTGTTCGAAATTGGTTTTCCGCAGGCACTCAGACACACACGGCGTTACGCAGCCTGCAGCGCCGCCGACAACGGAAGCTATCGCCTGCTGCGATACTGGAACGACTGGAAGAACGACTCGTGCTCTCGGCCATCGTCGTGACGAGCACCGGCGACGATATTTTCCCAGATGGCGCGGTCACCCTGCGTGAGGCGATTGCGTCGTTGAACGGCGGAGCCGACATCAATGCCGACGTTGCGGCTTCCGGGGTATACGGTACAAACGACACGATTTCCTTTAATATCGCTGGCTCCAGCGTGCAGACGATCCTTTCCGAATCCGCCCTGCCCACCATTGTGAAGCCGGTGGCGATTGATGGCTACAGCCAACCTGGGACCCAGATGAACACGCTGGCCACCAGCGACAATGCGGTGCTGTTGATTGAACTGAATGGCAGCCTGACCGGCATTGGAGCGAACGGTCTCGTCTTCGGAGCGGGGTCCGATGGATCGAGCGTGAGCGGCCTGGTCATCAACAGTTTTGACGGCGCGGGCATCCTGGTCCAGTCGGACGGCAACTCGATTACTGGCAACTTCCTGGGGACTAATGCCGCAGGGACGGGCAGCGCCAGCATTAGCGGCGGCTTCGGCATCGGGATCGAGGCCAGCTCGCGGACGACGATTGGTGGTACGACCGCGGCCGCCAGGAACGTCATCGGCGGAAACTCCGATGGAGTGAACCTCGGCAGCGGCACTCAAGGCACCGTGATCCAGGGAAACTTCATCGGTGTGGGTGTGGATGGCACGACTGCGGTGGGCAATCGATTGCACGGGATTGCACTGCAGGGCAATGGCGAAGTGGCCGTCCAGAACAACGCGATTGGCGGGATCCAGGCGGGGGCCGGAAATATCATCGCCAATAACGGTGCCGCCGGCGTGGCAGTGTTTGGAAATCCACTTGCGATCCGCCAGAACAGCGGCAACACGATCTTGGGCAACTCCATCTATAGCAACGGGCTCAACAGCCCCGCGACTCTGCCCGGGATTGATCTCGTCGGAAGCTCCGCCTATCCGATCGATGACGGCATTACGCTCAATGATCTGCTGGACGCGGACAGCGGCCCGAATCTCTTGCAGAATACCCCCGTGCTGACGTCCGCCACCAGCAGCCTGGTGAGCACGACGATCGTGGGTTCACTGAGCAGCGCCGCAAATTCCACCTATCGGATCGAGTTTTTCTCGAATCCCACGGTTGTCGGGGTCGATTTCGGTCAAGGGCAGACGTTCCTCGGTTTTGCCGACGTTACGACCGATGACAATGGGCTCGCCAGTTTCACCGCGATCGTGGCGACGACTGTGCCGAACGGGCATTTTGTGACCGCGACGGCAACGTCAGGCGGAAACTCAACGGGTACGACACCATCGGGCGTGAACCCCAGCATCCTGGGCTCTGCGGAGAGCTTTGCGGTCCTGGCGGGCTCGACGATCACGGTGACTGGTCCGACCACGTTTATTGGGGATGTCGGCCTCAGCCCGGGGAGTGCCGTGAACGGTACGTTTACAACCACGGGGACGGTCCATATCGCCGATGGGATCGCGGTTCAGGCACAGGTGGATCTCACCGCAGCTTATAACGCCCTCGCCGGCCTGGCGCCCACAACTGATTTGACGGGCCAGGACCTGGGTAATCGCACCCTGTTTCCGGGCGTCTATCACTTTGACACGTCAGCGCAGCTGACGGGGACGTTGACTCTGGACACGCTGGGCGACCCGCACGCGGCCTTCGTCTTCCAAATTGGCAGCACGCTCACGACCTCGGTTGGTGCGTCGGTCGTCGTGCTCGGTGGACCGGATGACAGCATCTTCTGGCAGGTCGGCAGTTCCGCGACGATCGGGGTCGGCACGGCGTTTGTCGGAAACATTGTCGCGTTTACCAGCATTACTTTGGAGACCGGCGCCTCTCTGGCCAGTGGCCGGGCTTTGGCCCGTAATGGAGCTGTGACGCTGGATTCGATTTTTGCCGACTCCACGACCGCTTCTCAAAACAACACGTCGGAATTCTCGGCCGCAATACAGACCGCCATTCCGACGATCAGCATCAACGATGTGACGTTGGTGGAGGGTGATTCCAGCACGACGAATGCGGTGTTCACGGTGACCTTGTCAGAGATCAGCGACCAGACCGTAACGGTCATGGTGGCCTCCGCCGCTGGTACCGCGACGCTCGGCGCTGACTTCGTGGCGCTGCCACCCACGCTGGTCACATTCGCCCCCGGCGAGCGGACCCAGACGGTCACAGTGCCGGTCGTGGGTGACACACAGGTCGAAGGGACCGAAACATTCTTCGTCAATCTCACGTCGGCCAGTAATGCGCTCATCAGCGACAGCCAGGGGCTGGGGACCATTACGGACAACGACACCAATACGCTGACGATCAGCAGTCCGACCGTCGTGGAGGGGAATGCCGGGCCGACGACGATGACGTTCACTGTCACTTCGCCCGCGGCCGTTGAAGGAGGCTTTACCGCGGCCTTCAACCTGGCCAACATCACAACAGACGGTGCCGACTACACGGTCGTCACGACCAGCCCGCTGATCTTCGCGGGGACGGCTGGCGAGACTCACACCATCACCGTCACGGCGACTGGCGACACGACCGTGGAAGGCACAGAGACCTTTACGGTGACACTGGGCACGATCATTCCGGTCGAACCCGTCGTCGCCTCCAGCATCATTTCGGGTGCGGTGGGCACGGGCACGATCACCAACGACGACACCAACACATTGACCATCAGCAGCCCAACCGTCGTGGAAGGGAATGTAGGACCAACGACGATGACGTTCACCGTCACCTCGCCCGCGGCCGTCGCGGGGGGCTTTACGGTCGCCTTCAATCTCGTTGATCTGACGACCAACGGTGCTGACTACACGGTCGTGACAACCAGTCCCCTGACATTCGCGGGGACTGTGGGCGAAACGCATGTCGTCACGGTCACCGTGAATGGCGACGTCATCGTGGAAGGGAACGAGACCTTCACTCTGACATTGGGCACAGTCGTCCCGGTGAATCCGGTGGCCGCCGCCAGCATCATTTCGGGTGCGGTAGGCACGGGTACGATCACCAACGACGACACCAACACATTGACCATCAGCAGCCCAACCGTCGTGGAAGGAAATGTTGGACCAACGACGATGACGTTCACCGTCACCTCGTCCGCGGCCGTCGTGGGGGGCTTTACGGTCGCCTTCAGTTTCGTTGATCTTACGACCAACGGTGCGGACTATACGGTCGTGACAACCAGTCCACTGACATTCGCGGGGACAGTGGGCGAAACGCATGTCGTCACGGTGACCGTGAATGGCGATGTCCTCGTGGAAGGGAACGAGACCTTCACGCTGACCTTGGGGACTGTCGTTCCTGTGATTCCGGTGGCCGCCGCCAGCATCATCTCGGGTGCAGTGGGCACGGGCACCATAACCAACGACGACACGAACATGCTGACCATCAGCAGTCCGACCGTCGTCGAGGGGAATGTCGGTCCGACCACGATGACGTTTACTGTCACATCGCCAGGCGCGGTCGCAGGTGGCTTTACTGTCGCCTTCACTGTGGCCGACATCACGACCAATGCCGCCGACTATGTGCTCGTGACGAGCAGCCCGCTGATCTTTTCCGGGACCGTTGGCGAGACCCATACCATCATCGTCACTGCGAACGGCGACTTTGTCCCAGAAGGGAACGAGACCTTCTCCGTGACGCTGGGTGCGATCACACCGGTGGCTCCCGTGTTGGCCGCCAGCATTATCTCAGGAGCGGTGGGCACAGGCACGATCACCAACGACGATACGAACACGCTGACGATTAGCAGTCCGACCGTCGTCGAAGGGAATGTCGGACCAACCACGATGACCTTCACCGTCGCGTCGCCCGTGGCGATTCCCGGCGGCTTTACGGTCGCCTTCGTCGTGGCCGACATCACAACGGACGGTGCCGACTACACCGTCGTGACGACTGGACCGCTGAACTTCTCGGGGACCGCTGGTGAGACTCAAACCATCACCATCACCGTGAATGGCGACGTTCTTCCGGAAGTCGACGAGACGTTCTCGGTGACCTTGGGCACGGTCGTTGCCGTTGATCCCGTGGTCACTGCCAGTATTATCTCGGGCGCGGTGGGGACAGGCACGATCACCAACGACGATACGAACACGCTGACGATCAGCAGTCCGACAGTCCTGGAAGGAAATGCAGGTCCCACGACGATGACCTTCACCGTGACCTCACCGGTCACGGTCGCAGGGGGCTTCACGGTCGCTTTCAGCACGGCCGATATTTCCGCGAACGGCAGTGACTACACGATCATCACGACCAGTCCGCTGACCTTCGCGGGGACCGCCGGCGAGACCCAAACCATCACCGTCACGGTGAATGGCGACACCATTGTGGAAGGCAACGAAACATTCTCGGTGACCCTGGGCACAGTGACTCCCCTGGAGGGCGTCGGCTTTGAATCGGGTGCGGTGGGCACGGGGACGATTACTAATGATGATACGAACACGCTGACGATCAGCAGTCCGACGGTCGTCGAAGGGAATGTCGGTCCGACGACGATGACGTTCACCGTCACGTCGCCGCAGGCAGTCGCCGGGGGCTTCTCGGTTCCCTTCAACGTCACTGATATCACAACGAATGGCGCGGATTACACACTTGTATCGAGCAGCCCGCTGATCTTCTCCGGGACTGTCGGTGAGACCCAGACCATTACCGTCACCGTGAATGGCGACACAGTCGTCGAAGGCAACGAGACCTTCGCGGTGACCTTGGGCACAGCCACCCCGGTCGCACCCGTGGCCGTCATCAGCATCATCTCGGATGCCGTGGGCACGGGCACGATCACCAACGACGATACGAACACGCTGACGATCAGCAGTCCGACGGTCATGGAAGGGAATGCCGGACCGACCACGATGACGTTCACCATCACGTCCCCCGTCGCGGTCGATGGTGGCTTTACGGTGGCCTTCAACGTCGCTGATCTCACAGCGAACGGTGCCGACTATACCGTCCTGACGAGCAGCCCGCTAATCTTCACGGGGACCGTCGGCGAGACCCACACGATCACCGTCACGGTGAATGGTGACACGGTCGTCGAAGCCGACGAGACCTTCACCGTGACGTTGGGCACGGTGACACCGGTTGCTCCTGTGGTTGCCGCCAGCATCATCTCGGGTGCGGTGGGCACGGGCACGATCACCAACGACGACACCAACACGCTGACGATCAGCAGTCCGACCGTCGTCGAAGGAAATGTCGGTCCGACGACGATGACGTTCACCGTCACTTCGCCGGCCGTGGTTGAAGGTGGCTTCACGGCGGCCTTCAATGTGGCCGATCTCTCGACGAGCGGTGCCGACTATACGGTCGTTTCGACCAGCCCGCTGGTCTTCCTGGGCACCGCTGGTGAAACTCAAACGATTACCGTCACCGTGAATGGCGATACGACCGTCGAAGGCAACGAAGCCTTTACGGTGACACTCGGTACGATCATTCCGGTCGCACCCGTGGCAGCCGCCAGCATCATCTCGGGTGCGGTGGGCACGGGAACAATCACCAACGACGACACGAACACGCTGACGATCAGCAGTCCGACCGTCGTCGAAGGGAATGTCGGTCCGACCACGATGACGTTCACCGTAACTTCGCCGGAAGCGGTCGCGGGTGGCTTTACCGTCGCCTTCAATCTGGTTGATCTCACGACAAACAATGCCGACTATACGGTCGTCACAACCAGCCCGCTGATCTTCCTGGGAACCGCTGGTGAAACACAGACAATCACCGTCACTGTAAACGGCGATACGCTCGTGGAAGGTAACGAAACCTTCTCTGTGACGCTCGGTACGATCATCCCGGTCGCGCCCGTGGTCGCCGCCAGCATCATCTCGGGTGCGGTGGGTACGGGAACGATCACGAATGACGATCTGGCAACGGTTTCCATCACGAAAATCACCGACGGAGCCGAAGCCGGCACACCCACGAATGGCCAGTTCAGGGTCACTCAATCGGCTGTCAGCGCGACTGCCACCGTGATTCAGTATTCGATCCTGGGAACTGCGACGCCAGACTCCGACTACGCCGCCTTGACCGGTACGGTCACGATCCTGGCCGGACAAACATTCGCCGACATCAACGTGGTCGTCATCGACGATACGATCATCGAAACCACGGAGACGGTCATCGCGACGTTGACCGGATTCGGTGTGCATGATCCCGCCATTACATTTGACTTGACCCCGGCGAACCTGACAGCGACCGTGAACATCACGGACAACGATGCCGCGTTCCTCCCGCCTGACATCACCAGTCCGGCGACTGCCAGTGTCGCCGAGAATACCCCCCCGGCCACGGTGATCCTGGATGTCAACGCCACCCCGGTGGTCGCCCAGACATTCACTTACACGCTGTCGGGCGTCGACGCGGGACTGTTCAATATCAATTCGGCAACGGGTGAGATCACGTTCGTCACCAGTCCAAATTTCGAAGCACCAACTGATCAGGGGGCGAACAACATCTACGACGTGACGGTCACGGTCACTGCCGATACGATTCCGGCAGGTTCGACGGCACAGGCACTGACAATTACTGTAACGCCCGTCAACGACCTCGACCCCATCTTCATCGATGGCTCGCCGACGTTTTCAATTGCCGAAGATTCCGCAGTCGGAACAGCGGTGGGAGCCGTCGCTGCCACCGACGGCGACTTGCCGGCCCAAACACTGACCTATTCGATCGTCAGCGGAAATGACAGCGGCGCGTTCGCCATCAATCCCGCGACCGGCGAAATCACCGTGGCCAATTCCGTGCCTCTCGACTTCGAAGTCACGACTGTGTTCACTTTGAATGTGCGTGTCACGGATAGTGTCAACCCGGTGCGGTCGGCGGATGCCGTCGTGGTCGTGAATGTGACCGATGTTCAAGGAGGCCCCACGATCATGATTCCCCATGCTCACGGCATCTTCCACATGGGACGCATCCCCGCATTTGTTTCGCCTGACTCCACCTTTACCTACAACGATGTCGCAAATCCGGATTATTCCAATGCGACGCTGACGGCATCGATCGTCACGAATCGCGATCGAAAAGATCGTCTCAACATCTACCCGTATGGGCCTGGTGAAGACCGGATCAGTCTCAAGGGACGCAAGGTGTTCTTCGACGGCCAACAGATTGGAACATTCAGCGGCGGCCGAGGGAACAGGCATCCCGACCTGGTCGTCAAGTTCAATAGTAACACCACCACATCCGCCGTTGATAATCTGATGCGACGCCTGAATTTCCACGTCGACACAAGCATCGGAGTGACCCGCACGGTCAACATCCAGATCACGAACATCGGCGGAGTCGATAGCAACCTCGCAACGCGCGACATCGCAGTCATCGACATCCGGAACTGACCACCGCAGGTGCTCGACCAGATAGGGACATTGGCGGTTCTCGATCGAGGACCGCCAGTGTCCCGCTGGTTTTGACCGGATGATATCGAACCAAGTCAGAAGGAGTCGCACCGTTTTCGGTTCGTGCCTCTGTTTCGGAGTGACGCAGGTGGAATTGAGTTTCAGAGTCCACTTCCAATCCGCACCTAAGCAGTGCTCCTCGCAACTCGCACGCCAACCACCTCACTGCTTAAGGTCGGCAAATAAGTCCGAATGCAAGCCACGCCGAATGGCGCCGACCTGAAGCAGTGTCACGACTTTGAATGACGTGCCTTTCAAACCTGTCGAAACCCGCCTTTTCCAACGCTCGAACTTGGATACCATTGGGCACTGTTTGGCAAGGCGAGTCAGTAGACATTTTTTGAAGGCGCGTTCACAATGGAGTGGCTCACACTGCAGCGACCATCGCCCGCCCGGAAGGTATCCCGCTTGCTGAACCCGTCGCTCACCGTTCTGGAACGGTATCGAGAAACTGCGCATGCCCGAATGTCGATTGACTTTTGATATTTCTCCCAAAGAATTCGTGCACAATCTGCAGGATTCCGGCCTGCTTTCCGATGATGAGCTGGCAAAACAGAATGAGTTGCTCACCCGGTCACCCGACGCGCAGACGGGGATTCGAGGTCTCATCGACGCGCAGGTGCTCACCGAGTTCCAGGCCGAGGCGGTCGTCGGGCGACATTTTGAACGACTTCGTGCCGGGAATTATGACATCTTGTCGAAGCTGGGTGCGGGGGGCATGGGGGCTGTTTATAAAGCTCGCCATCGCCGGATGAAACGCATTGTGGCGGTGAAATTGCTGTCCACGGAGATCGCCGGGCAGGAGTCGTTCGTCCAGAGATTTCAGCGGGAAGTCGAGACGATCGCCCAACTGGCCCACCCGAACATCGTGATGGCCTACGATGCCGATGAAGCCGAAGTCGGACATTTCCTGGTGATGGAATATGTCGACGGCCGGGATCTGGCCTCGGAAGTTCAGCAACGCGGTCCCCTGGCGGTCAGCGCTGCGGTCGATTACACCGCACAGGCCGCGGCAGGTCTGGAACTGGCTCATTCCAAGGGAATCGTCCACCGCGATATCAAGCCCGCCAACCTGATGCTGACGACCGACGGCATCATCAAAGTGGCCGACCTGGGCCTCGCCCGCCTGACCGGGCTGAACGCGGATACCGAGACCAACAATTTCTCCATTACGCAGGCGGGCGGCATCCTGGGTACGGTCGATTATATGCCCCCCGAGCAGGCGATTGATTCGACCACGATCGACCAGCGCGCGGACATCTACAGCCTGGGTTGCACGTTCTACTTCCTACTGACGGGAAAGCCGCCGTACGGTTCCACGTCGTTGATGGGACTGATGCTGCAGCACCGCGAAGGCAAGATTCCGGATCTGCGGGCGGAACGGCCGGAAGTGCCCCTGGCGCTGGTTGCGGCGTTCGAACGAATGGTCGCCAAGAAGGTCGCCGACCGTCCCGCCGACATGACCGAAGTGATACGCCTGCTCGAGGCCCTGAAGCCACAGGTCAAAGGTCTGACGGATCGGCCGGTCTCAGCCGCCACAAATGTTGATCCCAGTTTAGGCAAGTTCCATGTGACGACAATCGCCGGGGCCGGGTCGTCGCTGGTTGTCTCAAACATCTTGAGTCCCGGGGGAACCAATCCGTCGCTGTCAGATGCGGGCCGTCTGGCCGATCTGGTCTTGGTGCTGGTCGAACCGTCTCGCACACAGAGTTCGATCTTTAAAAGCTATTTGACCAGTCTGGGTTTGACCGAGGTCCATTCGACCGGTTCAGGGGCACAGGCCGTGACCCTCGTCAAGGAGCAACGGGCTCACGCCATCATCAGCACCATGCATCTGTCTGACATGACCGGCGTGCAACTCGCCGCGCTTTTGCGGGATGACCCCGAGTGTGCCGGCGTTGGATTTGTATTGATGAGCAGCGAATCGGATACGACCCAGGCCGGTACGGTCCTGGGTGCTCCGCGAACCGTGCTCCTGATGAAGCCGTTTGATCTCAAACAACTCGCCCAATCAATTGCCGCGGCGACGGGTCGCACGACTGAAACGCTCACTTCGCGGACGTGACTTCCGTGATTTGCAGCGAAATCGGTCCGAGTTCGCTTTGAAATCTCAGGACGATCCAATTGAGTCGGCTGCCGAAGAGTGCTGCCCGGCCAGGTCCCGACGCCACTCGTGGTGTTCCAAACGTGTAATGCCGATCGGTGCCCCAGAGCATGGCTTTGCCCTGCCCGGCGATGACGTTGGCAATCTCACCGAGGCAGTCGTCAACGAGCGGTCCGTCCAGCGTGAGTTCCTGTCCGGCGAGCACGCGGCTGGCCAGGGCCTGGGCGGCGGTGTCGGTGACGCTTAAGACGAGTGCGCCCGGACCTGATGGAAACGTCAGTTCGATCAATGCCGACCGGTCGCCGAAATCGACCGGTGTCGAAATGCGGAACGCAGTCTGAAGGAAGATCTCGGATCCCGCAACTTCACGGAAGGCAACGCCAGCCGCTTCAGCCAGCGGCGCGACGAATTCCGACTGCATCGCGCCGTCGACCGGTTGTGCGCCCGGGGGCAAATCGACATCCATCATGACTGGCTCTTTCGAAGAATTATTGTGTGACCACATTCTCTAGCCACCCGTTGATAATAACCCGCCTTCATGCGCTCCACCCGGACAAATGCCTCGGTCAGATTCAGCGTGGTTTCTGCCCCGCCGAGGACCAGCAATCCGTCCGGAGCGAGCGTCCGCTCGACCCTTGCAAGGATTTCTCGCTTGGTGCTGACATCGAAATAGATCATGACATTCCGCAGGAAGATCACGTCGAACTTGGGCAGCATGGGCCAGGCCGCAGCCAGGTTGAACTGCCGGAATTCAACCATGTTCCGGATCGCGGCGTCGAGCTGCCAGGTGGTCCCGCTCTGTTGAAAATACTTCACCATTAACTTTGCCGGCAATCCCCGATTCGCTTCGAATTGACTGTAGACACCCTGTTTCGCCTTGGCGATCACGTCGGTGGAAATGTCGGTGCCGAGAATCGTGATCTGCCAGTTGGCGAGTTCCGGAAAATACTCACGTAAGGTGAGTGCGATGGTGTAGGGCTCCTGACCCGTCGAACAGGCCGCGGACCAGAACGTCAATTTGCGTTCGGACGCGCGCGCCGCGATGAGTTCGGGGATGACCGTCTTGCGTAGCACCTCAAACGGCGAGATGTCGCGGAAGAACGAGGTCTCGGAGGTTACCAGCGCTTCCACCACCCTGGTGGCCAGTCCGTTATTCGATTCAAAGCGGAGCTTGCCGACGAGATCACTTATGGACGGCAGGTTCAGTTGGCCGATCACGGGCGCCAGGCGGGCTTCGACCAGGTAGCGTTTGTCGTCACCCAGCACGATCGCGCTGCGGTCGACGAGCAGTTTCCGAATGTAGTCGAAATCGGCGTCTGTCATGGCGCTGTCTTTCCAGCGACCCGTCGATTCATTTCATCGGCGATCTGCGGCAGCGGCAGGACGCGGTCGGCCAGGCCGGCACGGACGACGAACCCCGGCATGCCCCAGACGACCGACGTCGCTTCGTCTTGAGCAATCACCTGGCCACCCGCGTCGCGAATGGCCTCGCAACCGCGCAGGCCATCTTGCCCCATGCCCGTCAGCACGACACCCAGCGTGGCGGCGCCGAACACTTCGGCCACCGATCGGAACAGGACATCAGCCGCCGGCCGGCACGAGTTTTCAGGGGGATTCTGATTGGTGTGGACGCGCACTTCCGAGCCAAATCTTGAAACGGTCAGATGAAAATTGCCGGGTGCGATCCAGCAGTGTCCCGGTTTCAGGACCTCACCCGGTACGGCCTCATGGCAGCGAATCGCACATTGCGTCGACATCCGGTCGGCCAACAGTTTCGTGAACATCGGCGGCATGTGTTGGACGATCAGGATCGGCACGGGGAATGAGGCGGGGATCTGGCGAAAGAGATCGGCCAGCGCGTTCGGCCCGCCGGTCGATGCGGCGATCGCAACGACCTCGATCTTGCTCGTCCGGGCCGGTCGCACAGCTGGCTTCGCGGGCTGCGAGACCACCGGGCTGAGGCGACAGAGGGCCTTGATGGAGGGGATCAGTTCTTCGCGAATGACCTTCAGTGAGGCGTCCAGACCGACGGTATTCGAGGGCTTGGCGAAATAATCGCTGGCTCCCAGGGCGAGCGCTTCGAGCGTCGCGATCGCACCGCGTTCCGTGAGCGAACTGAACATGATGACCGGCAGTTTGGGATAAACCTTCCGCAATTCGCGGAGTGTTTCCAGTCCGTCCATCTCGGGCATCTCGATGTCGAGGATGACGATATCCGGGTTGACCTGGGGAATCTTCGCGAGGGCGATCTTGCCGTTGGAGGCCGTGCCGACGACCTCCAACACGGGATCGCGACCGAGTTCATCGCTGACGCTACGGCGAATCACAACGGAATCGTCGACGACCAGGATGCGAGCTTTATTCACGACGAACTTTCCGTTTCAACCTGAAATCACAGATTGGCTGCCGAGCCCCCCCTGATTCAATACTCCAAAACATCGAGCATGCTCAGTTTGGCGATCAGCACTTCTTTCGTGAAGGGCTTCATCAAATATTCGTTGGCCCCGGCATTGAGGGCCTTCGTGACCTGTTCGCTTTCGGCTTCGGTCGTCACCATCATGATTCGGATGTGATCATACATTTGCTGGGCGCGAACGGCTTGAATGAATTCATATCCATTCATGACGGGCATGTTCCAATCGACCAGGATCAGTTCAATATCCGGGTTCTCGTCGAGCTGGTTGACCCCCTGCTGGCCGTCCCCGGCCTCGAGCACGTCCATCCCCGCCTCGCGGAGGATGTTGCCGATGATCATCCGCACGGCCCGGGAATCGTCGATGACCAGCGCCCGCATTGTTGTACTCCGCAGATTGGGATCGCCACGGTGCGTAGTGTCGAAATATCTCGATTACAGCACAAGTCTAATATCGAAATTGTGCGACGACTTTCTGCAATGCCGCTGCCATCTGGGACAACTCGTTCGCCGAAGTCTGGGTGTTGTTCGCCCCTTCCGTCGTGCTCCGGGCCGCCTGGGCCACGCCCATGATGTTCTGCGCGATCTCGCTGCTCCCCTTGGCCGCTTCGGTCACATTGCGGCCGATTTCGCTGGTCGTCGCCGTTTGCTCTTCCACCGCACTGGCGATGGTATTCTGAATGTCGTTGATCTGATTGATGATCTGGCCGATCTGCGCGATCGCCTCGACGGCCCCCTTGGTATCGCCTTGGATCGCTTCGATCTTACGGCTGATGTCTTCAGTCGCTTTGGCGGTCTGCTTGGCCAGTTCTTTGACCTCGTTGGCGACCACGGCAAATCCCTTGCCGGCCTCGCCGGCTCTGGCGGCCTCAATCGTGGCGTTCAAGGCGAGCAGATTCGTCTGTTGGGCGATTGACGTAATCACTTTGATCACGTTACCGATCTCGGCGCTCGATTCCCCAAGCTTGGCCACCTTGGCGTTGGTGCTCTCCGCCACCTTAACGGCCGTCGTCGCGACGCGGGCCGCCTCGTTGGCGCTCTTGGCGATTTCTTTGATGCTCGCCCCCATCTCTTCCGCGGCCGTGGCCACCATCGACACGTTGGAGCTGACTTGCTCGGCGGCAGCACT
>CAMAVF010000007.1 GCA_945861445.1 Planctomicrobium piriforme | reverse complement strand
CGGGGATCGGGAACCTCGGCCAAATAAGCCAACAGGCTCCCGGCGCGAGCCGGTAACATGAATAACCCTCCTTGAAAGCCAACTTGTCCTCCACAAACTCACTCTATTCTATCCAACGCAGTCAACCCCTACTTGGCGATAGCCCTGGTCGTGAAACTGGAATCAGTTGAGGCGATCTGCTATAGTGTGGTATTGTGCTGGGGTCCAAAATCAACCCGTAGTCCGTCCCGCATTTGCCGGGGTGCTGCGGTGTCCGTCAATTTCTTTTGGGTGGAGTGTAGCGCATGTCTTCGGGAAAGAAGCCGGCGGCGATTTCCGGTGTAGCAGCTTCTTCGGAAGTTGAAATCATGACGGTCTATCCGTCGGTTGCCGCGTATGGCCTGGGCCGTGTGTTTGGGTCGATGTACGAATCGATTCCGTTACGGATCATGGGAGTGAAACTCTCCAATCTCCTGTTTGTACTCCCGACGGCACCCATCGCTGCGGGTCTGTACTTCTTGCAAAAGGTGACCGGATTCCGTTATCGACTGACGAATCGCTCGATGCAGATCTGGAATTCCCTGGGAAATCGCAAGGTCAAAGAAGTCTCCCTGACGGATGTCACCGATGTGTTGATTCGGGAATTGCCCGGCCAGCAGTTTTACAAGGCGGCGGACTTGGTGCTGATCGGCGGCAAGGGCAACGATGAGATCCTGACCCTGCCCGGCATTCCCTACGCTCACATTTTCCGGCAGACGATCCTGGAAGCCCGCGATTCGCGGCAGATGATCGCCAAGTCGCTCGAAACGATCAAGGCTCGCCCAGCCATTGCCTGATTTGCCTCAAGATCGTCAGACCGCCTCCCCAGGCGGTCTTTTTTTACGCACATGACAAATCGATTCTCGATCCCGCTTGATGGACAGACTTGCGCAAATGCGTGAAGATGGCATGCAGGGATTGTTGCAGATGACTCAGATCGATCGTGATCGGAGTTGTCGATCATTCCTGCCTGTCGGGCCTTTCTCGCTGCACTTCCCAATGGATTGACACCGAAGGATTCTTCCATGAGCGCGCTCTACTTGCAGGAATCCGACGTCCGAGAACTCCTTGATATGGAGTTGGCCATCGACGTCGTTGACGAGGCTTTCCAACAGCTTGCCGAGGGACACGCTTCCAATGTCCCCCGCCAGCGAGCCCACGCACCCGGTATTTACCTGCACACGATGTCGGCGGCGGCCGATTATTTGGGGATGGTGGCCTGGAAGACGTACACCACGACCGCAGCGGGAACGCGGTTTCTCGTGGGCCTGTACAGTCAGAAGGATGGATCGCTGCTGGCGCTGATCGAAGCGGACTATCTCGGCCAACTGCGAACGGGCGCGGCCAGCGGCGTGGCGACCTCCTATATGGCTCGCCCTGATTCCAAGGTCGTCGGATTGTTTGGAACGGGGCACCAGGCGCGTACGCAATTGAAGGCGGTCTGCACCGTGTGCGAGATTGAAGTGGTCGAAGTCTACAGCCGGAACGAAGAACGTCGCCGGGCATTTGCCGACGAGATGTCCGAATACTGCAACACGCGAGTCGTTGCCGTCCACAGTCCCGATGAGGCTGCGGCAGAGAAAGACATCGTCATCTGTGCCAGCACGACACGGGCCCCGCTGTTCGACGGCCGCGTGCTGGACGAGGGGACGCACATCAACGCGGTCGGTTCGAACTTCCTCGAGAAAACAGAACTCGACGTAACGACCGTGCAACGGGCGGACATCATCGTTTGCGACAGCATCGCCCAGTGCCGGTTGGAAGCGGGAGATTTCGTCGCGGCGCTCGAAAATGGGGCGACCGACTGGCGTCTGATGCACGAATTGTCCGAGGTCGTGTCGGGCCGCACGCCCGGCCGAGGCACCCCCGATCAGATCACGTTGTTCAAGTCGGTAGGACTGGCGATTGAAGACTTGGCGCTGTCCGCGAAACTGCTGGAACTGGCAGTGAAAGAGGGGATCGGTGAACGTCTGCCGTTGTAATTATCATAATGCGACCTGGCCAGACTTAGCGGTTCGGCAGGAGCCTCACCCTCCCGTCGGGCGCAATCTGAATTCAGACGGACCAACATCATGACCTCCACCCAATACATTCTGGCCCTGGATGAAGGCACCACTTCCTGCCGGGCGATTGTTTTCTCTGCGGCGGGCCGGGTTCAGTCGGTGGCTCAGCAGGAGATCCGCCAGATCTATCCGCAGCCGGGGGCGGTGGAACACGATCCTGAAGAAATCTGGAATCGGCAACTGGCAGTCGCCCGTGAGGCTCTCACGAAAGCCGGTATCGGTGCCGATCAGGTGGCTGCGATCGGGATTACCAACCAGCGTGAATCGACGGTGCTGTGGGAACGGAGTTCCGGGCGCACGGTCGGCAACGCGATCGTCTGGCAAAGCCGCGTCTCGGCCCCGATTTGTGATCGTTTGAAGGCACAGGGACTTGAGAAAACCTTTCGCGATAAGACCGGACTGGTCATCGACGCCTACTTTTCCGGGACGAAAATTAAACATGTGCTCGATCAAACGCCCGGCTTGCGCAACCTGGCCGAGCGTGGCGATATCCTGTTTGGGACCATCGATTCCTATCTGCTGTGGCGATTGTCGGGGGGAAAGCTGCACATCACCGATGTCAGCAATGCCAGCCGCACCCTGCTGTTCAACATCCAAACGCTGCAGTGGGATGACGAGTTGCTGAAGCTGTTGAATATTCCCAAGGCGATGCTGCCCGAGGTCCGCTCGAACAGCGAAATCTACGGGCAAACGGCGCCTGAACTGTTTGGCCGACCGATCCCCCTGTCAGGAGCCGCGGGCGATCAGCAGGCCGCGATGTTCGGACAGGCCTGTTTTCAATCCGGCAGCGCGAAGAATACGTACGGGACTGGTTGTTTCATGTTGTTGAACACGGGACCGTTCGCGATTCCGTCGCGGCATGGTCTGCTGACGACGATCGGCTGGCAAATCGGCAAACAGGTGACGTACTGCCTGGAGGGCTCGGTGTTCATCGCGGGGGCCGCGGTGCAGTGGTTGCGCGACGAATTGAAGATCATCAAGTCGGCGGACGAGATGGAAGCCCTGGCGCTGGAAGTCCCGGATAACGGAGGGGTCTATTTCGTACCGGCCCTCGTGGGTTTGGGAGCGCCGTATTGGGATTCGCAGGCCCGCGGGACGATCGTGGGATTGTCTCGCGGTTCGGGTCGGGCCCACCTGGCCCGCGCCGCCTTGGAATCGATGGCGTATCAAACGCGGGACATCCTGGAAGCGATGCAGGACGATGCCGGTATCAAACTGCGAATGTTAAAAGTGGATGGGGGCGCCTCGGCCAACAACCTGTTGCTGCAGTTTCAGGCAGACATTTTAGGGACCCACGTGCAGCGGCCGGTGGTTCAGCAAACGACGGCCCTGGGGGCGGCTTACCTGGCCGGGCTGGCCGTGGGGTACTGGCAGGACCAGTCGGAAATCACCAGCAACTGGGCACTCGATCGAGAATTCCAACCCGATCTCCCTGCAGCAACCCGAGCTCAACTGTATGGCACCTGGCAACGAGCGGTGGAGAGATCGCTCGGATGGTTACCGTCTTAGGAGAGGTGTCGTTCAAACAGCAATCGACGGACAAATACAAGCCCGAAGCGCAAGTTTTGAAGTTGCGCTCTGGACGAAATCGGGGAACGGTTGATTCCTATGACTGATCATCTTGAGGGATTGAGAATACATTATGGGAACACTGATCTACGCTAATCTACGCTAATCAAGACAAGAAAGTGTGACGCCCCACGATTGGTCTTTTTCTGGATTAGCGTAGATTAGTGTAGATCAGTGTTCCCCAAAAAAGTCCTTCATCTGCATTCGCGTGCGAAATGCGCAACTTCAAACAGCGCAAGCGAGTGCATTTCCTCGGCGATCGGGGAATGCACTCGCTTGCGCTTCGAGCTTGTATTCACTCACGAAAACTTCAGCCGTGTAAACTCGCGCACGCGATTTTCGATTGCTGGTTCGACTGGTAAGCGTTCCATGCTGCTGGCTCCGTAGAAGCCCACGACGCCTGTGGTGTGATCGAGGATGTACTGGGCGTCTGATGGTTCTGCAATCGGGCCGCCGTGACACAGGACCAGGATCTCGGGATTGATTCGCTTCGCCGCGTCACACATGTCCTGGACGGCCCAGGCTGCTTCGGCCAGCGTCATGGCGGTTGAGGCCCCGATGCTGCCCTTCGTCGTCAGTCCGCAGTGAGGGATCAGGATATCGGCACCTGCGGCAGCCATCGCGGCGGCTTCTTCGGGATTGAAGGCATAGGGAGTCGTCAGCAGTCCCATCTCATGGGCCTGCCGGATCATGTCGACTTCCAAACCGTAGCCCATGCCGGTTTCTTCCAGATTGAGACGGAACTTGCCGTCAATCAGTCCGACCGTGGGAAAGTTCTGCACGCCGGAAAATCCCGCCTGCTGGACGTCGCGCAAGAACAGTTTTATGATCCGGAACGGGTCGGTGCCACAGACACCCGCCAGGACCGGGGTCTTGGAAACCACCGGCAGGACTTCTCGTGCCATGTCCATCACGATGGCATTGGCGTCGCCATACGGCATCATTCCGGCCAGGGATCCGCGTCCCCCCATGCGAAAGCGGCCCGAATTGTAGATCACCAGCAGGTCGATACCGCCCGCTTCAGACATTTTGGCACTCAGTCCGGTTCCCGCACCGCCGCCGACGATGGGAATTTTCTGAGCGACCTTGGCCCGCAGGCGCGCGAGGATTTCATCACGAGGAAAGAGACTCAAGGGGATTCTCCACAGGTTCCAGGCAGAATGCGGTCGATTCTAGTGGCGTTTTCTGGCACGGCAATCCTGGTTCTTGAAATCAGGAAATCGCGTGACTGCCCTGATCCTGATCCAGCCGCAATGCCGTTGTTTTCTATAATGCGACTGAGAACCCCTAACAAAACCGGTTGTGGAAGTTCAGAACCGCAGTATTTCAGGCGGTTCTGAACTGACGCAGAGGTTTTGTTAGCGTTTTTAAGTACACGGGCGCGAATGTCAGTTGTTCTGATTGCCATCCGCAGATCGTGACGTTCCGGTTATCATCCAGCGACGTTTGCGGTTATTGGATTCCGAACCTCGGTCGAGGTTCCTGGGTCTGCTGGGTGGACACACGGGAGTGGTACGGCTGCGTACCAATTTGATGCCTGATTCTTTGGATCTCATTTCTGATACTTCCACCCCCGAGATGGTTCCCAGCCGCGTCGGCGCCAAAAGCGTCTACTGTGCTCGAGGAATCACCAAGATTTATCGGATGGGTGAAGTCGAAGTTCATGCCCTGCGCGGGGTGGACCTGGACCTGTTCGAGGGCGAATTCGTCGTGCTGCTGGGGCCTTCCGGCAGCGGCAAGTCGACGCTGTTGAATATTCTCGGCGGACTGGACGTTCCCACGGCCGGACATGTCAGTTATCGCGGAAAAGATCTCACTTCGAATGACGATGCCCTGCTGACAGGCTATCGCAGACGTCATGTCGGATTCGTGTTTCAATTCTACAATCTGATTCCCAGCCTGACCGCGAAAGAGAATGTCGCGCTGGTGACCGAAATTGCTCAGAACCCAATGCGGCCGGAAGAGGCATTGGAGATGGTGAATCTAGGCCATCGCCTGGACCATTTTCCAGCCCAGTTGTCAGGCGGCGAACAACAGCGAGTGGCCATTGCCCGCGCCATTGCGAAACGGCCGGATGTGTTGCTGTGCGATGAACCGACCGGGGCGCTGGATATCGAGACGGGAATTGTGGTTCTCGAAGTGATCGAACGGGTGAACCGCGAACTGGGGACGACGACCGCCGTGATCACGCACAACGCCGCGATTGCCGGAATGGCCGACCGGGTGATCTCGGTGGCTAGCGGCCGGATTAGTCATGTGAAAACCAATCAACACAAACAACAGCCGCGCGAATTGCAGTGGTGAAGACAGAAACAGATGACCGCCCTTGATCGCAAATTGCTGCGGGACGTGCTCCAGATGTGGGGGCAGTTGCTGGCGATTTGCGCGGTGATTGCCTGCGGCGTCGGCACGTTCATCATGACGCAAAGCGCACTCGCCGGCCTATCCTTCACGCAGCAGTCTTACTACGAACAGTCCCGGTTCGCCCGGGTCTTCAGCAATGTGAAGCGAGCACCCCTCTCCGTCGGCAAATACATCGCGGAAATTCCGGGCGTCTCGCAGATGCAGTTACGAGTCGTGCGCGATGTGACACTCGACGTGACCGGCATGACGGAACCGGCGGTCGGACGTTTGATTTCCGTCCCTGAGCACTCGGCCCCGGCGCTGAATGCGTTGTATCTGCGTTCGGGACGCTACATCGAACCGAATTCCCCCGACGAGGCCCTGTGCAGCGAAGGCTTCGCGAAGATGCACGGGTTGAAGCCGGGTGACAAGGTCACGGCGATCATCAACGGCCGGCGCAAGGAACTGGAAATCGTCGGGATTGCCCTGTCCCCGGAATATGTCTACCAGATTCGAGCGGGCCAACTGGTGCCCGATGATACGCGGTTCGGCATCTTCTGGATGGGTGAAGTCGCTCTGTCCGCGGCGTTCGACATGCAGGGGGCCTTCAATGATATCTGCCTCGACCTGACGTCGGATGCCAATGAGGCGGAAGTGCTGCGTTCGCTGGATCGCATCACGCGCCCTTACGGTGGGATGGGCGCACGAGGTCGCCGCGACCAGATCTCCAACAAGTTTATCTCGGACGAAATCAGCAACCTGAAGCGGATGGGGCTGATTGTGCCGGGCATCTTTCTGCTCGTGGCGGCATTTCTGCTGAACGTGGTGCTCTCGCGCATTATCGCTTTGCAGCGGGACCAAATTGCCGCGTTGAAGGCGTTTGGGTATTCCAATCTGGCCATTGCCTGGCACTATCTGAAGATGGTGATCGTGGTGGTCCTGTGTGGTGAGCTGATCGGTCTGGGGGTCGGGTGCATGCTGGGCATGCAGATCATGAATCTCTACACCAAGTTCTATCGGTTCCCATCGCTGGTGTTCATGCTGCCGATGCACGTGGTGCTGGGCTCGTTCACAGTCTCGGCCACCTCGGCCATCCTGGGTACGGTCGGTGTGATCCATAAGGCCGTGTCGTTGCCTCCAGCGGAAGCCATGCGTCCCGAGCCACCGGCCAGCTTTCGGCCGACCATTTTCGAACGTCTGGGATTGAACTCGTGGCTCTCGCAGACGTCGCGGATCATCGTGCGAAACATCGAACGCCGTCCGTTCAAGGCGATGTTTTCCTCGCTGGGAATCGCCCTGTCTGTTTCAATCATCATCCTCGGACACTTTTCGACTGATTCGTTGAATTTCCTACTGGAACTGCAGTTTCAAGTCGTGCAGCGGCAGCATGTCAGTGTCGCATTTGTGGAGCCCTACTCGCTGTCGGCACTCTACGAATTGCAGCACATGCCGGGCGTGATCCGGACGGAACCGGGGCGGATGGTGGGGATCAAGATGCGGTTCGGACATCATGAGCGACGCGTGGCAATCGCCGGCTTGCAGATGAATCCACAATTGAGTCATCTGGTCGATGCGGAAGAATTGCCGATCCGGTTGCCCGAGGCCGGCCTGGTGATCAACACCAAGCTGGCCAGTCTGCTGGGAGTCAAACGGGGCGATATCGTTACGATTGAAGTCCTGGAAGGAGCCCAGCCCACTTGGCAGATTCCTATTGCGGCACTGGTGACCGAACACTTCGGGTTGTCGGCCTATATGAACCTGCACGCTTTGAATCGCCTCATGAAAGATGGCGATCTGGTCAACACGATCCAGTTGCTGGTGGATCAAAAGCATCGCGACGAACTCTACAAAAAACTGAAGGAAACCCCCAAGGTCGCCAGCGTGACGATCAAGGAGGCTTCGATCCGCAGCTTCCGCGAGACCGTCATGGAAAACATGCTGCAGATGCAGTTTTTCAATTTGATGTTTGCGTGCGTGATTGCGTTTGGCGTGGTCTACAACACGGCCCGCATCGCGCTGTCGGAACGGGGCCGCGAACTGGCCAGCCTGCGCGTGCTGGGCCTGACGCGCGGCGAGATCTCATTCATTCTGCTGGGCGAACTGGCTGTGCTGACGCTGTTTGCCATTCCGCTGGGCATCTTGCTCGGCTTCGGATTGGGAAAAATCGTCACCACATTTCTGGATACAGAACTGTATCGCATACCATTGGTGGTCTCACCGAAGACGTTGTCGATGGCGGTATCGGTGGTGGCAGTGGCGGCAGTGGCTTCGGGGCTGGTGGTGCGACGGAAGCTCGACCATCTCGATTTGATCGCCGTCTTGAAGACTCGGGAGTAGTGTATCGTGTTACGTTGGATGAAACGCATTTCCCTGTGGGGCGTCGCGGCGGCGGTTGTCGCGGGGATCGGGTACGGATTATTGCCCAAGCCGGTGGCTGCCGATCTCGAGCATGTCACGCGGGGGACCTTGCGCGTGACCGTCAGCGAAGACGGCAAGACGCGGATCAAGGATCGCTACCTGGTCTCATCACCCCTTTCAGGTCAGTTGCTGCGAGTGGAACTGAAACCGGGCGACAGCGTCACGGCGATGAAGACGGTCGTCGCCCAATTGCAGCCCGATCTGCCGAACAATCTGGATGCCCGAACGCTTGCCCAGGCAGAAGCCAAACTGAAGATGTCCGAACTGACCCTGCAGAAGGCCAGCCTGGCCGAGCAGACGGCGCAGAAGGCGATGCTGAATTCACAAAACCATCTGTCACGCATTCAGCGGCTGAAGAACAGCAAAGCCGCGACTGACGAAGAACTGGAGAACGCGGAATTGGACGATTCCCGGCGACGGGAAGAATACAACGCTTCCAAGCTGGCGGTCGATATTGCGCGTTTTGAAATGGAGTGGGCTCGGTTGGCGATGTGGCAGGTCAAGCCGCCAGCCGGGAAAGATGACTCTGCCCAGTCCAACCCGGATGCGAAACAGAACTATGAAATCTTCGCGCCGATCTCGGGCAAGGTGCTCCGTAAGCTGAAGGAAAGCGCCACCCCAATCACGGCGGGGACGAACATTGTTGAAGTCGGTGATCCGCAACGGTTGGAGATGGAAATCGACGTCCTATCGAGCGACGCCGTGCAGATCCCTCCTCAGGCCAAGGTGATCGTCAATGCGTGGGGGGGACCGGAGCCGTTACACGGAATCGTCCGCGTCGTGGAACCGGCCGCCTTTACGAAGATTTCGGCCCTGGGAGTCGAAGAGCAACGGGTGTACGTGATCGTCGACCTGATCGACCCGCCCGAACAGCGATCGACATTGGGGGACGGTTACCGCGTTGAGGCCGAGATCATCCTGTGGGAGAGCGACAGCGTGTTGAAAGTTCCCACGAGTGCCCTGTTCCGCAAGGGGAGTCAGTGGTCCGTCTTCAAAGTCGTGGAGGGCCGAGCCCAGCAGCAATCTGTCGAGATCGGCCACCGCAACGGTTTGGAAGCAGAGATTCTCAAGGGGCTCAATGAGCACGAGACCGTTATCGTCCATCCCAGCGACCGGATCGCGGACGGGGTACAGGTATCGGTGCGGACGGAAGCAAAGTAAGTTTTCGACATTGTCGATGCGAGGGTGAGGCTCCTGCCGAACCGCTTGGTCTTTCGATATCCAGTAGAGTGAGCATCTCGGCATAAGCCACGCCAATACATTTTTTCAGGGACCATAAGCCATGTCAGACGCGTATATTCTGGCCGGAGTTCGCACGCCAATCGGCAAATTTCTGGGCGGTTTGTCGTCGCTGTCCGCTCCTGAACTGGGGGCACTCGTCATTCGAGAAGCTCTGCAACGAGCGGGAATCGCGGCTGATCGAGTGGACGAAGTGATCATGGGGCAGGTCCTGACCGCCGGGGTCGGACAAGCGCCGGCTCGTCAAGCGGCATTGAAAGCGGGACTGTCCGATACGGTTTCGGCATTGACCATCAATAAGATGTGTGGATCAGGACTGCAAGCGGTGATGCTAGCGGCTCAGGCGATCCGCGCTGGGGACGCGTCCATCATCGTCGCCGGCGGGATGGAAAGCATGAGCCGGGCGCCGCATCTGTTACGTGGGGCTCGTGACGGTTGGAAGCTGGGTGACGGCAAGCTGGAAGATTCAATGATTCTGGACGGGCTGTGGTGCGCAATGGAGAACTGCCACATGGGCAGCCACGCTGATCACATTGCCCGCAAATTCGATGTGACCCGTGAGGCCCAGGACAAGTTTGCCAGTGACAGCCAGGCCAAAGCGTCAGCGGCGATGCAGGCGGGAAAATTCAAGGCCGAGATCCTGCCGGTCACCGTGAAAGTCAAGAAGTCCGAAATCATCGTCGATCAGGATGAAGGCCCGCGGGCCGATACCGACCTGGCGGGACTTGCGAAACTGAAGCCGGCTTTTAATGGCGACGGAACGGTGACCGCGGGAAACGCATCCACATTGAACGACGGAGCGGCGGCCGTGGTGGTCGTCGACGAGGCAACGGCGCGCGGAGTTCAGACACCGTGGAAAGCGAAGATCATTGCCTATCACACCAGCGGAGTGGCCCCGCGGGACATCTTCATCGCCCCCGTGGCAGCGGTTCGCGGAGTGCTGGCGAAAGCCAGGCTGCAGATTCAGAACATTGATCTCTTTGAGCTTAACGAGGCCTTCGCGGCGCAGATGATGGCCTGCGCCAATGAGCTGCAGATTGATCCCGCGAAGATCAATGTCCACGGCGGCGCAATTGCGTTGGGCCACCCGATCGGCGCCAGTGGGGCTCGCGTGTTGGTGACGCTGCTAAGCGCATTAGAACAGCGCGGCCTGCGACGCGGTCTGGCGAGCTTGTGCCTTGGGGGTGGCAACGCCGTGGCAATGATCGTGGAACGTGCGGTGTTGTAGGAATTGCCACTTCTCGCGAATTCGTAAGTCCCATCCGTCCCATAAGTCCCATGTGTCCCATGAATTGATGGGACTTATGGGACCAATGGGACCAATGGGACCAATGGGACCAATGGGAAACATGAACGACCCGATCTATTGTTTAACAACCTTCGCCTTGCGGCGTTGGGCGGCCAGCCACTCGCAGGCGGCGTTCGGTAAGCCTTCGTGATCGCCTTGGAAAATCGTGACTCGGCTGGGACCGGCCTTGCGTCGCAAGAGAATGTCGCGGCCGTACGTGGGATCGGCTGCGGTGTCGCCTGGCTGCGGTGTCTTGAGTCGCTTCCATTCCCACAACTGCTGCATTTCGACTTCGGTGATTTCCGGGATTCGATGCGGCTTCGCCAATTCGTTGAAGGCCAGTAGACTGTGCCGCACGGGCACCGATCCCAAGTGACCGTCCTCGACTCCGGCAGCGATATCGACCGGCAACTCCTTCGCCCGGGCCAAGAAAAACAAGGGGGACCGGCTGCGGTAATCCGCGTCCACTTTCGGGGAATCACCCGGTTTGCCTCCCGTGCAGGCTTCCATCATAATGGCATAATTTGTCGACTTGCCATTCGGCGAGTGAAAGCGATGCCAGGCAGTCAGATCGCTGATTCCCACCCAGGCCGAAGCCGCCGAAAAGCGATCGGGATGATAGCCGGCCATCAGCATCGTCATGTGGCCGCCTCCCGACGTGCCCGCCAGGTAAATGCGTTCGGTATCGATGCGGTATTTCTGTTGCGCGTAACTCAACGCATCCAGAATGTCCTGCCGCGCCAATGCTGAGCCGCACGCTTCAGGGTGATCGTTGCGACCACGAAAGTTGGGGTGCAGATAAATCCAGCCGCGGCGTACCGCCTCCGCCTGCCAGATCGAGTTATCCTGCGTGTAGTCTCCGCTCCACGAGTGCAGATAGACGAAGATCGGCACGGCTTCGGTCGCGGCCTTGTCCGGGACCCACAGCGTGACCGATTGCTGATGTTTGTCGACGGTACTGGGGACTTTGACTTCGGTGAGCGGTGGCAGCGGGTCAGCAGCCACTGCACCTTGAGAGTCAAACGAGATGCCAGCCAGAGACAGCAGAAGCAACACGCAAAGCCGATGTAGGCAGGCTGATCGATTCATCATGACGGGACTTTCCATGGTTGCGGTGCGTGGTGGCGAGCTTCCGGCATCAGCGTAGTGCAAAGGCCCGAATCCACCGAGACAAGCTCGGTGGGGTTTTGTTGGAGCCTCTCACAAAAATCACGATAACGAAATTTGCTTTGGCTTGCTAACAACCGTTTCCATCAATTACTTTGCGGAACATCCGGAATCCGTTACCATGCATCTGAACTTGAACATCCCAGGTATCGGGGGAACGTGATGGCAGAATCGTGGACGCGGCGAGAATTTGCCGGTTTGGCGGCGGGATCGGTCTTGTCGGGGGCGGCATTGTCCGCGGCAGAACCGGCCAAGTCGGAGAAAAAAAAGCCGGAAGAACCCGCGAAACCGTCGGCTAGCCCGCTGCCTCAGGACTTGATCATCGACCTGGTCAAGCAACAATATCCTCACGAGCGACTGGACGAAGCGGCCCTGGAAGAAGTCCGCAGCGATGTCCGACAGCACTTGAACCGGTCCAAGGTCCTGAGTAGTTACCCGCTGACGAATGCGCAGGAGCCCGGTTTTGTATTTTCCGCCTGGCGTGCCGATCGAGTACGCGGTTGATTTCAGATCAACGGACGTCTATCTGACTGTTGCGACTTGCATCGAGTCTGCCGGTCGATATACTCTACCGGTTTGCGAACCGGCTCACACCGGGGCGCTGAAGGTCTTGAAACTCAAACCGTACACTTTGGGTGAGACTCTGGTAGTTCGTTCGCGGTATCGGCTTCAACTACTGGATTCGCTTGGACTCATTGAAAAATCTCGTGTGGGGAGCGTTGGCGGATGACACGCAGCAAGGAAAGTTTACTGGCGGCTACACAGCCAGTGAATGTTCGCGAACTCCTGCAAAGCGACGGCCCGTTCGGATTCGAACAGGCTCGGCAGTTGGAGCGGGCGATTGCCCGCAGTCAGTACGCAGAAGTTCGTCAGGAGATTCAGTCCCTCGAGGAACGAGTCCTCACCGGCGAGAAGTCAGCCAAACTACGGGCCAAAGTTGGCATCACACATTACGTTCTTGGTCAACATTCCAGAGCTCACGAAATGCTATCGGCACTCGATAAAGACGCAGTTGCACAGTTTTATGATGGTCAGACACTCCTCGGTTTGGAGCGGTACGCGGAAGCGGCCGCCCAGTTCGAAGCCGCTGAAAAGGCTGGCGCCGATGCAGTCGACTGCCGCCTGAGTCGCGCTGGCGCGATTCGCGCTCAGGGTCGCCTCGATGAAGCAGAGAAGCTGGTCCACAGTTCCGCCCCCATGGGTGGCGCGACGCGGGCCGAATACTGCTACCAGATGGGCTGTATTCTGTCGGATCGCGGAGATACCTACGGCGCCGTCGAATACTTCGAACGGGCAGTCGACATGGACCCGTATCATTCCAAGGCGTTGTTCTCGCTCGCGGGTGAGAACATGCTGCGGGGTAACGATGAAGAAGCCGTGCGTCTCTACGAGCGATCGTTGTCGCGTCCGCCGTTGCACCTGGGTGCGATGATGAACCTCGGATTGCTGTACGAGGATCTCGAAAACTATCCAGCGGCAGCCTACTGTTTCAAGCGCGTGCTGGAATCGAATCCCGCACACGCCCGGGCCCGGTTGTATCTGAAGGATATCGACGCGGCTCAAGGCATGTACTACGACGAAGAATCGCTCCGCAACCAGGCCCGCATCGGCCAGTTGCTCGAGATTCCCGTCACCGACTTCGAACTGTCCGTACGGGCCCGCAACTGTTTGCAGAAGATGGGCATCCGCAACTTGGGCGACCTCACCAAGATCACCGAGCAGGAATTGCTCGGCAGCAAAAACTTCGGCGATACGTCGCTGAACGAAATCAAGCTGATGCTGGAATCGAAGGGGTTGTCGCTGGGCCAGGCCCTGCATACGACCAAGGACAAGTCTCGCGACTACTACCGCAACGAGGCGTTGTCGCCGCAGGAACAGGCGTTGATGGGCCGTCCCGTCGCCGACCTCAACCTGTCAGTGCGAGCTCGCAAGTGCATGTCGCGGTTGGGCATTACGACCCTGGGCGAACTCTGTCAGCGCAGCCAGGAAGAATTGCTGGAAAGCAAGAACTTCGGCGTGACGTCGTTGAACGAAGTCCGCAGCAAGCTGACCGACCTGGGCCTGAAGCTGCGTGGCGACTGAGATTGGGGACGCACTAACCTGACGTCTGCGCCATCACGGAGTGATGAGCGGTCTTAGGCGAGCGTCCGGCGTAAGCCGGATGGTTGTTAGCGACTGTCTCAAATCTTCGACGAAATGCTTATATTCAGGCGATGGCGTTCTGCAGATGACATTAAAGGTATTCGTAACCGCAAGACAACCATCCGGCTTACGCCGGACGCTCGCCTACGAAGATCCGCAAAGGAGCGTCGGGCATGCTCAGACCCACGGTCAAGTGGCTGATCGCCGGCGTCACGCTCGTCTTTTTTATCGGGTTGCTCGTCCTGCCAGGTAAGCGTGGGGGGCGAGCGAAACTCGCCCTGCAACCGCCCCCCGGAGTGGCGCGGTTGCCTGCCGTCCGCGTGTTGCTGACCCCGGAAGCCGTCACGACCGCAACCATCCAGGTTGACGGTCCGTTCCGGATCTCGCCGATGGGCAGCCAGCAGCTCCTGCTGCGTCTGGATCGCCTGGCCAAGACCGCGGTCACGCTGACGGCGAACGGGTTTCGTATTGGAACTCAAGTGCTGGTGGTTCCGCGAATCGAGATCGTTCCCGATGGAGAAGGGGCCGCCTGGGTTGGCGACCGCGAGTACCGCGGCAAGATCCAACTGATCCGGCAATCGGGCGGACGGGTCCTGATCGTGAACGTTGTGCCGCTCGAAGATTATATCGGGGGCGTGGTCGACTCCGAGATGCCGCGCGAGTTTGGGACCGAAGCTCGCAAGGCGCAGGCCGTGGTGGCTCGCAGCTACGCGCTCGCTCAAATGCAGGCTGCCCGACGGGGTGGATTGTTTGATTTGTACGCGACGACTCGCAGCCAGAAATACCACGGGCGCCGCTACCTCAGCAGCGATGGCCGGTTGCTGGCCGGGGACAGTTCCGACAGCCGGCAGATCGCGTACGAAACGGCGGGCATGGTCTGCACCGATCAGGGGCATTTGTTTTGCACGTATTACTCGGCGGTCTGCGGTGGCCGCACTTCACTGGGAAGCGATTTCTTTTCTGATGCGGCCCCGCCTCATCAAAGCGTCCCGTGCCAGTTCTGTTCAGAATCTCCGCTGTATCAATGGCAGTCCAACATCACCAATGCCGACCTGCAAACACGCATTCAACGGTATTGGACATCCCAGGAGACGAAGTTCGGCACATTAAAATCGATAACGATTGGACCGGTTCCACACGTGGGTGGTGTGGCCGAGGTCCAAATGTCGGACGACAAGCAGACTCTGAGCATGCCAGCCACCGCCTTCCGCCGCGTCATTGGGACCAGCGAACTCTACAGCCATCATTTTCAGATCGAACGCGACGGAACGAATTGGCTGTTCAAGGGGGCGGGTCACGGCCACGGGGTAGGACTGTGCCAGTGGGGAGCACGCGGGATGGCTCGGACAGGCAAGAATTTCCTGGAGATCCTGGCGTATTATTATCCGGGTTCGCAGGTGGTAGTCCTGACGGAGCGATAGCGCATCTTCGTAGGCGAGCGTCCGGCGTAAGCGGGATACCGTTCATTTAGCGGTAACCCACCATAGGAGCGAAGTTGTGCAGATAAGGCTTCTGACGCGAAGGTGGAAGGTAATGCAGAAGCGCGGGAACCACCCCGGCGAGCGGGGTGGCGGGTTTCTTTTCCGCCACTTGGGCTTGTCCCAGTGGTTCCCGCGCTTCTGCACTACGCCGTGTTTGAGGAATACAAGCTCAAAGCGCACTAACTGCCCTGAACGATCACCGCCGCATTTGCTGGCAATTCAATCGCAATCGTCTGCGTCGGTTGAATTGTGGATGTCACGAGCGTCGAACGAGGCCATAGGGCCTGTAATTGTTGGCCGGACGACAGACTCAGTCGCACACGCAACATCGTGCCTTCGGGGATCAGTTCCAGAATGGTGGCAGAGACTGTAGCGGAATCCGCAGGCGTTTCTCGCAGCCGGACATCCTCGGCTCGAATGCAGGCGATGCCGGTTGCTGCGGTACTGGAATTCAACTGATCCAGTCCAGTGAACCGCCAGCCCAGGTGTTCGACGGACAAGCTCGCGGCGTCGCGCCGCACGACATTCACTGGTAGTAAATTTTCGAAGCCGACGATCCTCGCTACGGTCAGATTGACTGGCCGGTGCAAGACCTCGTCGACGGTCCCCGTTTGCAGCATTTGCCCGGCACTCATCACGATCAGATCGTCGGCCAGAGCCTGCACATCGATGGCATCATGCGACACAATCAGGGACGGCAACTGCAACGCATGCAGCCATTCGCGCAAGGCGATTCGCAGATCAGTGCGAGTCGGTCCGTCCAGCGCGGAAAGGGGCTCGTCCAGGCACAGGAATCTGGGCTGGACCGCAAGCACACGTGCCAGAGCCACGCGTTGTTGTTGCCCACCCGAGAGTTCGCGTGGGTAGCGCCGATCAAGTCCGGTCAAGTGAAATCGCTCGAGAAGTTGATTGACCCGGGATCGCTGATCGGGCTGAGCCGTTATGCCGAACACCACGTTGTCGCGCACGGTGAGATGCGGAAACAACATGTAGTCCTGAAACAGAAAACCAACTTGGCGACGTTGCGGCTCGACGTGGATGCGTTGTGACGCATCACTCCAGGTCTGTCCGAAGGCCTGGATCGATCCTGCGTCCAGACGTTCCAAACCCGCCAGGCAGCGGAGCACGGTCGTTTTACCGCATCCCGACGGTCCGAAGAGGGCCGTGACGCGGTGCGGCCGGTCCGTCCAATTGAGGTCTCCTCGAATCGACATCCCCGGATACGTCTTGGTGAAGGCGGCCTCCATCCACGCGGTCATGTCTGGGGCATCCTCTTTTGCAAGGCATGCACCAGCGCCAGCATGACAAACGCTGAGATCAACAGTACCAGCGACGTCTGTCCCGCCGCGGTGTAGTTCCCCGAGTCGACGTATTCATAGATGGCAATCGAGAGTGTGCGGGTGACGCCGGGAATATTGCCGCCGATCATCAGGACGATGCCGAATTCGCCGATGGTGTGGGCGAACGTCAGCACCATTCCGGACAAGATACCGGGCCACGCCAGGGGCAGGGTGACTCGCCAGAAGGTGCGCCAGCGGGAACTGCCCAGGCACCAGGCGGCTTCCAATAGACGCCGATCGACTGCCGAAAATGCCGCGACGAACGGGCGCACGGCAAACGGCAAATTGTAGATGACCGATGCGACCAACACTCCCAGGAAGGTGAAGGGCAGCGTCTCGCCGGTGAGCGATTCCAACACCTGGCCGAAACTGCTGCGCCGGCTGGTGGTCCACAGCAGGTAGAACCCCAGGACTGTCGGCGGCAGGACCAGCGGCAACGAGACCACGGCCTCCACCAGCCACTTCCACGAGCGGCGGGATCGAGCCAGCCAATGTGCGAGCGGCAACCCAATGACCAGCAGCACGGCGGTCGTGCAGCAGGCAACTTGCAGCGTCAAACGTAGTGCCAACAGGTCCAAACTATTTCGCCCCTGGCAAGCCGAAGCCATACTTCTTGAAGATGTCTCGAGCCCGAGGCGTCTGCAGGAAGTCGCACCACTTCTTCGCACCCACCGGGTCATTGGTCTGTTTCAGAATGACGCCCCCCTGATCCATTTGAGGATACGAATCTGCCGGGAATTTCCAGTACTTGCCCTTGCTGGCGAATTCCGGAGCCATCGCGAACGACAGTCCGACAACCGCCGCATCGGCCGCACCGGACTCGGCGAATTGTGCCGCCTGAGCCACATTCTTGCCCAGGACCAGTTTCTCCTGCAGACCCTCGTACAAGCCCAGTTGCTTGAGGGCCGCTTCGGCCGCTCGACCGTAGGGAGCCAGCTTGGGATTGGCAATGGCGAGTTTTTTTAACTGCGGATCCTTCAGAATCTCGGCTCCCTGGGCTTCGACCGGCAACGGCGAATCACTCCGCACCCACAAGACAATGTGACCGATGGCGTACTGAAACAGCGAGTCCTCTGTGGTCAGCCCGGCCTCGACCAGCTTCTGGGGAAACTGCATGTCGGCGGACAGGAAGACGTCATACGGAGCCTGGTTCGAGATCTGTGCAAACAGTTCCCCCGACGAGCCGAACTTTGGTTCCAGCTTCATCTCGGGCGCTTGTTGTTCGAATTCCTGTTGGAGTTCGACCGCGACAAACCGCAAATCGGACGCCATAGCCACCACCAGTTTGATGGTCTTCTCGGCCGCGACTGGAGTCGTCGAGTCGCCCGTCGCGGGGGTGGCCGAGGACGGTGGAGCCGCTGCGGGTTGGCAGCCCCAGCCGCAGAGTACAATCAGCAGGCAGGCCAATGAATACCCCTGAAATCGCACGCAATTCGCAATCGATTGTTGCTGCATCTAGATGGACTCCAACTCACCCGTGTGTGCCACTTCGTAACCGGGCAACTCACCCAACAGTTTTCGGAAGCTGGGAGACCGCGTGACTGTCAGCAATGCTTGAAACCGTGGGTCAGGTTCGAATTCGGCGCGATAGCAGATGTCGTAGGTTTCGTGCCGAACGCTCAAAAACTCCAAACCGGCTTCTTCTGCGGAAAGTCTCAGGCAGACCCCGACATCGGCCCAGCCGCAGCGAATGGCTTCGGCCACACCCGCATGGTCCCGAGCCAACTTTTTTGGAGCCGGGCGGCCATCGAGAATCTCATCGAGACACTGCCGAGCACCGGAGCCAACCTCACGTCCGACCCACTGCTGCTTCGACGATCGAGAATCGACCGCACCTTTCACGCTCGTGATACCAGAACCGGGAGCAACCGCCAGACCTTCTTCCCAACGCGCCATTTTTAGCAAGCGATAACCGGTCCCCAGGCGTTCGCGAATGATGGCTCCGTTTCCGCCGGACTGCTCGGTGGACGCCAAATGCACGCCGGCCAGATGGACCAGCCCCGCAGCCAGTAACCGCAAGGCCTCCGAACTGGATCGCTTCAGGACCAGCAGCCGCACGGGCGACGTGGCCGCCAACTCGCGGACCAGCAATCCGACCGCTGGATCGCAACTGGCAATCACCAGTGTTTCGCCGACATTGTTGGTGCTTTGCGGCTGAATTTTTCCTCGAACCAGGATGCCGTCGTGGGCGACCACTCCCACGCTGCCACTTTCGGCGGGATACAGAATATGCCGGCCCCCGATTTCCGCACGCCAGAAGCGGCAGGGATCCTGGGACGGCGTCCACGCCCATTCCTCGGTCGGACTCTCTGCCTTCGCCAGGGCGAACACATCGTCCACGCGACATTCCAATGCCGCCGCGAGTGCCAGTGCCGTCGCCACCGAGGGGACCAGGCGCCGAATCTCGATCGCACTGACTTCCGTCCGCGAGACGCCCGCCCGCCGGGCCAACTCGTCCTGCGACCAGCCCCTCGCCTGACGGAATGTTTTCAATTGATTCTGCAGCGGTTCTCGTGATGACATGATCGTGTCATTATGCGGTCACTTTATGGCACCGTCAAGTTGACCGTGCTGTGGTCGATGCCGTCGTCAAGCTCGTCAGGTTGAGACTTCTGATCACATTCTGCAGATCCGTCCCTCCGTCGGGCCGGGGTCTAGTAGCGTGTCGCAAAAACTCATCACGCGGACAACCCTGAGCTAGGCTTCAAATGCTTTCACGGACAGTCCCGCGTTGCCGCGACAATTTCTGTTTTCGCCGACGTGACGGGTCGCAGTCGTTGGGAATCTGGTTGGATCAAGGTCATCAATATGTCTCGTGTCGATCTCCCGCAGGCTGATCTCAATCAATTCCTGACCGAGCTGGCTCAACACTTGCCGCTCGTCAAGAAGCCGTCAGCGGCCAACAGGGACGTCGTACCAGTTTCGTCGCACTCTTCAGAGAGTGAAACCGGCTCGCCGAAAATCCTGATCATTGACGACGAACCGATCAACATTAAGGTCATTACCAGGTATCTGCACGAGTTGGGCTACGCTCGGTGCATCGGCTTGAGCGATGCACGGCAGGCGATCTATTCGGTCACGCACGAACTTCCCGACCTGGTGATCCTGGACGTGATGATGCCCTTCGTCACGGGGATTGAGATTCTGGCGAAATTGCGGGCGAATCCCGAAACCGCTCATTTGCCGGTCCTGGTCCTGACGGCAGCGGTCGACCGTGAAACCCGGCTGGCCGTACTGGAATCGGGAGCGACCGACTTCCTGAGCAAGCCGATTGACCCGAGCGAACTGGCGCCTCGCGTACGAAACGCGCTAACCCTGAAAAAATTCCACGACAGCCTGCGCCATCAAGCTCAGAACCTCGAGAACGCCGTCCGAATGCGAACGGCCGAGTTGGAGGCATCCCGGCAGGACATTATCCACTGCCTGGCCCGCGCCGCGGAATTCCGTGATGACGACACCGGCCAGCATGTGTTGCGCGTGGGCCGCTATGCCGGCATCATTGCCCAGGCGATGGGACTGGATGCGGACGAGGTGAATTACATTCGCCAGGCGGCTCAGTTGCACGACATCGGCAAGATCGGCGTCCCTGATTCGATTCTGTTGAAGACAGGCAAGCTCGAACCGGATGAATTCGAACGGATGCAGAAGCATACCTGCATTGGCAAGCGGGTGATTGAACGATTGCCGCAACATGAGTGGGACGAACTGCGCAAGCATGTCCAGATCGGGGCCCAGATCCTGGATATCCCGCGTTCACCCGTCCTGCAAATGGCCGCGCGGATTGCGTTGACGCATCACGAATGGTGGGACGGAAACGGTTACCCGCTGGGTCTGGCGGGCGAGGACATCCCGCTGGAAGGCCGCATCACCGCCGTCGCGGATGTGTTCGATGCATTGAGTAGCAAACGCCCCTACAAGCGACCTTTCCCCCGCGAGAAATGTTTCCAAATCATCTCCGAGGAACGGGGCACGCACTTCGATCCGCAGGTCGTTGACGCATTCTTTTCCATGCGCGACGCCATCGTGAAGATTCAAATCGAACTGGCAGACGCCGACGTTGATACTCATTAAGGCAACGCCGTGAAGGTCTTTGTAGCGGAATCTCTTAAGAGTTCCGCCGATTGCCGACCGACATTGTAAGTCCCTGAACGTCACAACCGCTGGGATACGCGTCAGAATTCTGACGAATTCTGCTACGACTATCGGGCATCCCGAACAACCTGCAGGGCTTCCGGGAGCTGGATTGTCCCTTCATACAGAGCGCGACCGATAATCGCGGCAATCAGCTTGGGTTGCGTGCGGCTTTCGTTGGCCAGCGTCCGGACATCAGCCAGCGTGGTGACTCCCCCAGATGCAATGACCGGCAGTCCCAAGTTGGCCAACTGCAGCATGTCATCGATCGTGCCGCGGTCGACCCCCTGCATCATCCCGTCGTTGGCAATGTTGGTATAGATCACCGCGGCCAGATCCAGGTCGGCGTATTTCTTCGCCAGTTCCAACGCCGACACTTTCGAGACATCCAGCCAGCCTTCGGTGGCGACGAAGGAGTCACGTGCATCCAGGCCCAGGCACAGCTGGCCCGGAAAATCCTGGACCATCTGGCGGAACCATTCGGGTTGCTTGAGGGCCTGCGTCCCGACGATGACGCGATCGATGCCGACTTCTTCGAGCATCAGTCGAATGGCCGCGGCGTCCCGAATGCCGCCCCCGAGCTGGCAAGGGATCCCGGCCGCTGCCACGATCCGGCGAATGGCCTCAATGTTGATCGGATGTCCGGCTTTGGCCCCGTCCAGGTCGACCAGATGCAGGCGTTCGGCCCCTTGTTGCACCCACTTCAGGGCCATCTCCGCGGGATCGGCTCCGAATACGGTCTCTTGAGCGTAATCACCTTGCCGCAGGCGCACACATTGTCCGCCGCGAAGATCGATTGCCGGTAGCAGTTGCATGGTCTTCAGTATCTAAATCACTGGGGTCGCTGGAAATCCAAACCGTCAGAGTACCACGAACGGTGACGTCGTGCGAGGTTCCCGCCGCGATCGCAGATGAAACTCAAAGCTGGTATCTACACCGCTGTCATTACGACGAATCCCGTGTGGTTGGCAAAGTTCCAGTCACCTTTTTCAACCTAACCCAGCAGGAATTTCTGAATCCTGTCAAACCCCGCCTGCAAATTCTCCAGGCTGGTGGCGAATGAGAGTCGGACGTAGCCGGGGGCTTCGAAGGCGTCTCCGGTGACGAGTGCCACGTGGGCCTCTTCCAAGAGTGCCGTGCAGAATTCGCTGGCGTCTTTGACCGTTTTGCCGCCGGGTAACGGTCGATTGAAATAGGCTGCGACGTTGAAGAACGCATAGAACGCTCCGCCCGGTTCTGCGAACGTCACCTTCGGCAGGGCTCGCAGGCGTTGCAGAACGTATTCGCGGCGTTTGGCGAACTCCAGACGCATCGTTTCGATGCCCTCTTGCGGGCCTTCCAAACCAGCGATCGCCGCATACTGGCTGATGCTGCACGGGTTGGATGTTTCCTGGCTCTGCAGGTTGTCGATGGCTTTGGACAGGGCCACCGGGGCCAGCGTCCAGCCAATTCGCCAGCCGGTCATTGCGTAGGCCTTGCTGACACCGCTGACGACAATCGTCCGTTCGACCAGTCGCGGGTCGAGCGTTGCAAAACAACGGAACTGGGCGTCGCCGTAGATCAGCTTCTCGTAGATCTCGTCCGACATCACCAGAATGTCGCGTTCGATGGCGATCTGGCCCAAGGCGACGAGAATCTCGACCGGATACGTTGTGCCTGTGGGATTGCAGGGGTTGTTGAGCATCAACAACCGGGTTTTCGGAGTGATCGCGGCCGAGAACTGTTCTGGTTGTAGAACAAATCCGCTGGCTTCGGTGGTCGGCACAATCACCGGCGTGGCCCCGGTCAGCTCAACCAGGGCGCTGTAGCTGACCCAGTAGGGGCTGGGGATGATGACTTCGTCCCCCGGTCCGCACAGGGCAGTCAGCACATTGTGAATAGCGTGCTTGGCGCCGTTTGACACGACGACTTGCTCGGGCTTGTATTCGATTCCATAATCACGCACGTAGGCCTTGCAGATGGCCTTTTTCAACTCGGGCAGTCCGCCCGATGGCGTGTAGTGCGTGTGCCCGGCTTTCATGGCTGCGATGGCCGCCTGCTGAATGTGTTCCGGCGTGTTGAAGTCAGGCTCGCCCAGCGTGAAATCATATACGTCGATTCCCTGCGTTTTGAGTGCCTTGGCCTTGGCGGCGGCGGCAATGGTGGCAGAGGGCTTCAGGGTCTGGACGGCAGGAGACAGGCGCATGATGTTCGTTATCGGGCGGTAAGAGGTTTGTTCAATGGACTCACTGGCCACGGCCGAGGTTCGCACCAGATCGCTGTTCGAGGGCGTCTCAGTCGGCCAGAACTTGGAAACAGGGCTCTATTCTGGAAAATGCGGGGACATCGTCAAGTGAACACCAGACTCACCCGGCCCTGATTCCGAACTACGTCGCCGGGTGTCCCTGAGTTTGGTAGGATAGTCGACTGGTATGCGTGGCAGATCGATTTTAGGCCGGCGGGTGATATGACTGTTGAACAACCTTTACTTCCGATTGCTCCGATTACTCAGCCCCAGGTACTGGCTTTGCCGCGTTTTGGAGATCTGACGCGTGACGATTTGATTGAGTGGTGCAAGTCGCAGGGGGCTCCTGCGTTTCGTGCCGATCAGATCCGGGGCTGGATTTTTGGCAAGCGGGTCAACGACTTCGATGTCATGACCGATCTGCCGGCCAAGCTGCGAGCCCAACTGACGGCCAACTTCGCCCTCTTCACCTCGACGATTGTGTCGCACCAGAAATCCACCGACGGGACCGAAAAACTGCTGTTGGAGATGTTTGACGGACACTTCGTGGAATGTGTCCTGATGCGCGAAGACGACCGGCGCACGATCTGCATCAGTACCCAGGTTGGCTGCGCGATGGGTTGCGTGTTCTGCGCGAGCGGCCTGCTGGGGGTCAAACGCAATCTGACCGGCGGCGAAATCCTGGAGCAAGTCTTGCGGCTGGATCGCTTGCTGCCGTGGGCCGAACGCATCACGAATATCGTGGTCATGGGGATCGGCGAACCGCTGGCGAACCTGAAGAATCTGACGGCGGCTCTGGATCATCTCAATCAGAACGGCGGGATGGGAATCGGTGCCCGGCGAATTACTATCTCCACCGTCGGCCTCCCGGACAAGATTCGCGAACTGGCCAAGATTGGCAGGCAGTACAACCTTGCCGTTTCGTTGCACGCTCCGAATGATGAGCTGCGGACGCAACTGGTGCCGGTGAACAATAAGATCGGGATCGAAGCGTTGCTGCAGTCAACGGATGACTATTTTCAAGAAACCGGTCGCCGCGTGACATACGAGTACGTCCTGCTGGGCAACTTGAACGATGCTCCCGAGCACGCGCATCAACTGGTTCAACTGCTGAAGCACCGGGCGGCCCACGTCAATGTGATTCCCATGAATCATGTCGAAACATTGCCGTTCGTTGAACCGAATGAACGCCGCAAGCGCGAATTCATAGCGATTCTGGAAGCGGGCGGAATTCCCGCCACGATTCGCAAACGCAAGGGGGCAGACATCGACGCCGCCTGCGGCCAATTGCGACTGAAGCAAGAACAGCAGCTTGTTAAATGATTTTTGAACAGAAGCACACGAAGGACATGAAGAGTAACCACGAGTCATCAAGGTCAGATCATCCCCTCAAGGCAACGTCGTGAAGGATTTTGGCCAGGCGATTGTCAGTGTATGGTGGCGAATTCGTGATTCAAGTCGATGGGAGGGCGAGGCTCCCGCCGAGCCGCGGTTGACTATCGGGTGTCGCAAGACCACGCGGTTCGGCAGGAGCCTCACCCTCCCATGGGGCCAAAAATCCTCCACGGTGTAGCCCTCAAGGGCCAAGTTTCGGAAATCCCTATTCCCTATTCGTGTCATTCGAGTAATTCGTGGTTCCCGAAGTTTCCTATGAAAGTTCACCATGCCGCACTCGCTGAATCGACGTGAGTTCCTGACCTCGTCCGGGTTGGCTTCGGCATCACTTCTGGCCAGTCCGTTTTTACATCTCACCCATGCTCAGGAGGCCGCCACTCCCAAGTCGCCGAACGAACGTTGGCGGATTGGTTGCATTGGGATGCGCTATCAGGGTTCGGTCATCGCCCGCGAGGCGTTGCCATATGGCGATGTCGTGGCGATTTGTGATGTCGATCGGCACGTGCGCGAACAGGCCCGGGCCAGCTTTGGCAGCACGGCTGAAATCTTCGAGGACTATCGCGATTTGTTGCAACGCAAGAACATCGACGTCGTGCTGATTGGCACTCCCGACCACTGGCATTCGAAAATGGTCATCGACGCCTGCCGTGCCGGTAAGGACGTGTACTGCGAAAAGCCGCTTACGTTGACCATAGATGAGGGCAAAGTCCTGTGCCAGGTCGTCAGCGACACCAAACGGGTCGTGCAGGTGGGATCGTGGCAACGCAACGACGCTCGGTTCCGCTTGGCGGTCGAAATGGTTCATGCCGGTCGCATCGGTAAGTTGACGAAGGTGACCGTGCTGATGGGTAAGAACACGACTGGCGGTCCGTTCGTCCCGCAAGCGGCACCGCGGCATTTCAACTGGAACCTCTGGCAGGGACAGACTCCCGATGTCCCCTACATCCCGGAACGCTCGCACTACACGTTCCGCTGGTGGTACGAATACAGCGGCGGTGAAATGACCGACACCGGAGCCCATCATCTGGACATCGCCCAGTGGGGCATCGGAGCCCAGAACAGCGGGCCGGTCGAGATCAACGGCACGGCCAAGTATCCCGCCGTCACCAACGGCTATAATGTCGCGTTGGATTATCACGTGCGCTATCGCTATGCGAACGGCGTGGAGCTGGAGGTCCTGGACTCACCGCGCGGCGAACACAATCGCAACGGCATCATGTTCGAAGGCGAATCCGGGCGGATCTTCGTCAATCGCGGCACGATTGCCGGCACCCCGGTCGATGACCTCGCCCGCAAGCCGCTTCGTCGTGAAGACTGGAAGGTCTACGCCCACGACAACCTGGCCCGTCCCGAACGCATGGGCAAGATCGACGCGATCAAGAACCACATGGGCAACTTCTACGACTGCACCCGTTCACGCGAAACGCCACTCTCGGGCGTGGTAAACCAGCATCGGTCGGCCAGCCTGTGTCACTTGGGCAATATCTCCATGCGCGTGGGCAGCAAGCTCAACTGGGATCCCGTCGCCGAACAGTTCGTGGGCGAGGGAGCCGCTGCCGCCAACCCGCACCTGCGCCGTGAACAACGTGCCGGGTTTGAAGTGGTCTAGCGACACACTTTCAGGCAACGCGGTGAGGAACTTTCGGCATCAGGCGAGGGGAGAAATTTTTGCGTTTTTTGCATCTGAAGAAATCGTTAGGTGAAAACGCTCTGCGCTATTCTGATTTCGCTGAATCGCCTTCCTTTTCCAGCCGCTTCTTCAGTTCTGGCACGCGTTTCTTCCCGTCAGCGACTGCCTTGGCATCTTGAGCGTCCTCGACGATCATCGTCCACAGATTGATTGCCGCTTCCAGCATGGCTCCCCGTTGCTTTGCGTATTGATCGGGCAGGTCACCGGTGGCATAGTCGCTGAGTGCCCGGGCCCGCGCAATCAGGAATTTGCGTTGCTCGGCGATATCGTCGGCTTCCCACGGATGTTCGGTCTTCCCTTCATATTCCAGCAGCGTTTTCTTGGCTTCCTCGGCTTCGGGAAGATCGGGCCAGCGTTGCATTGTCCCCTGAATCAGCATCAATCCCGCATACTGAGTGTGCGGCTTCTGGAGCTGCGATTGCCCTTCGGCCAGGAGCAATTTGGCCCACTCTTCACGCGTGGGAGCTGCATTCCCGGCAATGCGCGTGGCAGGCCGAGACACGGCCAGCTTACGACGATCGGCCACTCCAGACTCGAGCCACTCATACACCTTGGCGAATGTCTTGGAATCGGGGATTCCGTGTCCCATCTTACTGACCACCGTGACCTGACTTCGAACCCCCATCTCGCTTAACATGGGGCCGCGAAATCGGGACACTTCGCTGAGATTGAAGTCCTCAGTCCCGGTGATCATGGCGACGCTCAGCCGATCCATCACGCGGTGGCGCAGCCAGCTTTCATCCCGCAGGTCGCCCCCCGCACAGACAGGAATCACGCCGCCGAACAATTCCGGCAGGGCAAAGCCAATACCACATGCGGTCCGGCCGCCACCCGAAAATCCGGCCAGATACGTTCGATCGGGATCGATCGCCTGCCGCTGCCGGAGGTCGTCCAGCACATCCAACACAATCCGGACGCGTTTCGGCATCGGCGTGTTGTTGCCTGCGTCGTATGGGCTGGCAAACACGATTCCTTGTTGCTCGCAGAGGCTCTGCAACTGCCCCCAGCCGGCGGGTTGGTCGCCCGCAGAAATGAAGAGAATCAATGGCTGGCCGTCGCTCGCTGCCACAGAGCCCTGCTTGGATTTCGCTTGCGATTTCGCCCCCGGCTTGCGAACCGTTTTAGACGCTGGCGGGAGATAGCACTCGTAGCGCTGCTGAGTCGAGTCATAGCCGTCGAGCCACTCGGCGGGCGCTTCTGAGCGGCTTTGGTTCGACACGGCAAAGATCCAATCGAACCGCGTCACCTGCCGGACGGTCACTTCTTTCTGATAGCCCGTCTCCTGGGCGTAGATCGTGCCACTCAACAGGGACAACAGCAGGATCAAGGACGCTCGCATGGGTGGCTCCGGAAGTGACCTCAAAATCGGCATGTTAACATGTTAAGGATCGACACATCAATCAGTACCGTAGTGCGAGCTTCCCAGCCCGCTCGACGGCCTGGGAAGGCCGTCCTACAAGCCGGTCTGCCCTTACCGCGCAGGGTGGGTCGCGATTAGAATTCCCGATTGAATTCGTGCATCGACTCCTCAGACTTGGAACACGGCCGAGCGACAACACCATGACGATCAACACACTGGCGGTCATCGGCGCCGGCACGATGGGCCGCGGCATCGCGGAGTGTGCGGCTGCCAAGGGTTTGTCGGTCATCGTGATCGACCCCGTCGAAGCGGCACGCGACAAGGCCCGGGAACAGATCTTCACGTCCGTCAGCAAAGCGATCCTGCGCGGCAAGCTGGTGGCCACATCCGCTGATGAAATTGTCCAAAGGATCTCCTGGGCCGGCGACCTGATCGCAGCCGATCCGGCCGAATTCGTCATTGAAGCGGCCAGCGAACAGGAAGCCGTCAAGCTCGATATTTTCCAGCAACTCGACCGCCTGTGTCAGCCGGGAGTCGTCCTCGCGAGCAACACTTCCAGTATCTCCATCACGCGGATTGCGGCGGCGACATCACGACCGACGCAAGTTGTGGGGATGCACTTTTTTAATCCGGTGCCGATCATGTCGCCGGTCGAAATCGTGCGCGGGCTGCAGACGTCCGACGCCACGCTTTCCATCACGAGTGACCTGGCAACTCAAATGGGAAAGCAGCCGCTGCCCGTGCAGGACAGTCCTGGGTTCGTAGTCAATCGTGTCTTGATGCCACTGATCAACGAAGCGGCCTTTACGTTGCAGGAAGGGGTCGCTGATGTGCATACGATCGATGCCTTGATGAAGCAAGGCTGCAATCATCCCATGGGGCCGCTGGAGTTGGCCGACCTGATCGGCATCGACGTCTGCCTGTCGATCCTTAAGGTATTGCAGCGTGACTTGGGGGATCCCAAATTTCGCCCTTGTCCGCTGTTGGCGCGCCTGGTCGATGCGGGCAAGCTGGGACGCAAGACCGGTGCGGGTTTTTATGACTATCCGGGAAAATAACAGCGACTGTCAGGGGAAATCGCTGCATGACAATCGCAAGGTGTCGTATGAGGGTATGAGAGTAACGGGGTGACGGAGTAAGACCTGGACCGATCGTCAATGAGAACTATCTTTACCCTCATACTCCCACACCACGCAATCGTTAATTTCAATCGCGATAGTCACCCGAAGATTCATCCCTCGTAACCTTCTTTTCACGACCCGGCAGTTGAATGACTAATGCACGTGGTGAATTCGAACTGATCAATTGGATCCAGAAACGGATTCCCGCGCATGCTCAGGTGCCCGTCGGCATTGGTGATGACGCCGCCTTGCTCAAGTTCACTCGCCACGGTGAATCGCTGGTGACTGTGGACATGCTGCTGGAAGGCGTTCACTTCACTCTCGAGACCGCAACTCCCTTTCAAATCGGCTGGAAGGCGCTGGGCGTGAACCTCAGTGATATTGCCGCGATGGGTGGTCGTGCCGTCGCCGCAGTGGTCAGCATCGCATTGCCGCGAGGTCGCGCCTGGGAACTGGCTCAGGGAATCCAAGCGGGGATCGACGCACTGGCTCATCAATTCAACGTCTGCATCGCGGGGGGAGACACCAATACGTGGGACGGACCGCTGGTGATCAGCATTACGGCACTGGGCGAACCATTGGGCCAAGGGCCCATTCTCCGGAGTGGTGCACAACCCGGCGACTGGATCCTGGTGACCGGCAATTTGGGTGGCAGCATCTCGGGCAAGCACCTGACATTCATGCCGCGTCTCGAAGAAGCCCGCCTGTTGCAGGAGCGCGTCGAGCTGCACGCGATGATCGACATCAGCGATGGTCTGGCCGCCGATCTCCATCATATCCTGGACGAAAGCCACGTCGGGGCCAGAATCATCGCCGCCAACGTGCCGATCTCCCTGGCCGCGCAGGCTGCGGACGATGGCCGCTCACCGCTGGAGCATGCTCTCGGCGACGGGGAAGACTTTGAATTGTTGATGACCCTGTCACCGGGCGACGCACAAGCCCTGCTCGCCAATCCGATCTTCAGCACGCAACTCTCGCATCTCGGCGAGATTGTCGCCGAACGATCAGCGCAGTTGATTCACGCCGATGGCACGACCACGCCGTTGCTCGCAACTGGCTGGCGGCATGCGTTCGAATCATGAATGTCGCGGAGCCCCCGCGATCCGGTGCATTCGCGGACGGATTACGTACTACTAATCACCGCGCGGCAAAAGGAATTCAACTCTCCCCTCGCCTCGGTACCCCGGGGAGAGGGGCTGGGGGTGAGGGGAAAACGTGGGCCAAGTTGCGCACGATTGATTTGGTTATTTCCACGCCACCTGCCTCGTGAAACTTCAATCCTCGGGGACGCTCGCGGACCCCTCACCCCCAGCCCCTCCCCAGATTACTGGGGCGAGGGGAGATTGAGATTTGAGAGGATGATGTCAATTGAAGCGTGGACGTTTTCTTAAATCGCAATAATTGTTGTTTGTAGGCCGCAATTGCAGTCGCGTCTGATCGTGAAGCGATGAGCGACGCTCTTTGTACAATTCCCTCAGCCGATGTCGGACGTTCGAAAGACCGGCAACCCGATCTGCCACCGGATCGCTACGAGGCGCAGGATCAAGATGACTCCCACGCCAATCAGCATGCTTCCCGGGGTATGAGGCCACACCGCATCGACCAGCAGATAGACCACGGCTCCCGTGGCCGCCGCCGTTGCGTATAAAAAGATGTGTGGCCGGAAGACGAGCGGAATCTCTCCGCTTAACACGTCCCGCAAAATTCCGCCGGCCACGCCGCTTGTCACGCCCAGTACGACACAGACTGGTCCGGCATGCCCCAGCAGATGCGTCTTGGACGTTCCCAGCATCGTCACGAACGCCAGTCCGAAGGCATCGGGGATCTGCACGAGTCGCAACGGCAGACGATAGAAACGCGCGATAAAGAAAGACAGCGACGCGGCAATGATGCTCGATACAAGAAAACGCGAATCACTAATCCAGTAGACGGGAACATCCAGCAACAAGTCGCGGATCGTGCCGCCTCCCATCGACGTCACCAATCCGAGGACGATCACGCCAAACAGATCGACACTCTTGCCGCGCCCCGCCCAGACGCCGGTCGCCGCGAAAAAGATGACGGCCAAGTGCTCCAGAATGTAACTGGTCAACATTGCAGACCATCAGGCTTCCGGAGTGAAACCCAGGACGATGTCGAAGTTAGCGGCGAGTTCACCGATCTTCGATTCCTTGATCGGAGCGAAGTCGACCATGATCGAGGCCAGCGCCTTCTGGTCGCGGACGCTTCTCAACACCCCGTCCTTGGCGTTACCGGGATGGTTCTTGATGTAGCACTGCGTCGTGAACCGCTCCTGCTTGGGGACCTTGACCGCAAAATGAATATGAGGCGTCCGGCCGGGGTACGGCACCGGCTTGATAGTTCGGAAGAGATACTCGCCCGACTTGCCGGTCAGGAACCGCCCGAATCCCTGGAAATGCGCGTCCCGCTTCTCGCGATTGCCGGTCTTGGTGTGCAGGTAAGCCCCGCCATGATCGCATTGCCAGATCTCGACGGTTGCGTTGCGGATCGGATTGCCCCGAGCGTCCAGGATGCGACCGGTGAGATACGTTACCTCGCCGACCGCCGAATCGAGCGAATCGTTGAGGATCAGCAAGTCATTGTCGGTATCGAGCGGCATTTTGTCGGGATAGAAGGGGCCTTCCGTCTGCGCCGCGGTACGGGTCAGTTCCTCCGCAAAAGCGCCCGGCACCGACAGCAGGGCAGCCCCTGTCGCCAGACCGGTCAGAAATCGCCGCCGTGTTCCCAAGATTGGGGTGGAGATCATCGTAAAATCCTGCCTGGGATTTGACCGTCGGAACAGCGGATGCCTTGAGTCGGAATTGAATTCATTTTTTTGACAGAAAAATGGGACGACAGAAAGATCATACTCAGTCAATTCGCTGAGCGGAACGGTCTCCATTTTTCTGTCGTGAAATTTTTCTGTCAGAAAAACCCAAGGTCGCCGCACATTGCGGCAACCTTGGGTGATGTGAGTATTCCCATTGAGGAATTTCATCTTGTGCGTTCGTAAAGCACCCTCTGGATGAATCGTTCTACTTGCAACAAGAGTCTGCTCAGTCGGCCGCTCACTCAGTTTTGGTTTCAGCGGGTTTATCTGTGGCCTTATCTGCCGGTTTGTCAGTCGCCTTATCAGTGGGCTTGTCGGTCCCCGGCTTGGCCGCATCTTGCCGGTGCTTGATGTGTGCTTCGAGCTCCGCCTTGGTGAGCGCGCCATCTTTGTCGGTATCGGCAGCGGACAATCGCGTCCAGCCAGCTTCCGGAAGCTCATCCTTGGTCAGCTTGCCGTCTTTGTTCTTGTCGGCGCGCCCCAGCAGATGCTCCGCGATGAACGCCCCGGCAAAACCCGGACCACCAACGCCCGGTCGACCGAAACCTGGCCGTCCGGCACCTGGAGGACCAAACGGAGGGCCGCCAGAGCCACGAGGCCCGTGCGCGGCAGGACCCTTATCCCCAGCCTTTTCACCATTGTCGTCGCCAGGACGAGCGTGGTGCTGGTGGGCACCGGGGCCCGGGCGACTCCATCCAGTCGAATGTCCAACGCCTCGGCCGCCGCGTCCCCAGCCGCCGCCATGAGCGAACTCATGTCCCGGATGAGCGTGATGAGGACCAGCGTGTGGTCCCGCCGCGTGGTGACCGTGGCCAAACTCGCCGTGGCCGCGATGATCCTGAGCTCCACGGTGGGCGAACTCGTGCCCGTCATGTCCATGATGCCGAGGTGCGGCGTGATGGTCATGCCCGTATCCACCGTGACCGCCATGTCCACGTCCGCCGCGATGGGCGAACTCATGACCGCGTTGACCATGATGCCGGGGACCTGCGTGATATCCATGACCGTATCCACCTCGACCGCCGTGTCCTCGTCCGCCGCGATGGGCGAATTCATGACCGCGTTGACCATGATGTCGGGGACCAGCGTGATACCCATGACCGTATCCACCGCGACTGCCGGGGCCACGTCCGCCACGACGGGCAAACTCATGTCCGTGGTGACCGTGGTGTCTGGGACCTGCGTGATATCCGTGGCCGTATCCACCACGACCGCCGTGTCCTCGTCCGCCGCGATGGGCGAATTCATGGCCGCGGTGACCGTGATGCCGGGGACCAGCGTGAGATCCGTGGCCATATCCGCCGCGACCAGCGTGTCCTCGGCCGTCTCGATGGGCAAACTCATGTCCGTGATGGCCGCGATGCGGGGGACCCGCGTGATGGCCGCCGCGATCTTCATGGCCCCAGGCACCTCTGCCTGGGTGACGACCTTGTGCGCCATCTCGCCCGGCACCATGATGACCAGGACCGCGATCTGCTGGGCCGCGACCCCATCCACGGTGCTCTCCATTGCGTCCCGAAGCTCCCTCGCGGTGACGGGGTCCGTCTCCACGCGGCCGATCCTTGGCGTCTGATTTGGAATCCGACTTCGCGTCGGAAGCTTTTGTCTCGGCGGCAGACTTCTCTACAGCTTTGTTATGAGATTTGTTATCTGAGTTGTCGTCGGCGTCATCGGCGAACAGGCTTCCCTGTCCGACCGCCAGTACGGCCGATCCGAACACGAGTGACAGTATGAGCGAACGCATTTGCAACCTTTCCAAGATCCACATCCTTTGCTGATCCTTCCTGCGGCCGGCAACTCCGCCTGCCAGGATCTTTCTGTAATGTTAGATTTCCAACCTTAAGACGAGATGAACAGCAAATAGTTCACGTACCGCCCAAAGGTGACAAAATCGACAGGTTTTTATGCAGGCGAGACGTCTTTTCGCCCGGCAGATCGATCCGTGTTGAACTCTGATGATATCTCGCTGCTCACATGCAGCAACCGATATGAGATCAGTGGCACGAAGGCAGTCCGTGGTTGCATCAGTGCCGCAAAAAATTGCAATTTCCCATTTTGTCGCAGCCGGAACGCGAGCATTGCGGGTAGGCAACCAGAGGTTTGCCAATAGATCATTTTTGACAGAAAAATGGGACGACAGAAAGATGTTGGCTGGTCGCTTCACACCACAGATGTCTCCATTTTTTTGTCATGCCATTTTTTTGTCAGCACACCCTCCCCTCAACCTTCGCGACAGCACTGAGTTTATTTGCGTTCGCCAACGTCGATTTGTCATGATTCCAACCCGCGCGGCGCGCCTTAAAACATCCCAAATCACGGCTGGCATTCAGGTTGCCACGCTTCCTGGTAACCGTTATGATCCGCGCAGCGCGGGCTACGAAGCGGATTACAGGCTGCCGGAGGGCGGTGCTGCAGCTTCCATAGACTGTCATTGCTCCGTGTTTAGGGACGAACTTGCGAGTGCTTCATGAGTGAATCGTTGGCCTACCGAGTGGGACTCGGGCACGACACCCACCGGCTGGTGGCAGGCAGACCGCTGCTGCTGGGGGGCGTTCGCATTGAACATCCCACGGGACTCGATGGCCATAGCGATGCCGACGTCCTGCTGCATGCCGTAACCGATGCCTTATTAGGAGCGGCCGGTCTGGGTGATATCGGCGAACTGTTTCCGGACACGGATCCGCAGTATCAGGGGGCCGATTCCGCCAGATTACTCGATGAGACCCTGGCCCGGGTTCGTCAAGTCGGCTGGCAACTTGTCAATTTGGACTGCACGATTCACGCTCAACGACCGAAACTTTCCACGTACAAACCGGCGATCAAACAACGCCTGTCAGAACTGCTGCAAATCCCCGCCGACGCGGTGAATGTCAAAGCGAAGACGGGAGAACGCGTTGGACCCGTGGGCCGTGAAGAGGCCATGTGTGCCGACGCGGTCGTGTTGATCCAGCGCATCGCCGACCAATAAACCAATAACACGGGTGGCGGGCGCCGCCGAGTCAGATTCGAATTTCCATCCTTATCGCTGTCATCAAGGAATTACGAAGAAATGTCGCTGCGAGTTTACAACACGCTGACCCGTCAAAAGGAAGAGTTTAAGACCGTTGTACCCGGGCAGGTGGCCATGTACCTGTGCGGGCCGACCGTCTACAAGCCCTCGCACATCGGTCACATGGTCGGACCGGTGATCTTCGACACCGTCAAGCGATTCCTGACCTACAGTGCCTACAAGGTGAAGTTTGTCATCAACATCACCGACGTCGATGACAAGCTGATCGTCAAAGCCGCCGAGAAGGGGACGACCGTTGACGCCCTCGCCAAAGAAATGACGCAGGATTACTTCGACAACCTGAAGACGATGGGGGTCGATTCGGTCGATATCTTCCCCTATGCCACCGAGCACATCCAGGAAATGCAGGACATTATCGCCACGCTGATCCAGAAGGATTTTGCTTATCCGCTGGATGGCGATGTCTACTTCAATGTCCCGAAAGACAAGGATTACGGGAAGCTCAGCCATCGCAACATCGAAGAAATGATGGCCGGCACTCGTGTGGAAGCGACTGATCGCAAGCGGAATCCGGCCGACTTTGCCCTGTGGAAAGCGGCCAAACCGGGTGAACCGAGCTGGCCCAGCCCGTGGGGTGCGGGACGGCCGGGGTGGCATATTGAATGCTCGGCCATGAGCCGCAAGCATCTCGGCGACACCATCGATATCCACGGCGGGGGACTCGATTTGATGTTCCCACATCACGAGAACGAACTGGCCCAGTCCGAATGCTGCACGGGCAAGACGTTCTCCCGCTACTGGCTGCATAACGGTTTGATGCAGGCGGGCAAGACGTCGGGCAAGGTCGGTGGTGCGCATAGTCGCGAGGGAGATCTGACTGAAGTTCAACAGGAACAGGAAGCGGGCAAGATCGCCGGATCGAAGGGGGCCGCCTCGGTCAAGGAGCTGTTTAAGGTTCACCATCCCGAGACCGTGCGGTTCTTCCTGCTGGCGACTCACTACCGCAGCCCGATCGATTTCAGCGACGACAATCTCGCGCAGACTGGGAAGAGCCTGGAAGGGTTTTATCGTCTCTTCGAAACGTACGAGCGAATCGCCAAGCAGAGTTTTTACTCGCTGACTGCTTCGACGACGCGTGCCATGTCGGCCGAATTGAAGGGCGAGCCGGCTGCCTATTTTCAAGAATTGGCCGACTATCGTGCGCGGTTCCTCGATTCGATGGACGATGACTTCAACACGGGTGGGGCGGTTGGCACGCTGTTTGAATTGCGCAAGACGCTGAACGCGTTCATCAACGATCAGAAGCTGGAGGGCCCGGGTGCCACCAACGCCGCCGCTGTGGCGGCGCTGACTGCCGGGCTGACGCTGTTACGAGAGCTGTCGCAGTTACTGGGTGTGTTCCGCGAACCCATCGCTAAAGCGGCAGCGGCCGATGACGGTTTCAGCAACGACCTGATGCAATTGGTTCTGGACCTGCGAGCCGAAGCCCGCAAGTCGAAGAATTGGCCACTGAGCGACATGATTCGCGACCGATTGACGGCACTGAAGGTCGTCGTTGAAGATCGTCCCGATGGGGTGCGTTGGAAGCGTTCGTAGCTGTTCGGATGACGAAGGACACGGATGTTAGACAACAACCTGCTGCCGCGAGTTCCACCCGATTGCTGCCTGGGAATTGATCCCGGTCTGTGTCGGACGGGGTACGCGCTGCTGCAGCGCGGGGCTCAAGGGCCCATTCTGCGGGAAGGGGGCGTGATTCGTTCCAATCCCAAGCTGTCGCTGGGTGAGCGGGTTCTGGAGATCGCCGAAGGTCTCCGCGAGGTGATGCGCGAATATGGCCCGCAGGTCATGGCCATCGAACAGGTCTTTTCGACCGTGCAGTTTCCCAAGACGGCGATCTTGATGGCACACGCCCGCGGCGTCATCCTGCTGACCGCTGCCGAATTCAAGGTTTCAGTCGTGGATTACACACCGCGGCAGATCAAGCGCATGCTGACCGGCAGCGGTAAGGCGTCGAAGGAACAGGTTCAGCACGCGGTGAAGAATGAACTGGGCCTGGAACAAATCCTCGAGCCGAATGACGTGGCAGATGCGTTTGCCGTGGCGTTGTGTCACTATCACACGGCCCGGTCGCTGCCCATGCGCGAATGCGGGTAAAGTGCGTCACGCCCAATGGCACTCACATTGTGGGTAGACCCGTGAGCGGAGATCTAGTATCCGAGCACTTCGAGCTCGGAAATTGCGGCGATGCCATCATCCCGCCAGACGCTCAGGAGCTGCAGTTTTACGAAGCGACCCTTGGCGAAGGGGACCTGCAGAATGGATCCGTAATCCGGTGTGTCGGGCAGGCCGGGGGCCGGGGGGATGACCCCGACGGCAACGGGTACGGTGGGCGACGAATCACTGCTGACATAGATCTCCAGATCCTTCCAGCCGCGATGCGTGCCAGACGCTTCGTTGCAGTTCCAGATGCGGATGCCGGTGACGGTTCGTTCGGCACCGAGGTCAAGAACCACGGTCGTCAGACGCTTGGAAGGATGTCGCCACATCGTTTTCAACTCGACCGAATTCCAAACCTTGTCCAGGACGGCGACGGCCGGCCCGTCGGGGGATTCGGCAGTCGCCCGCAACACCTTCACGCCGGGAATGGGTTTGGGGGGCATCAAGCGCATGGCAATCGCCAGTCGTTCGGCGGACCAGGCCGCTTCGGCCAGTTCCGGCTTCTTGGCTCCGCTGGCAATAATCGCCTGCAGGCGTTCCGCCAGGCCGTTGAGTTGCTTGTCTTGTTCCGGTGTGACCTCGGCGTCTAATCCGCGGCGGGTCAGGACGTCATCCTGATGATTGATGGTGACTGCACGATACGCAGCCGACAAGGCCGCGGCCAGCGCGGGGCTGTCCTGATAGATCTGCGGCAACAGCATGACCAGCGTGTCGGACGGAGGATCGGTGATTCCCGCGAGAGCGTTCAACAACGGGGCCGCACGTTCAGGGGTCGGCGCTGCCAGGGCCAGCTTCAGCAGCGGGGGGCCACCGCCAGGCTGCTGGACCTTTTGCAGTTCCTTGATGGCCGACGGCCAAATCGCAGCCTGCTTTTCGCGACCCAGAATGGCAATCATCGCCGGCAAGGTGCGGCTGGGTTGATTGAATTTCCGCAGCAGTTCCAAAGTGTTCGACACCAGCACCACGTCATCGGAATTCAGAGATTCCAGCAACAGCGGGAAGGCGACTTCCTGATGCTCCCACAAAATCTCCTGAGCTTCCTTGGCGCGACCGCGATCCTTCGAAGCCAACAAGTCCATACCGCTCCGCAGGCGGCGACGGATGGTCCGGTGCGATTCAATCTTCTGCTGCAACTCGCGGGCCTGATCCCCTTGCTCGGTGGTCGGACCGGCCGCGAGCATCGCTTCCAGCCTGGTGGCGGCATCATCCAGCTTGCCGTCGGCGATCGCCTTCTTGGCCGCGTCCAGATCCTGCTCGCGCAACTTGTCTTCATGCCGTTGCCGCTGTTCTTCGAATTGCTCTTTCAGGTCCGCCAACTGTTTGACTTGTTCAGGGCTCAGTTTACTCGCGGCCCCATCCAGGCTGGCGATCTTCACCTGAGCGGCTTCGAATTCCTGCTTGGCGATCAGCGCGGCACCCTGCTTGAGTTGTTCCGCATAGTCGACTTCAGGCGCTGCCGGTTGATTCGACGAGATCTTCGCGCCAGCGGTTTTTGCATCCGAGCTGCCTGCTGCGGGAGTCGTGACAACCGGCTTGTCGGGCTTGGACGGGGCCTGCTGGCCTTGGCATCCGAATGCCAATGTCGCCAATAACACATTCAGCATCAATAAGTTATGTCGCAATGCCATGTCGTATCCGTCCACCAGTCGCAGTTCGAAATATCGGCCTGTAGCCTTACCTCATTGTTGTCTTTTCGACCGTTCAAGTTACGTTGTCTGCGGCCGGTTTTCCAGCGACTCTCGCAGTCGCGGTGTAGAATTGCCGACGGCTCTGAACGAGTCACGGTGCAAATACCGGAAGTTCGATCGTATGGAACTGGGTGGCTGCATTTAAGGGGTCTGCCCGAATTCAGGGCAAATCGCGGTTCAAATGCGTAAGTCCTTGAACTAGAATCAAATAGAATCCAACGCGATTGTGTTGGTCAGGATTAAGACGCCGTGATTGCACGGTGTCCATCGAGAAAGTAGGGAGAACTGCTCGTGTTACGGTGGATCATCACTGGCGTAGCCGTCTGGAGTTGTCTGGGACTGCACTCAGCCTGGGCTGCGGACGCTCCGCGCCCCATCAGTTTTGAACTCGATGTGCAACCCATTTTGACCCGGCTGGGCTGCAATGCCGGAGCTTGCCACGGAAAATCGCGTGGCCAGAATGGGTTTCAACTGTCGCTGCTGGGGTTCTTCCCCGACTTCGACTATACCGCGTTGACCCTGGAGGCGCGTGGCCGGCGAGTGTTTCCGCCGTCTCCGGATGCCAGCCTGCTGTTGATGAAGGCCTCCGGCCAGTTGCCGCACGGTGGCGGGAAACGCCTGGAGCCAAACAGCCCCGCGTACGCCTTGATCCGCGAATGGATCGCACAAGGGCTGGCACGACGGATCCCCAACGAGCCCACGCTGTCCAAAGTCACTGTCGAACCGAGCGAAAAGCTGCTGCCGCGTGAGGCCAGCGTGCAGCTTAAGGTGACGGGACATTATTCCGACGGCGCCACGCGCGACGTCACTCCGTGGGCGGCGTTTCAATCGAATGAAGCGGGCATCGTCGCGGTCGATCCGAACGGACTGGCGAAGGCCGGGCCCATTCCCGGTGAAGCGGCCATCATGGCCCGGTTCATGGGGCAGATTGCCATTTCCACCCTCAGCATTCCGCTGGATGGTTCCGTCCCGCCCGAAACGTATGCCAAATTGCCCCGCTATAACTTCATCGATGGACTAGTGTGGGACAAGCTGGCGCGATTGGGGATTACTCCTTCTGCCCCCTGTTCCGATACGACCTTCCTGCGCCGGGCGCATCTGGATGTCATCGGCAGGCTGCCCACGGCGGAAGAGTCCCGCGCTTTCCTGGCCGATTCGTCCACCGACAAGCGCGTCAAGCTGATCGATTCGCTGTTGACTCGTCCCGAGTACGGGGACTTCTGGGCGAACAAGTGGATGGACCTGCTGCGACCGAATCCGTATCGCGTGGGGATCAAGGCGACGTTTAACTACGATGCGTGGATCCGCGACAAGTTCCGCCGCAACGTGCCCTACGATCAATATGTCCGCGAACTGTTGACGGCTCAGGGAAGTACCTGGCGCAACGGTGCCGTGACCTACTTCCGGGACCGCCGGGAACCGGACGAACTGACCACGATCACCAGTCAATTGTTTCTGGGGATTCGCCTGGAATGTGCCAAGTGCCACCACCATCCGTTTGAAGCCCTCGGGCAGGAAGACTTCTTCGGACTGGCCGCCTACTTCTCGAAAATTGGGCACAAGGGAGTGGGGCTCTCGCCGCCGATTTCAGGTGGTGAAGAGATCATCTTCACGGGTCCCGGCAGTGCGGTGACGCATCCGATCACCGGAGCCGTGCTGCAGCCCAAGCCGTTGTTCGGTTCGGCCCCCGTTGCGGAAGGGGACGACCCGCGCGTCGTACTGGCCAACTGGTTGACGTCGCCGGAAAATCATTTCTTCGCAGAAGTCATGGCCAACCGCGTCTGGGCGGACTTGATGGGGCGCGGATTGGTCGAGCCGGTCGATGACCTGCGAGCCACGAATCCTCCGACCAACGCCGCACTGTTGAAGGCCCTGGGGGACAACTTCCGCCAGCAGAAATTCGACATCAAGCAATTGATTCGCTCAATCACGACGTCCTACGTTTATGGACTGTCCTCAGAACCTACAGAGCGAAATGTCTCGGACACCCGCAATTACTCGCGTCATTACCGACAACGGTTGCGAGCGGAGACGATGTTCGACGCCGCGTGCGATATCACTCAGGTGCCCGAGACTTTCGAAGCGACGCCACCCGGTTCGCGTTCCACCGTGATCTGGACGACGCGTGTCGATTCGTTGTTTCTGGATTCCTTCGGACGGCCCGATCCCAACCAGGATCCTCCGTGCGAACGGACCTCCGATACCACTGTCGTGCAGGCGCTGCATTTGATGAACTCGCCCGGTCTGAACCGCAAGCTGACCGCGGAAAAAGGTCGCGTGGCCGATCTGACAGCGAGTGACAAGACTCCGGCAGCGATTGTCGAAGAGTTGTATTTGCTGACGTACTCGCGGCCCCCGACTGCCGATGAATCTCAAGCGGCACAGGCCGTGTTTACTCAGGCAAACGTGACTCGACGGCAGGCCATTGAGGATCTGTTATGGGCGTTGATGAATACGCCTGAGTTTGTGTTTAAGGATTGAGGAGGCTTCAAACAGGGACGGTCAAAGACAGTGAATTATCTCCCCTCGCCCCAGTAATCTGGGGAGAGAGGTTGGGGGTGAGGGGGACGATCAACCAGGTACGTACCGTCCTGATTTCCCTCTCGAAATACCCAAGTATGTAAAAGCCAGTCGAATTACGCTCGTAAAGCCCCTCACCTCCGGCCCCTCTCCCCGGAATACCGAGGCGAGGGGAGATTGAAAACGCTTTTTGGAACGCCAATGTCTATGGGTATGTTTGATCGCCTGCCCGACTCCATTTAGGATCCGCTATACCTATGGTCCGCCTGTTCTCCCTATCCCTGTTCGCATTGCTTGTTGCGATAGCCCCGACAACATCGGCCCTGGCGGCGGTTCCCACGCCGGAAGTGTTGTCGCCACCTGGCGGAACACGAGGGACGACCGTAACGGTCACGGCGGTGGCCGTCAGTGAGTCCTGGCCCTGTCAGATTTTCTGCAGCCGGCCGGAACTGCAATTCAAAGTGCTCGATGAAAAGGGCAAGTTTACCGTGACGATCCCGGCGGATTGCGCACCGGGCGTGGCGTGGATTCGTCTTCACAATGCGGAAGGTGCCGCCCCGTTGCGTCCCTTCGTCATTGGTACGTTGCCTGAAGTCGCAGAGGTCGAACCGAACAACGAGCTGGCGAAAGCTCAGGTGCTGCCGAGCACCGCGGTCGTCGTACAAGGTCAGCCGGGAGCTCGCGAAGACGTCGATAACTACGCCGTCAACTTGAAAGCCGGCCAGACCCTGGTTGCGGACTTTGACGGCAATCGCACGCTGGGAGCCGCTTGCGACGGAGTGCTGCAGATCGTCTCGCCGGACGGGTTTGTGCTCGAGCAAAACGACGACGACCAGGGACTCGACCCCCGCATCGCCTTTACCGCGCCAGTCGACGGCCGCTATTACGTCCGGACGTTCTCATTTCCCGCTGCAACAGACTCGTCGGTGAACTTTGCAGGAAGTTCGATCTGGCACTATCGGCTGACGATCACGACCGAACGGTTTACCGACTTCACGTTGCCGCTGGCCGCGACGCGGGCGACTGCGGGTGAAGTCGAAGCACGCGGCTGGAATCTCGGTGCCGAGCCGGTCAAGGTGGCGATCCCTGCGACAGATGCCGATGAGATTTCCCTCCTGGTGCCGCAGAGTGGGAATTACATCACGCTGCCCACGGTGCCTCATCCGGTTCTGGTCGAGCTGGAACCGAACGCGCTGGCGCAGCCCAATGCCATCCCTGTACCGGTCGGCATCAGTGGCATTGTCTCGGCACCCGATGACGCAGACTACTTTCGCTTCCCGGCCAAGAAGGGCCAGCCCCTGCTCGTGAAAGTGACGGCCCGTTCGCAAGGCTCGTTGATTGACCCGGTGGTCGCGATCTGCGACGCCACCGGCAAGGAATTGCAGCGGCTCGACGATCAAGGGGATAAACGCGATCCCGAATTGACGTGGAATCCGCCGGCGGATGGAGACTATTTGCTGACGGTCACGGATTTGCATCACCGCGGCGGCCCGAGGTTCTACTATCACGTGAACATCTCGCTGCCGAAGCCGGACTATCGCATCACGGTGGCAGCAGACCGCTTTGTCCTACCGATTGACAAACCGCTCGAAATTCCAATCACCGTGGAGCGTCTGGGCGGCTTCAAAGACGAGATTGAAGTCAGCGTGACGGGCCTACCCGAAGGGGTGACTGCAGTGGCCGTCAAGTCGCTGGCGGAAGGGGAGACATCGAAGGCAGTCAAGCTGGTGATTTCCGGAAATCCCGGCCCGTTTTCCGTGCCGTTGCAAATCACGGCGACATCGACAGCAGAGCCCAAAGTGATTCGTAAACCGACATTCAAGCTCACGCAGTACGAACTCGATACGAACTACTTGTGGCTGACGGTACTGAAGAAGCCGTAAGGCTCTTCGTAGGCGAGCGTCCGGCGTAAGCCGGATGGTTGTTAGCGAGTGGCGGCAACCACAGATCGATCGCTGTCCGATGGCTAGAGTGCTTTAAGCATGAGTCTTCCGATTCTGGAATGTTCTTGTGCCACTGTTTTGCCGCTGTACTCAGCGGTTAAACAGTGCTAACCGTCCCGCGCCAAGCCGGAATACCTAAAGTTAAGGCGTTTTAGCGGTCAAGCGGATTCTGCACAGTAATTTCGACATTCGTCATTCGGATTTTGTCATTCTTTCGACATTCGGACTTCGACATTCGTCATTTTCTCGACCGTATAAAAACCATCCGGCTTCCGCCGGACGCTCGCCTACGAAGAGAATTACAATGCCCCGCTGCCTGTCAGCACCACACGGATCGTTCGGAACAGGATCTTGAGATCGTTCCAGAAGCAGCAGTTCTGGAGATACAACAAATCCAGCGCGACCTTGCGTTTGAAGCTTTCAATGTTGTTGTCGTAGCCGTTGACCACTTGAGCAATGCCGGTCAGTCCGGGCTTCAAACCCAGCCGGTGCAGATAGCCGGGAACTTCGGCCGACAGCTTCTCGATGAATTCCGGCCGTTCCGGACGCGGGCCGACCAGGGACATGTCCCCTTTCAACACGTTCCACAATTGCGGTAACTCATCTAATCGCGTCTTGCGCATGAACCGGCCGATCGAGGTCACCCGCGGATCATTCTTCTGTGCGAACTGAGCACCATTCTTTTCGGCGTCGGTGCGCATTGTGCGGAATTTGTACAACACAAACGGACGCCCATAGCCCGTATCGCTTCTGCGAGGAGCCTGGCGTCGATTTTCGGAGATCTCGTCAGGTATCTCGTGATTGCGTTTCCGACGGTCAGGCCGAGGCTTCCGGTAGTTCAACCCCACTCGCATCTGTGAAAAGATGATCGGTCCAGTTGAAGTCAACTTCACGGCAATCGCAACCAACAGCATCACCGGCAGCAGGCAGATCAGCATGATGGTCGAGATGACGATATCGGTCAGCCGTTTCGCCAGGCGCGTGGCTTCAGACAGGCTGCGGACATCTCGCCGCGGCCGTTGCAGTTTCAGCCGCGTCAGCCAGTCGGTCGGCGGCAGTCCCGCCAGGTCGGCATAGTCGAGGACAAGATCGCTCAAGTCGCTGGGGGCGGCCGAGTTCTGAGTCGAAGCAGGAGTGGTTTCAGTGGCCATAATGCGTCATCAAGATCCCAACGGGCGCGCCGGATGACTCCCACGTTGCCCAAATACGACAAGGTCCGCTGAAAACATAGGCCGGAGCGAAGGTTGTCGGGGGTAGATGACAGAGTCAATTGGAAATTGAGGGTTCCATTGCTGCCGATCGTGACGATTGTGAGGAGATGTCGCGTTCTGGAAACACTCATACAAACAATCAGAAATCAAAGATCGGGCCCCCATCATTGATGGCACCGAGGCGGCGGTATGTTGCGAGATCGATGCTGTCGCTAATGAACCGCACCGAACCATCGCCGAGCAGGTAGAACGCTCCGCTGACATGGACGCTACCAAAGCCCGTCGTCAAGCCGCGTTGGGACTGGGCGTTATTCCCGTTTTGCGGCATCGCAGTGGCAGGAACGCCGCTGGCGGCTGTGTCACCCAACACGTATGCCTGTCCCTTCACTACTGCTCCGGAAGTCGAATTGGCGCGGCTGACTGCAGCCACCCAGATGCCGTCGCCAGTCGTGCCAGACAGCGTCGGTGTCGTGGTGGTTCCGGTTGATGTGGAATCAGAACCGCCGGACTTGGGGCAATCTCCGCCTGTGGGACCGGTCGTCGTGGTGGTTGTGTCACTCGTAGTGAGACTGATCGCAGATGATGCGACGGGCGAATACCGCTCACCAACGATGATCGTATTGCTGCTGCCGTCGCGGATCTGGGCCGGTAGGACGCTGCTATTCTCGCCGAAGGTGCCACGAAAAGTCTTGATCGTGACGATTCCCGCCGTGCCCGCAGCATTCAGGCCCGTCAACGTCCCAGCGTTATCCCAGTAGCCTGCGACTCCAAAATAGTTGGAGCGACCGAAGCTGATTGTCGATGGGCTGGTGTTTCCAGGCTGGCCGGTGGAACTGTTGACGCCTGGAATATCCACACTGGCGATCAGACTCTCCCCGACATCGGACGGGCACCGAAAACCGGCCAGCGCGCTTTGCGACAACGTCCATCCCGTGGCGGGCAATCCTTGATCGAATTGGCTGGACAGCGAATCATAAAGCGGCGCCTGGTCCAGCATAGGGAGCAGCATCGCCTCCCAACTCCAACCCATAAACGGCGCACCGGCGTTGGGATTGTAAACATATCCCGGCGGATACACGCTGCGCAGTTGGATGTAGTTATTCAGTGCGATACCAATCTGCTTGAGATTATTGCGGCATTGGAGCCGCCGAGACGCTTCACGAGCCTGTTGTACCGAAGGCAGAATGATCGCGACCAAAACGGAAATTACGAAAATGGTGACCATCAACTCGATCAGCGTGAATGCCGGCCGACGCAGTCCGACTGGCGCTAATGAACTCATGCCTGTCCCCTTGATGCAATACTTGCCGCTCGGAATTAGCTCGGCCCATCAACCAATCCGAGCAGCTATTTCCATGAAACGCATTCCGATACGGATTGAAGACAGCACTCCACGAGATTTTCGTTTGGCACTTCGGCTGGCGAGATTTCCGGTGCCCGTTGGAAGAATCAAAGGGGAGGGAATCAAAGGTGGAGGGAACCGAATAGGGGAAATGACGGGGTTTCAGCCGGGTTTTGGCACGGCGGCTGGAAGCCACCGCTACGGCCGGGCCGCTGCCTTGTAGGATGGCCGCCCTCGGCCGTCTTTGGTTTTTCTCAACGTGGGATCCCATGCACAGCAATGGACAGCCGAGGGCGGCCATCCTACAGCTAAGTGAATTTCAACCGTGAAAGTCAGGTAACAGTTTAGTCCGAAGTGGGCCAATTGCGGAAGGGGTCGGTACGGGTGAGCACTATCGTGGGCTCCGTCTGTTCGGTTGGTGGTGACCGCCGCGCAGCAGCGAACGAAGTCGGTTCCCAGGGATCGACTGGCCGGCTTCGAGGGG
>CAMAVF010000006.1 GCA_945861445.1 Planctomicrobium piriforme | reverse complement strand
GGACATCCTGAGTCATCGCAATCGTCCGCCGTTCGGAAAATTGCCATTCTCGTCTCAAGACCAATCTGCTGCGTCCAAACCGGGAATTCTAATTGTCGCCAACGGGAAATCTAATTGTCGCCATACACCAGCGACTTTATCGCTCGTATCACTGAGCAAGCCCCTATCGACTTCATCGTCCTGGACGAGGTTCAATTCGCCCGACAGCGGCATCAGTCGGAGTCGAGGAAGTCCCAACGGCGTCAGAATGTCGATGAACTGATTGCCAAAGCCCTGAATAAGAACTCCGACCTCAGAATCCTGGCCATGTCGGCGACGCCCGTTGTGAACAATTTGCGAGAAGCCGTGAATGTTTTGACGCTCCTGTGGCCGGAGCGTGACTTTTCAAGAATTCAAGTTGGAGCGAGTACGGCCAACGCCGTGGGGGTTCATCTCCATCTTCGAGAGCACGGTATCCGCTTCGTTCCAAAGTACGAGCAGCAACTCATCAAGCAGACTGTGACGATCGATGGTCAGTCGTTGCTCCCACGATTGGAAAACCTTCGTCCCAAGGACCTGTTGCTTATGGAACAGACGCTTCTGGAAGCGAAACTTCAGCATTTGGGAGAATGGGTGCGACGTGGGACGCTGATCTACACTCAGTATGTCGATGAGATTGTCGAGCCGGTGAAAAAAGCCGTGGAGCAATTGGGACTGCAAGTGGCAACCTTTACTGGCAAGGAGCGGATCTCACTCGAAGACTTCAAGAACGCATTTGGAGAGGGGCGAGTCGATGTGCTGATTGGTTCAGCTCCGATTGGAACAGGAGTCGATGGATTGCAGTTCTTGTTGGACCGGCTCGTCTTCCTGACGTTGCCCTGGTCACACGCGGAATACGAGCAGATCGTAGGACGCCTGTGGCGACAGGGGTCGAAGTTCCACAAGGTCGAGGTGATCATTCCGCAGGTCACACTCCGGGAGGAGCGAGCCGGTCAATGGTCATGGGATGATCTGCGACTTCGCTGCATTGAGTACAAACAAACCCTCGCCGATGCAGCAGTGGACGGCATCATTCCTCAAGGAGGTCTGCCGTCGCGCCAGGAACTGCATCGACTGTCACTGAAGGCTCTGAAGAGCTGGAAGGAGAACGTCAACAGAGGCTTGCTGAACCCGAACAGTGAAACCTGACGGCCCCGATCAGGTCGCCATCTGCAGGGCCAATTCCCAGGCTCGTTCCTTCAACCGGGCTCCCGACCCAAACCAAGCGGATTCCAGCCGGTTGCTGGCCCGCTCAGTTGTTGTTTTGCCACGAGTCGAGCGGTAGTGGTCCACGTATTCGGTGACCGCGTTCAAGGCCGTCCAGGTCGTGTGCCGGATCTCCGGCATGTCGTGGCCGATCCCGTGTTCAAACAGCCGGAGCATCTCCTGCCGCACGTTCTTCGTCCGGGAAGATTCTCCGTCGGGGGAGTCCGGGTAGACCTGCCGGAAGTATTCTTCCAGTTGACGCAGGCTGGGATAGTGCCGGGCCAACTGATCAATTTGCTCTTCGGCATCGTCGTAGAACCGCTTCGCCAGTCCCAGGACTTGCTGAGCCTGATGGACCTTTGCGACAAGGTCACCCTTGTGAATGATGGAAACCCCTTGCCCTCGGCCGTTCCTGGCGGCAATGGCCAGGGTATTGGCACAGACGACCCGGATTGGAGTGAAATGGACTCTCAGGGACGAACTCCCATCGTGGGAATTGGACAGGAGCAAATACTTCTCCGTGACATCATCCGAGTTCTTCACCCGGATATCATCGGGCAGTTTCGCCAGCATCCAGACCCGTTCACCTTTCCCGAGTGCCCCGGCCGTGTGGTATCGCAGACTGCCATCCGCCACGACAGCGTCAAGGAATCCGAAGGCCTGGCGGTTCTGGACAGGAACATAACTGGTTCCAACGGTGCCGAGAATCTGTCGATTGTCGCTTCGCACCACGGCCAGTCGGTTGGGCACCGGGATATCATCCACGGTGGTCATGCGGGTCAACTCGGCTTCGTAGTCGAGCCCCGCCCCTTCGATTGCCTCTGCGGCAGTGGCTGGGTTTTCCAGCCTCGTCCCCAGCCTGTGCCACGGCGTATCGCCAAAATAGGCCATCGCCGCCCGTCCATTTGTGGTCGCCAATTCGTGAGCCATTCGTTGATTCTCCGGTAGGGGAAATGTTCTGGAACTAAGCTCACTACCCCGTGGAACGGAAAACCACTCGTTAGCCTGCCATCACCCTCTCCTTGATTTGGGGAGGACTTTGGCCAGTCGTTCGAGTGATTTGGCGGTCCGGGGGGCGATCCACTTCCAGTTGGGGTCCAGGTAGCGGCGGCCACGACCAACCAATTGGCGGATGGCTTTTGCCAGTTGCCTGATGCCGGTGCTGTCGGAGGCTGATAGGTTCAGGGTCAGACGCTCGCCGGTGCGGGATGACTGCCAGCTTCCACCCAGTTCCCCCGCAATGGCTTTCACGTCGTCGTCGCAAGGTACGTTGTCCAGGGTCAGGACAAACTTGTCGCCCTGGGGATCGGACAGCTTCAGGTGAATGTTGCAGAACCCAAGGTAACTGTCGCAGTCGCGATCATCCACTCGGAATATGATGGGAACGTTGGTCAGATACTTGACCGGAAGCTGATAGGCGTTGGCGAGTCGGCTGAGCATTGAGTTTTCGGTGTTGCTGTTCATGGTTGGGACTCTTGGGTTGTGGTATTACCCGAACCAGTGTTCGGAATACTTGGGGCCTTGCCAGAATTGACAGGAGTTGCTGTCAGGCAGAATTCGGCCATGAATTCCTTCATGCTCATCCGGGATTCCGTGGCACATCGTCGAACGTGCCAGTAGACCGGCTCTGGAACCTCGACATTGATTGTCCGCAAATGAGTCTCTGTCGCGTTTGTTTGCAAGACTTCACCCTCGTCAGCCTATTGCGTCGAACAGGTTCCCCTCGTTGGAATACGAGGGTAACCCGGTCAATCTCGATTACGTGTGATCAGGCCACCATTGAAGGCACTGCATCATTCTTGAGTGAACTGGATACGTTTGTGGAGTCAGGCTCTATTCTTCCCGGAGCCCTTTCCCAGCCATCGCATTGGTCAATGAGGTCGGATAATTGTGCGAGCTCCCCTGCCTGACTTACCAATGAGAAGTTGCCGTCGCGAGAATTTGGCTTCTCTCGGGCCAGACTACTTGCCTTTAGCGTGTCAGCACGAACCCGTAACTGATGCATCAGGAATCGCCAGAATTCCCGTTTGATTTCTGCGTTGTCATCATGATCTGTTGTTGATGAGCGTTCGAAGGCTTCAGAAATCTTTTTGATCGATGAGATTCCGGCGGCTGGCAACTTCTCGAATTTGATGAAGTCTGGGTCACTTGTATCCAAAAGTTCGATCAAGCAACCGCAGTCCGAATCAATGTCAGCGTTGATGGTGATGATGAGCGTTGAAAGTTTCATGACCAACTCATCCAATGTTTCATAACTGTCTGGTATTTCGTATGCTGGCTCTAACATGCGACGATTACTCCTGCGGATGGACGTGTGTGGTGACAGGCAACAAGCTGCCACCGGATGGGGCTTCGTTGAGAGGCGTGAAGCTCCGATTGGGAACTCGTTTTTTCAATTGCCTTTCAACTTCATCAATTACTGGTTGAATTGATTCCAAAGTGGTTCGCGTTGAAGCTTTGAATGGCGTAACACGGTTCATTGTCATTCGATGGTTCCGGTACAAGGTGCTTCGACACAACTGACTTCGTTAGTGGTTCCCCTTTGCTTGTTCGTGTTGGTTTCAGGTCGTAAAGTGATGCTGACAGAGCCACATGTCGTGGTCGCTGAATTAGGCAGCCCTGACATTCCAGACTCAATTGCCCGTTGAATCCAATTTCACGGTGCATCGAATGGGGCGTTGAACTTGTTGATGGTGTCACCGGCCTGGCCAGTTGTGGGGCAGGATCAATTGGCCGTCGATGAACAGGATGCCCGTGAAACACAGGGCACGGTCCAGGTAGCGGTCGTACTTGTTCTTGATCCATTCCCCTCCGCCCACCCAGTTCGATGCTGTTCGGCGAACATGCTTTGGGAATGATGTTATGCTGGCATGTCGGCACCACCTGCCTTGTTCCATTCGGACGATCCGGATGAATTCAGGGGTGGGGGTTGGGCAGGACACGGTGACGGCAGGATTAAAGTAGACGCATCCTGTTGAATTCCGATTCAGGGTGGTCTCTATTCGGTGTTTGACATCGTCTGACAGGGTGTTAAAGTCGGTGGGGTGACGCTGGATCACGACCCTTGTATCTGCTTTGGTGAGTACCGCGTCCATGACCGTTGTTTTGACCATTCGATTCTCCTTCGGTGTGTTTCCGGTTTCGATACCGGGATTGGGGTGATGCTGTCTCAGGGGTGGTACTGCCGCTGGGTTGATACTGCCAGTGGCATTTGTCACGGCTGGCGGCTGCCAGCTTCGATGATCGCGGGCGGCTGTGGAGAAGCCTGTTGCTCAGGCGGGCGGCTCTCCTTGTAGGGCCAGGCTTCCTCCAGGAACCGGGCCACGTACTCGGGAAACCGCAGGCCAGACAGGTAGGCCTGGGCCTTCACATGATTGAAGATCTGCTCCGGGACGATCACGTGCAGGACGCGGTATCCCGATGGTGTGCGGCCTTTGGCCGATCTTCGTGGTGACAGGGCCGGGTGCTCGGGTACGGGGCATTCAAGGTCTTGCATTAGTGGTTCTCCTGCGTCTGTGTTGGGATGATTCAGGTCGATTCGACAGGAACCAAAGCCAGTGTCCTGAAAAGTGATTCCCTGTGTTCACGTACTCTGGTTCATTCCCTGCCAATGAAATGGCCTGCTTCTGCTTCCGTTGATTATTCCTGTGTTTGTGCATTGCCTGTAAATCGGTGTTTGGTCATGTTATGCCTGTGGTTTTCCTGGTTATGATTCTTTTGTTTATGCCCGGAGTTTTCCTGTGTGAACTTGTTCATCAGAGACTACTTCTAGTTCCAACTCTACTTGTTCTTTTTCTTGTTTTGCTGCATGTTTTTGGGTTTCAGCATTGGGGGGTGGTTCAATCAAGTTGACCACGCTCGCCGTTGCGAGCACGAGATTGGGGATGATGGCATCCTGCCCGCCAATCTGGTTGATTTCGTTCCTTCTATTCATACCACTGAATCGAATGATTCTCTGGCCGCGATAAAGGCAGGAATTGGATTTCATGTCATCGACCGGCGTGAATCGCTTCAAGAGTCTGTGTTCGATGGAAATGAACAGGGCACTGAAGTCCTGAGAACCCCAGTGCCCTGTTACCTACCATCGTTGCATGTGAATCCTTACGGTCTCACATCAAGCCACTACAGGTTGGTCGTTCATCCCTTCCAACCCCGCTTCTTCCATGACATCGAAGATGTCGTCCGGCTCCCGATTGGGATCGAGAGTGACTCCAGAACTTACCTGCCACAGCCGACTGGCATTGGTCCTGGGCATTTTCTTGACGAAGACACCCTGACTGGCCAACGCCGACGTAAGCTCTCCCAAACGGCTGCTAAGCCAACGAGCAGACTTTGGGAGATCCTTGCCGGCGTCGGAATCTCCCTCGCGATGAGCCACACTCTTGAGTAACGCCAGGAGCTGCTCCCCCGTGCCTTGCCAAGGCTTGAGGGGCTTCTCCTTGTGTTGGTTGTACTTCTCCGCGAATTTCTTCAGCACTCGAGACATCGGGCAGTCTTCCAAGACCTCGAAGTCTTGCTGCTGGATGTTCAGTCGATACGCTTTGTCAAAATCCGCCGGCTGCTTCCCCAGGGCGACCGCGACTGCTCTCCCGAATCGGGCGAAGTCGGCCATCCGAAACTCCGTGGCGGCCGGGGTGGCGTCGAGGACTGCCAGGGTTTTCACCAAGAGGTCCAGCAATGCCCCAAAAAGCCTGGGCCGAGCAGCCTCAAACTGCCGGTCCAATTCCTGCAGGGTCGTGAACTTCTCCATCCGCCGGCAGTTGATGATCAGGCAGCGGTCAAGGAAGTCGGGCCTGGTGCTGGGCGTGTCGATCCCGTTGATGATGATCGGACGCCTAAAGGAGTACAACACTTGGTCTGAGTCGCTGTAGAGCTTCCGTCGCTCCACCCCATTCCCCGTTACGGCTCGACAGAACATGTCGGCTTCCCGCCGCCTAAAACTACTCACGTTCTCGAAGCAAGGCACTGCATGATGCTGAAATGTCAGGAAGAGGTCCGACATTTCCAAATCACCAAGTACCGGAGTAATACTGGGATCGAGAAGACTTCTAAGCCGTCGCGACCGCGTCGTTTTTGCCGACCCCTGTTGCCCGACGAAGAGCAAGATCGGACTTGGAATCGCCGCATACAGCCCGGCCACTGCCCATGTCATCAGAAGCAGCTTTTCTTCTTCAGTTTCGACAGGCACAAATTGGTAGAGTTCCATCACGTCACCTCCTTTCACTGGCTCCGGTAGTGCGAGCATGTGCTGAGGACGGAAGAATCGGGGAAGCTCCTGCTCCTGAACTTTCCACTCCTGCCGAGTGACCCTAACCATTCGCCAATCGGGATCTCCGAGGTCGATGAATGTTTCTTCACCGACTGCCTTTCGGCGGTTGTCGAGTTCCTTCCTGGTGGTTCCATAAGCCTGAATCCCCAGGATTTCAATGGCCTGCTTCAGGGCAGCCGGCGGAGGTGAAGTATTGGTCTTCGCTTTGATGAGTTCCAGCAGTCGGGCCAGAAAGTCACGCGAGCGAATCCGTAAGCACTCGAAATGGCTCTTCTCCCCATCTGTCTTCCGAATCCACGCGAAGACATTGCCATGCTGATCCTGGAAGAAGTCCGTACCATTTGTGCGAGCGATTTGAACGATGACTTCTGGCGTCAGGTTCATTGCTAGAACGATGACTTCTGGCGTCAGGTTCACTGCTACTTTGGTCTCCCCGTCTTGTTCCGCTTCGTTTTCCTCATCGTTGGGCTGTTCCGATACTGGCTGTTCGGATGATGCTGCTGGGTGGATGGCTGTTGCGACGAGATGTTTCTCCACGGGAACATGGGGATCGTCGGCCGTCGTCTCTGTTGCCAAGCCGCGTGGCTGCTGCGGCTCAAACGGTGTTTCATTGACGGTCGAGATTTTGTTCTCCTCAGTCCGGCGAGCATTCTTCTTCAAACCGACGGTTGCAAATGTGGTTGACATGAAAACTTCCTTCTTGTTGCTGAGCGACTTGTGTCGGCCTGGTGACATACCTGGTTTGTTGATTCCGACTTAATCGCGTTCCTCGTCCTAATGGCGAAATATGCAGATTCAGAAGGAGATTCTTGAAAGAGGCATCAAAACGCTTGTTTTTCCAAGGGTTTCTGTCAAAAAAGGTATTTGCGGATATGCACTTCCTCTCTGGAAACCGCATATGCAGTTCGCCGGTTAGGGTGCCGGTCGGTGTGAACTCTGGCCTCGCCAATCGCAGCAAGCGGACTCATGCAGCCGGTTTGAGCTGGAGGCGATTCACGAGGATTACTGAGCGGCAAGTTGTGACAACCGCGATCGGCATCATGTCACCAATCTCGTCACACACCAGAATCTGAAGTCGATATTGCGTTCCGTCGGTCGGCGTTTTGGTCCTACTTCGGGCAGACCAACATCACGCCGCCAAGATCGCTACTGGAAGAGTTTGCCTGATTTCAGCGTCACTTGCGTCACCAATGCGTAACTCATTGATGTAAAACGTGTTAAGTGGTGACGCAAGAGGTGACCAGTCACCCCAGCCTTCGTCACCCACAACGTCACGACTCAATCTGCATCAGGTAGCGAAGCTGTTGCAATTGAGGACTGCTGCCAGGTCGCTCACATCGACATTGAAGTTGTCCCCAAGGGGATCGTGGACCGGCTGACCGACGACGTGCAGAAGGCGTATCCCGGCCTGAGCGGGTTTTCTTCGGTGAACGTCTGGCGGCTGCGGGCCTTGTATGTGGCCTGTCGGCCCGATCCGACAATTCTGTCACGAGCTGTGACAGAATTGCCCCGCAAGAAATCGGCACAGGCCGTGCCGAAATCCGAGTTTGTGTGTGGCACTCATCGGCAGGAAGAAATGTGCGAATCGTCACACAGCGAGAGGAACCCTATCGCTGAAGTAGAGCTTGACCGTCTAGTTGCGGGTGGGCTAACCCTGATGCTTTCCATGGCGACGAGCGGCTGCCTTGAGGGCCGCGTTGGGCTTGGCGTCAAGGGCATCCAGTGCCTTCAGGAAACGGTCTCGATCTCGATTGGACAGCCGAGTGATTTGAGCGTCCTGAAGCACCAGTCGGGCTTCTCGAACGACAGTCGCAATGGCGAACTCACTCACGGACTGCCCCAGGGCGGAAGCCGCTTCCTCGATAGTCCGCTTGAGTTCGCTGGGAAGCCGGACGTCAATCCGTGCATCTTTTCGTGAAACGGTTGCCATAAAATCTGCCTCGCCGGCTTATGATGCTTGAGTGGCTATCAGCCGTCCGTTCTATTATCACGAGTAACGTGGGACACTCTAACGTAGAAGGACGAAGTCCACTCACAGTCGGCCGTGTTGGGCTTTACATTCGTCCGTGAGATGGGGGGATGAATGCCCCAATTCCAGCGACCTTCTCCCATCAGGCCGCTTTCCGCTCGAATGAGTTTACCAGCCCTCCGACATACGACTTCACGGTGATCTGGTCGCGGTTGAATTTGAGAACCTCATCGGGCACCGTGTGCTTCGGCGGCAAATGATCCCGTTCCATGTGGGACCGGACCGTGTTGTAATAGGCCGACCACTCGCCCACGATGTGGTCCACATGCTGCTGACCGAATGTGATGAATTTCGACAGGCATTCGTGCTTGATCGTCCCGATGAACCGCTCCACCCGTCCATTCAGGTTCGGTGAGGCGACCGGCAGGGCATTGGTCCGCATGCCCTTGCTGGTCAGCGTCTCGACGAACTCCTTGGTGAATTTCGTATCCCGGTCGTGCATGATGATGTCCGGCTTTTCGGTTCTGCTGGCCGTCTTCTCGATGAACACCTCAGTCTGCTGCTTGACCCAGGCAGAGTTGGGATGATCGGTGGATGCCGAGACGATGACTTCGCGGGTCTTCATGTTGAGGAAGGCCATCAGGTACAGGTTGCAGATGCCACGGAGCGTCACCGACTTTACACTGAAGAAGTCCACGGCCCACAATGTTTCACCATGGCGTTTGACGAAGTTTTCCCAGTTGTCTGACTTGCGTTCCGGCCCTGGCTGTATGCCCTCTTCCTTCAGTATGTTCCGGATCGTCTGCCGGCTGATCTTCTTGATTCCGATCTTGCGAAGCTCTCCGATGATGCGGGTGTAGCCAAACCCCGTCGTCTTCGCGATCTCAATCACCAGTTCTCGAACCTCACGGGGCTTGCGTTGGCCCCCTTTGGGATTGGCCGTCTTCTTCCCCTCGCCCTCGTCCCTGACCCAGCGGTAAAAAGTGGATGCGGTGACAATGGTGATCAGTGCCTCGATGGCCCGCCCCAATGCCTTCCCCAATTTCAGCAGCCGCTGCCGTTCTTCCGGCTTCGTGTGGATTGGTCCCGGAATCCGGGATCGGAGGATCTTGTTCTCCTCTTTCAGAAATTCGACATACTTGGCCAGTTCGCTGTCGGTCCCGGAGGCGATCAGGGCCAGCAGGGGGTGGAAAATCTTGCTCACTGGTGTATTATCCTTAGATCGTATGCTGCAACAGATTGCACATTCGTTGTACCCCACTTTCTTACCGAAAACACGCTCAAAATTCCCTGAATTTTGGAGCCGTTCCAAACCGGTTGTCGGAGGCCCTTTCAGTCTCCAAAGATCCTCATTTTTGGTGACGGGGCAGGGCAGGGGACGCCGTTCAAAAACCGGGTACAGTTTCAGAAAGTGTACCCGGTTTTTGTCAAAACGGGCCTTTCTTCAGGATAAGCCCGGTTCTGGAAACCCTGTGTTTTCCGCGATAATGAGGGTATCCGAAGGGTCGGCTCGATGCGTGATGGCACTACGGAACCGAAGGCGCGCACGTCAGGAAATCTTCCGGCCTACTGCCTGCATCGGAGATCTGGACAAGCTGTTGTCCGACTCTCTGGGCGGGACCACTACCTCGGGCCGTACAACTCGGCCGAGTCTCGTGAAAAGTACGACCGGTTACTCGCCGAATGGCTGGCCAACGGGCGGCAGCCGACGACTCCCGTCACTGTTCAATCCGCGGGGTTGCTGATCAATGAAGTCCTGTTGAAGTTCATTGACCATGCTGATCAATACTACTGCCGAGACGGGCAGCGCTCCACGGAAGTTGTGAACCTGAAACTTGCCCTCAGGCCGCTCAAAGCACTCTACGGCGATACCTTTGCCAATGCGTTTGGACCACTTGCCCTTAAGGCAGTGCGTCAGCACATGATTGATGTCCAAGACCTTTGTCGCAATGAAGTCAACAAACGGCTTGGGCGAATCAAACGGGTATTCAAATGGGCAGTTTCGGAACAGCTCATTCCTCCTTCCGTCTTTGAAGCGCTGAAAACTGTAGATGGTCTTCGAAAGGGAAGGAGCGCCGCACGTGAAAAGGCTCCTGTCAAATCAATCGACGACGTCCACGTCGATGCCACAATCCCTTTCCTGACTCCACAAGTTGCGGCAATGGTTCAGTTGCAACGAGTTACCGGAATGCGTCCAGGAGAGATAACCATCATGCGTCCGGCCGACATTGACCGGTCAAATCCAATTTGGCTTTATTGCCCTGAGGCGCACAAAACCAGCTATCTCGATGTTGTGAAGGAAGTTCCCTTGGGCCCGAAAGCTCAAGAGTTGATCGTTCCCTTTTTAGACCGTCCGGACAATTCCTTTCTGTTCTCACCCAGAGAATCCGAAGAATGGCGAAATGAGCATCGAGCAATTTCCCGCGATCCGAATCGGAAGACCAGGATCTATCCGTCTGAATTGCGAGCGAGACAGCAGCGCAAGCAGCTATCCAAGCGAACCAAATCCAAACGCCCAAAACGTGAGCATTTTGATACCGCCTCATATCGACGCGCGATAAAATACGCGATTGCGAAAGCCAGGCGCCAGGGGGTTGTCCTTGCTGACTGGCATCCTCACCAGTTGCGTCACACGCGGGCGACAGAGATTAGGCGTCAGTACGGGGTGGAAGGGGCACAGGTTGTATTGGGCCATGCACGCGCCGACGTCACTGAGATTTATGCAGAGCGCAACCTGGGATTGGCGACCCGCATTGCCCGAGAGACCGGGTGATGACCTCGTAACTTGCACACTTTGTAATCACACGTGTCATTCGTGAGACTGTACTCGGCCTTACGGGGCTTCGTATTTCAGGACGAAATAGTGGCAACGTTTAATCTTTAGAGTTACGAAATGGCCAAGAAACTTTCCCGTGACCTCCTTCCACCCACCGCCGCCAACGCATTTCGAATTGGGATAGAGGTCAGCACTGTCGCTTGGCATTATTGGCAGATCACGGCGCCACATTTTCGCGAGAAACACCTCCAGGAAATTCGCCACGGGCTTGTGCAAATTCACAGTTTGTGTGAGACGAGGGGTGCGATGCCGAGGAGGCATGAGATTGCGCAGGTAATCGATGACTTGAAAACCTGGCCGGAGTGTTTGAACCAGCAAGACTTTGCTGAATATAGCATGGATGTGCGCTCCGAGTGGGATTGCAGTCAAAAGTGCGATTCGGACCTTCTGCTTCTGGCTGAAAGTCTGACCTCCCTAACGCCACGTGTCGAATTAATAATGGATTGCGCGATTCGTGAAAACCTGCTTCAGAACTGCCCTCAATCAATCCGGGCAGCTTATGATTTTGGGAAATGGCTTGATCAGGGGCGTCATAGCCGCAGGCTTCCGGAATCGATTGTGCGTCGGACTAGAGAGAGCGATTTTGTGAGGTCGCCAAACGTCGCGCAGGATGTGAACGCGACCGATCCAGACCCGATTTCAAATTCTATCCCGGATGTCCCTTCTCTTGAGAGAAGCCAGAGACTCGCCAAGCTGATTGAGGATTGGGAACACAATCCTCAGTCACACAACTCGGGATGTTCGCTTCTTCCGATTGTCTGCGATAAATATGATGTAGTTCTGGCAGCGCCAAATGCAGGAGAGACCGAGCCACCAGAGGGCTGGTGGACGCAGCTAAGAGCGCTGGCTAATCAAGTCGGAATACCTGTCGAGTCCCGAGAGCCGGACGATTCCCAAACCCGTTGCGATTTTGTCAGGAAAATGACAGAGCAGACGATTGCCAGACTCGAGAAAGTACGTATTGAGTTTGGAAGTTGGAAATTTATCGATGGGAAGTTTCAGTATCTCAATGGACAGTGGTTCGCAATGTCTCCACAGCAGACGCGCCTTTTCGCGGAGTTCTTAGAACATGATGGTCGACTATTCCGAACTCTCCTAATGGATACTGACCGGAAATTCCCTTACGCATCCACGAAAGCGCTCAATTCTGCCATGTGTCGCCTAAGGAGTGAATTGAAGAACAACCTGAAGAAGCAATTGGGAAAGAACCTTCCGAAAGACTTGATTATTGCCGACGGCAGTGCACAAGAGTTTTCATACTTCCTGGCACCTGAAGTTTGTTGATCTCAATCGATAGTCAGGTTGACACTGGATGAGCCCGCGAATTCTTGATAGCCGCCGAGCGCGAATGTGGACGGAAGCGTTACTGCCAATAGGCCATTACCGTTGCTGGTGATCCTGATGATCGCCAGGCGGCAAGCCAATGGTCGTCGCCTGTCCGATGTCGGACGAACAGGCCGAACTCCAGGATGAGCTGGTGGAGCGTTACGACCGGCTGCGTTCGCAGAAAATCGATCCACGCGTGGATAATGCCCTCGCCATTACGACGGACGGACGCAAGCTCGCCCTCGACGCACGGATGCTGTCCGCCGATTCCGGCGATTTTCCCGATTCAAAGATCAATGCACTGGTGGAGAATGTCCACGCCATCTGGCAGCGTTCGGCCGCGACGCGCGGCACACAGATGATCTTCTGTGACATGGGCGTCCATCCCACGCCGTGGGGATATTCGGCTTACGCGGAAGTCACGGAAAAGCTTGTCGCCAGCGGCGTCCCGCGCGAGCAGATCGCCGCCATCGGCGATGCCGATTCGGATGCCAAGAAACAGGCCCTGTTCGATAAAGTCCGAAACGGCTCGATTCGGGTGTTGCTCGGCAGCACGCAAAAAATGGGCACCGGCACGAACGTGCAAAAGCGACTCGTCGCCCTGCATCACCTCGATGCGCCCTGGAAGCCGGCCGAAGTCGAGCAGCGCGACGGCCGCATCCTGCGGCAGGGCAATGAAAATAAAGAAGTCGCTGTCTATCGCTATGTCACGGAAAAATCATTCGACGCCTATATGTGGCAAGCGCTGGAAACCAAGGCACGGTTCATTTCCCAAATCATGACCGGCGACAATGCACTCCGCACCGCAGAGGATATCGGTGGACAGGAATTGAGCTACGCGGAAGTGAAAGCAATTGCGAGTGGTAATCCCGCCGTGCTGACCCTTGCCGAGACCGATGCCGAGTTGCAGCGGCTTGGCATCCTCAAAAAGTCCCATGCCGACGAACAATTCCTCGCCCGCCGGAATGTCCGCAGCTTGCCGGACACGATCAACCGGCTGACCGAACACTTTTCTGCGCTTACCAGCGATTTGAACACATCCACCGCCCACGCTGGCGATCCACTGACCGTCGGGGGCCATGTCTGCGATCACAAGGACATGATGGTGATCCTGTGCGAACGCCTCGATTCGCTGCCCGCAACGGTCGCTTTTACGCGCGACGTGCCGCTCGGGATGTATCGCGGCCTGCGGTTCGGCCTCATTCTGGACCCGCGATACTCCCCGGAATTGTACCTCGCCGGTGCAACGAAGCGTGTGACCATGCTGTCGCGCGATCATCACGGCCCGCGAGCGGTGGTCAACGGATTAGAGCGGCTGGCGGGCAGCTACCAGTCGCAATGCTCCACGGCCCGGCAGGATCTGGAGATCGCACAGGGCCAGCTTCGAGACTACGAATCACGGCTGGGCCAGCCTTTCCCGCACGAAGCCTACCTGGCCGAACTGACCGCGCTTCGGGACAAGCTCAAGGCCAGCCTCTCTGGATCTGTCCCCGAGCCGGGCGGCGAAGCCCCGGCAACTGCTTTCGAACTGGCCGAACAGATCAAGGCAGTGCGGGCCACCCGCATGATCGAAGCCTCTCCCGAGCGTGGTGAACGCCGTAAACTCTCGGCCGAAGAACCGGTCACGGCAAGGATACAGCGGCGGAAAAGGGTGGGGCCGGAAGCTGAAACCGAGGCGGAATTCGACGATATGGCCGTTACGGGATACGTTGCGACTTCTGAGCCACTCGCTCAGGATTCTGCGACCGCACGCGAGTGGGCCAGTGAGCCGGAGCCAGCCTACCGGGAGCGGGTTTCACAGTCCCGTCAACAAGAACTTGAAACAAGCGTTGCTTGATGCTTCATACGATGACTTTAAGTCCTGCCGCAAGTAAAGCCTTCGGCAACCAGGACAAACGCGGAGTGGCCGTTTGCGTTGAGATCCATCAATACCTGGTCCCGGACTTCATTTGGCGAATCGCCGTCCCGCATTCCAGCATATGTATAGGTAGGCAGATGGAACGAGAGCTTCTTGTCCTCTGAAGCAACGATTTTCCTCATCCCAATCTTGGCCATGCCTGCATCGTCAGGGTCGGAGAAGTCAGGATCGTTGATGACCAGAACCATAAATTGCATCCACAATCTCCAAAACACAGTGAGCGGGACACGCTCGACGAGATCGAGCTGTTTGTTTCATAAAACTTCGATCAGCTCATCCCACCGGGTCGTGTAGCGAGGGGATTTTTTCTCGAACTTCGCCGCCCATTTCGGGTCGATCCCTTCCGCACCGAACCGCATGGTCCTGGACCCGAAGCGGTCGTTGATCTTGTCGAGGGCGGACATCAGGGCCGTATCGTGCTGGCGGTCGCGTTCGTAGAATAAACTTAGCTGGCAATTCGAGTTCTCCACGATCCCGGTCAGGATTACGCCCGCTTTCTTGAGCCTCGTGCCGGGCTTGTAGAGCTTCGCGGCGGCATCGGATACAAACCGGATCATCTCGTTCGTGGTGGCCGTTGGGGTCGGGAATGCGATGACTCCTGACCGCTGATACGGTTCATCGCCGTTGAACGGGTTGCTGTGGAAGAAGATTGTCACCACATTCGCCAGCGAGTTCTGCCGTCTCAGCTTCTCTGCAGCGCGCGACACGTAGGTGGCCAGTGCCTGTTGAAGACCCTCCAGCGTGGTGACTGATTCCCCGAACGACCGTGAGCAGCAGATCCCCTTTTTCGGTGAGACCGTTTCTTCCCAATCGATTGCCGGAATGCCCCGTAGCTCGTGAACCAGTTTCAGCCCGACGACCGTTAAGAGCTTACGGACCCATACATCGTCCGCGTCACGCAGATCCCTGGCGGTCTTGATGCCGTATCTCAGGAGCTTGTTCGTACTCGCGGCACCAATGCCCCATACGTCCGAGACCGCTGTTGTTGCCAGCGCTTCGTCCTGTTGCTCGCGGGTGGTCAGTTCCATCACGCCTGCGGACTTCTTGGACAGGCGGTTCGCCAGTTTTGCCAAAGCCTTGGTCGGCCCGAAACCCACTGAAACCGGCACACCGGTCCATTTTCTTACCGTGGACCGGATGCTCTCGCCAATCGCCAGCAAATCCTGCGTCCGGTCAAGCTTCAGGAAGCTTTCATCAATCGAATAGATCTCGATCTCGGGTGAGAACTGCCGGAGCGTTTCCATGACCCTGCGGGACATGTCCGCGTAGAGCGTGTAATTGGAGCTGAAGACAGCAATCTTGTGGCGGCGGATCTCGCCTTCGATCTGGAAGGCCGGAACCCCCATCTGGATTCCAAGGGCTTTGGCCTCAGCCGAGCGGGCAACCACGCAGCCGTCGTTGTTCGACAGGACGATGATCGGCCGGCCGTTCAAATCAGGCCGGAACACCCGCTCACAGGAAGCGTAGAAGCTATTACAGTCCACGAGGGCCACGACGTCCATGCCGTTGGTTCCTTGGAGTGTGAATGACATGGGCGACCACGCCCCAGATTTCGACTTCGCTGTCCGGCTGGAGGATGATCGGAGCGTGGCCTGGGCTTTCTGCAATCAATCGGAACTGCTTGCCGTTCTGCCGGAAGCGTTTGACCAGAAACTGCCCGTCAATCGACGCAATGACGATATCCCCGTCCTTTGCTGTCAACGACTTATCCACAACGAGGAGATCGCCGGCTTCGATTCCGGCATCGACCATCGATTCCCCGACGACACGGACGAAAAACGTCGCGGCGGGGTGGGAAACGAGGTGCTCATTCAAATCCAGAGCCATCTCGACATAATCATCAGCCGGAGACGGAAACCCCGCAGACACCGCTGAATACAGCGGAATCTTGAGTTCTGTGGCACCGTCGAATGAAAAAATCTCCTGCACTAGCATCGGCATATCGCGTCCTCCTGCGGCCGGATGCTAATCGAAGGCCCGCTGATCGGGCAAGCTGGCCATGCTGGATCACCCGCCGCACTTTCCGCACGGCTTGCCCTCGCTGGATGTGCAGCTCCGTCCCCTTTTGGTGTTGTTGGAATGCTCACAGCTTTCATTATGCCTGAGATTGCTCGATTTGTTCAACCAGTATTTCCTGGCAGGACCGTCTCGCGGTGCCGGGTCAGCACCGATGGGGGTCAGCGTAGGCTGAAGGCGAGAATAACGTCGAGCCGCATTCGGCAGCGGTCGGTAGGCTCGCCGAACCAATCATGGGGCGAGCCGACGCAATTCTCTGCTGGCGCATCGCTGTTAACTATGTTATATTGAGATATAACTATGAGGTGTATTATGTTTACAACCACACTGAGGGCGGTTGGCGGATCGGTGATGTTTGCGATTCCCAAACCGATGCTGGAGGGGCTTGGGTTACACGCCAACCAGCAAGTGGACGTCACGATTTCGGAGGGACGCATGATCGTCGAGCCGAAGGTGAGACCGCGCTATAGCCTGAATGAGCTGTTGGCGCAGTGCGAGTTCAACCAGCCCATGACGGCCGAAGAACGGGAATGGCTGGATGCACCGCCGGTCGGTCGCGAAGTCATCTGATGGACAGGGGCGACATCTATCATGTTGACCTCAACCCTGCCAAGGGAAAGGAACAGCAAGGGGCTCGCTATGTGCTGATCGTCTCACCGCGTGAATTCAACCGCTCCGGCACATCGCTCGTCTGCCCTATCACGTCAGGTGGTAGTTTTGCCCGGAACCAGGGATTTGCGGTTTCGCTCTCGGGTGCCGGAACCAATGCCCAAGGCGTGGTCCTGTGCAATCAGCCGCGCTCCCTCGATATTGCCGCCAGGGGCGGGCGTTTTGCGGAAAAGGCACCAGACTTCATTGTCGATGAAGTCATCGCAAGACTGCAAACGCTGCTCGATTGATTTCCGGCTTTCAGGGATTCTGAGCCGTCCGAGGGGATTTGCTGCGTGTTGGCTCTAAACAATGCTCCGAAAGCGTTACGCGATACGTTGCACCTCACCCTTCAGGCCGCCTTCCGCTCGAACGAGTTCACCAGTCCTCCCACGTAGGACTTCACCGTGATCTGGTCGCGGTTGAATTTCACGACCTCGTCCGGCACCGTGTGTTTCGGCGGCAGATGGTCCCGTTCCATGTGGGAACGAACCGTGTTGTAGTAACTCGACCACTCGCTCACGATATGGTCCACATGCTGCTGGCCAAATGTGATGAATTTCGCCAGGCACTCGTGCTTGATCGTCCCGATGAACCGCTCCACCCGTCCATTCAAATTCGGAGAAGCGACCGGCAGGGCATTGGTCCGCATGCCTTTGCTGGTCAGTGTCTCAACAAACTCCTTGGTGAATTTCGTGTCCCGGTCGTGCATGATGATATCGGGTTTTTCGGTGCGATTGGCCGTCTTCTCGATGAACGCCTCGGTCTGCTGCTTGACCCAGGCGGAGTTTGGGTGAGCGGTGGATGCCGAGACGATGACTTCACGGGTCTCCATGCACAAGAAGGCCATCAGGTACAGATCGCAGATCCCACGCAGCGTCACGGTCTTCACGCTGAAGAAGTCCACCGCCCACAGTGTCTCGCCGTGGCGCTTGACGAAGTTCTCCCAGTTGTCCGAAGAGCGTTCCGGCCCAGGTGTGATGCCTTCTTCCTTCAAAATGTTCCGCACCGTCTGACGACTGATCTTCTTGATCCCGATCTTGCGTAACTCGCCAATGATCCGAGTGTACCCAAAGCCAGTAGTCCTGGCGATCTCAATGACCAGCTCCCGAACCTCGCGCGGTTTGCGTTGGCCTCCCTTCGGATTGGGCGTCTTCTTGCCCTCGGCTTCATCCCGGACCCAGCGGTAGAAGGTGGATGCGGTGACGATGGTGATCAGGGCCTCAATGGCCCGTCCCAATGCCTTCCCCAACTTCAGCAGCCGTTGGCGTTCTTCCGGCTTCGTGTGAATTGGTCCCGGTATCCGGGCACGGAGAATCTTGTTCTCCTCTTTCAGGAACTCGACATACTTGGCCAGTTCGCTGTCGGTTCCGGAGGCGATCAGGGCCAGCAGGGGGTGAAAAATCTTGCTCACTGGTGTATCTTCCTTAGATCGTATGCTGCAACAGATTGCACATTCGTTGTACCCCGCTTCCTTACCGAAAAAACGCCCAAAAACCGCTCGATTGTCGGCCCGCCCGAAGCCGGTTTTCAGAGGCCGCTATAGTCGTCATAGATCCTCGAATCGGATGACGAAATAGGGCGGGGGGATAGCAGAAATGTGGTCGTCTCTACGACCACGTGCGGGGTCGATTCACCGACTCTTCAAAAAGCTCTGTCACAGATTTGTCACTGATAGCTTGTAAAGAATGGAAAATTGCCGATAATTTGGAAAATTTGGAAACGCCGAGAGCGTTGACTGTGGCGGCAAAAAGCCTGCATTTTCCGATGGTTTTGAGGGTTTTTGGCTTGAATGAAGCCTGGGCCTACGGAACCGAAGGGTGGTTGGCCAATGAGTTTTCCGGCAACAGGTTCACGGACAGCTCGGATGGACTTCCCGGCAGAATCTGGATAGATTTACCAGCACATGACGATATTTGCAGGTATACTTGTCCGTATGACTGTCGCGAGCCCCCAAAACGAACCTCGACCAATCTCGGTTGCGCTAGATGCCTTTCGCGCGACTGGGGGGATGCTACGGACGCGGGACGCCCTCAAGGCCGGGATTCATCCCCGGACGCTGTATGAACTTCGGGATTCAGGGCGTATCGAGCAACTCAGTCGGGGTCTGTTCCGACTCGCGGAAGCCCCTTCGCTGGGAAATCCGGACCTGGTCACCGTCGCACTGAAGATTCCGGATGGCGTGGTCTGTCTGGTCTCCGCGCTGGCCTGGCACGAACTGACGACCCAGATTCCGCACGAAATCTACGTCGCGATTCCCCGTGGAGCCGAAGCGCCGCGGATCGACCACCCACCGGTTCGGCATTTCTGGTTCAGCGGCGCGGCCTTTTCGGAAGGGATTGAGACGCAGCACGTCGATGGAGTTCCCCTCCGCGTTTACTGCCGTGAAAAAACCATCGCCGATTGCTTCAAGCATCGCAACCGAATCGGCCTCGACACCGTGCTGGAGGCGCTGAAGGCCTATCGACAGCGGGGACCAGTCAACACGGAGTCACTGCTCCACTACGCGGAGATCTGCCGCGTGAAACGCGTGATCCAGCCCTACCTGGAGGCCGTCCTATGACAGAACGCCCCCGGCGAAACGTACCGGCTTCCGTACGGCAGCGGCTCATGAATACGGCCCGAGAGACCGGTCGTCCGTTTCAGGAAGTACTCCAGTATTTTGCGATGGAGCGATTCCTGTATCGACTGTCTCTGTCACCCCATGCTGAACGATTCATTCTCAAGGGAGCTTTGATGTTCACGGTGTGGGGCGCACCGGCATCCCGACCGACGCGGGACATCGATCTGCTCGGCCGGATGAACAACAGTGTCGACGCGCTCGTTCCCGTGTTCCGCGACATCTGCCAACAGGAGGTGGCACCCGACGGTCTGGTGTTCGTTGTCGACAGCCTTGAAGGCCAGACGATCAAGGAAGACGCCGACTACGCCGGCGTTCGCGTGACCTTCCAGGGACTCCTGGAAAACGCCCGTATCCCCATGCAGATCGACATTGGGTTCGGAGATGTCGTCGTGCCGGAAGCGGCGCTGACGGACTATCCGACGATTCTGGAACTTGCCGCACCGCGTCTGCGCGCCTATCCCAGAGAGACGGTCATCGCCGAAAAGTTCGAGGCGATGGTCAAACTCGGTCAGCTCAACAGTCGCCTCAAGGACTTCTTCGATCTGTGGCTACTGTCGCGGCAGTATGCCTTTGATGGGACGACCCTCTCGTCCGCCGTATTTCAGACCTTCCAAAACCGGCAAACTGCGATCAACCCGCAACCCGTCGCACTGACCGCGACGTTCGCGAATGATCCCGTCAAGCAGACACAGTGGAAGGGGTTTCTGCGTAAGTCACGCCTGGACGTGGCTCCGCCGCAATTGTCCGATGTCGTTGACGCAATCGGCGGATTCCTGCTGCCACTGGCGTTGGCGCTCTCCACGGGTCAAACGTTTTCTTCGGTCTGGCAGCCACCTGGTCCGTGGCGAAACGCTTGAGAGGATTGGCCAGTGCCTGTGACCCAACGTGGGCAATGAGGAATCCCTGCCAACGTTTCGTCGCGCGGCCCCATCCCTTTAGTTCCACATCTGGAACGATCTTCTTCTTTCTGACGGTCTCTCCGTCACTCCGCACCTTGGCCGGGTAGCTCTCCAGATAGGCGACATGCCGTCGCCGTCTGTGAGACTGACATGCCCGACGACCTCGAACAATCGATCCAGGAGAACGCCCAACAGCCAGCCAAGGCGACGGGTGACTCCGGCAGCGTCGAGCAGCACCCCGTGGTGTCGCGGCTCAGTACGATGGTCAGCAGTCTCTGCCCCGCAGTTGTTTAATACAAAGCTTGGCAAGTCTTCACGAGCAGTTGAGCATGCAATCCAAATTGTTTGAAGTCCAGCGACTCCCAGGGCTGACGGGAGTCTTTGGCCCAATCCTGGATCTTCGGCAGACGGTCTCCCCGCTTGCGAGGGCGTCCGCCCTTCCGGCTGGACAGCGGGGGAGGTGCCACTGCATAGAGAGCAGCATCCGCATGAGCACGGCTGATGAGGTGCATGTTCGTGGGCAGATGCTTCGCCACACTGGCGCCACCGTAGGCGCTATCTCCCGTGAGGAGGAATTCGCGGTCGGGCAGCCAAGCGGCCAGGAGGGTGATCAATTCCACGGCCAGTTCGGGTTTCGTGCGGTGCGGTGGAGACGGAACCTTCTCGAGCGCCAGCTTCAACAGAACCTTGGTGGCCTTTCCCTGTCCCCTCTTGGGGGTCCGTTTCACGATTTTCGGCGAGAACTTCTTTCCCTTGGTCTGACCCTGTCGATTGTGATACAGGCGGAACAGAATCGGAAGACTCCAATACTTGCCCGGCGCCCAAGGAAAGTCTCCCACCACGATCGACACCACGACCCAACAGTGGCCCCAGTTGACGATCTTCTTGCTGCGACTGGACATCAACGGATCGTAATGCATGCCAGCTCCGAACAACGACAGGCCGCGCTTGCGACGCAGTGTGTCATCCACGGCGATGACAATCACGCCCTGGGGTATCAGGATTCGAATGATCAACATGACCAAGGTCAAAGAAACCTGGTCCAACGACCAAGCCGCCTGGCTGAAGAAGCGATGGAAGTTGGAGTGATGCCCCTTCCGCGTCCTGCCAGTCGTGACAATCGCATCGGTGATGAACCTGCGACGGTACGACAAGACCCAGCCCGATACGATCCAAGTAAAGGTGGCAAAGGTCGGATCAGTAAAACAATTGCGGAATGACTCTAGCAACGCGATAAACGATTCGATAACTTCCATCTTCGGCTTCCTTGCACGGAGTAAATGGTTGATCTTGACAATCGTACATTTACCCGATTTCGGCAAGGAAGCCGACTTCATTTACGTTCAGTAGTTTGCAAGCCAAAATCTGCGAAACTCGAACTAAGTGGGTCGGCTTGGTTGGGTTGGCCGGTTGCATAGGGCTTATCGTCCTCATTGTCTTGCCCCTCCCCGGAAGGGACCCTTTTCGTAACAATGCTCTTTGTCTCCCGAGAGAGTATCTCAGCAAGTGCTGGATTTAATGCGGTTTACGGCGATTCGTCATTCATTAGCAAATCGAGATTCGCTCCGAGAGTACTTCGCGCACAGACGAATCGGCCACATCCACGTCAACACCAATGCGGGCAGCCGGTGTTAACCAGTGGGAGTTTCGTTTCTCATCGGCGGGCTGAAATACCACGTGCAGGAGTACAATCGAGTTGCTGCCCGCATGCAAGCGGGATTGCTCTTCCTGGCGACCGTCGCGCTGCTGATTCCTTCGGCGACATCCAACGTCGATGCAGTGCCAGGGGTCATGGTAACCCAGAAACTGAGCGTCGGACTGGCGGTGATTCTCATCGTGACATACGGACTGTTCATGCTCTATTCGTTGCAGACACATCGCGAGTTGGTTGCCGGAACCGATGCGCATGAGTCCAGCGAGAAACCCTGGCCAGTCGGACTGGCAGTGGGAACGCTGGCCGGTGTCACCGTCCTGGTCGCATTGATCAGCGAGATTTTCGTTGAGTCTGTGCAGCAGGCGGCAGAGGACTTCGGCATGACTCCCGCTTTCGTCGGGTTCATCGTTGTCGCACTGGTCAGTGCCGCGGCGGAGATGGCGTCGGCATTCTCCGGCGCACTCAAGAATCGGCTTGATCTGAGCGTCGGTATCGCATTGGGAAGTGCGTCTCAGATCGCGTTGTTCGTGGCTCCGACCCTGGTGCTGCTCAGTCACGTCATCGGCCCGAGACCGATGGACCTGCAATTCTGGCCGGGTGCCATCGTGATGGTGCTGATCGCCACCCTGACTGCGGCTTTCGTGACCAATAGCGGACGATCGACCTGGTTCGTCGGCGTGTTTATCCTCATGGTCTATTTGATCTTCGCCCTCACGCTGTTACTACTGCCGCCCGGTAAGACGTCGCTTCAGGTTTCACGGAGTGCTATGAACCATTGGGCCTGTGATTTACGGGGCGAACGATTGGTCAACGCAAGCTGGTGCCGCCAGATTGGAGTCCATCAAAATTGGCGGAAGTTGTGCCCATTCACACAGACATTGCCCATGCCCATCGCCTGACACTCAATCGTGATATGATAATGGCACATCTGAGTTGATCTAACCACGCTGCATGACTGGAGTGAATCATGCCGGCTCCCGATTCCGGAAATCCGTCGTTCCGCTCGCGTTCGCGGGTCGGGCAGGTGGAGACTGCGCGCGATCAGTTTGCAGCGGCGTGGAAAGCGGGAAACCGGCCGCAAATCGAAGATTTTCTCAAGGATGTCACGGAGCCGGATCGCAGTTCATTGCTGCGGGAACTATTACTGATCGAATGGCAACATCGCCAGCTTGCCGGAGAAACACCTACCGTCGAGGAGTATCGGTCGCGATTTCCCGATCACGGGGCCGTGCTGTCTGAGGTGGCGGCGACCTCGGAAACCACCGTGGGTTGGGCGATCAAGCAGGACACGGATCATCCCCGACCAGCCACCAACAGTCCGCAGGGAGGCTCGATTCCCAAACTGCCCGGCTATGAGATTCTCGGCGTGCTGGGACGGGGAGGGATGGGCATTGTCTATCAAGCGCGCGACGTGCATCTCAAACGGCTGGTCGCGATCAAAATGATTCGCACGGGGGCGGACGCCCACTCGGAAGAACTCACCCGGTTCCGGACCGAAGCCGAAGCCATTGCTCGGTTGCAGCATCCTCACATCGTGCAGGTCCACGCTGTCGGCGAACACGAGCGGCAGCCGTTTGTCGTGCTGGAATTCGTGGATGGCGGCAGTCTGCACCAGAAACTCAGTGGCACACCGCTCCCTCCGCGTGAAGCCGCTCGGATCGTGAAGATCCTCGCCCAGGCCATGCAGGACGCGCACGATCACGGCATCATCCATCGCGACCTGAAGCCGGCCAACGTCCTGCTGACCGCCGATGGCATCCCCAAGATTACCGACTTTGGCCTCGCCAAAAAGTTGGAGGACGAATCGGGCCAAACGCAAACCGGAGCCGTGATGGGCACGCCCAGTTACATGTCCCCCGAGCAGGCCGCAGGTCGCACCAGCGAGATTGGGCCCTCGACGGACATCTATGCACTGGGCGCGATCCTCTACGAACTCCTGACGGGCCGGCCGCCGTTCAAAGCGGCGACCGCGATGGTGACTCTGCGCCAGGTGCTCGACGAAGATCCGGTCGCCCCGCGGCAACTCAATCCGGCGATCGACCGCGATGTCGAAACGATCGCGCTGAAGTGTCTCGATAAGCTCGCCACACGGCGTTATGCAACCGCGAACGAGTTGGCGCACGACATCCGTCGCTATCTGGCGGGTGAACCAATTCAGGCACGCTCGGTGACTTCGTGGGAGCGTGCATGGCGGTGGTCTCGACGTAACCCGGCGATCTCGTTGCTGACCGCGTCGGTGTTAATCGTGCTGGTGACAGGAATCGCAGTGTCGTCCGGCTTTGCCATGCTGTGGAAGAAAGAGGCATCCAACGCCCTGACCGCAATGATCCGTGCCAACGCCAAGACCGACGAAGCCCTGCAGAGCGAAGCCCATGCCGTGGAAAAAACGCAGGAGGCACTGCGACAGAAGAAGCGTGCGGACGACAAGGCCGAAGAAGCGCGAGACCACTCCTACGATTCGGACATGCTGCTGGCGCAAAGCCATTGGGATGCCAATCAACTCAAGCCCGCCCTGGAGCTGCTTGATCGGTGGGAACCTGCATCCAATGAGAAAGACCGTCGGGGATGGGAGTGGCATTACTTGGCGCGGCTGTGCCGCAGTGAAATTCGCATCTGTGAAGCGTATTCCCAGGTGAAATCCGTGGCGTACAGTCCGGATGGCAGAATGGTCGCGATGGGAAGTATTAGTGGAACGCTCACCTTATCTGATACGGGGACGGGCGGCAGAGTGGGGTTTCTGATCGGACACAAGGGATCGATCGACAGCGTGGCCTTCAGTCCCGATGGGCAACGCATCGTCACAGCGGGTTCTGACCGATCGATACGAATCTGGGATGTGGCTAAGCAGCAGGAAATCTGCAGCATGACCGGACACGATCACGTGATACTGAGTGTGGCCTTCAGTCCGAATGGCCAGCAGGTTGCATCGGGGTCAGGTGACGCGACTGTCAGACTCTGGGATGCCGCCACGGGCCGTGGATTGAAATCACTCAAGGGACACGCTTCCGGGGTCTCAAGTATCGCTTATCGCCCGGACGGCCTGGAATTAGCTTCGGCTGGAACGGACCGCACCATCCGGCTATGGAATGCAAGCACTGGCCAGATGACGAAGGTATTGAATTCCAGCGACGCCGTGCGAAGCATTGCGTATCGCCCCGATGGTCTGGAGTTGCTGGTAGGCGGCGATGAGCCTGATGTGAAGTTGCTGGTGATTTCTACCGGAGTTCCGCGGAACATTTTTAAAGGACACACTCGCGCGATCAATCGTGTCGCCTTTAGTCCCAATGGAAAATGGATCGCGTCTGCCAGCGAAGATTGGACGGTCAGGCTTTGGGACGTCAACACGGGCGAGGAAATTCGTTCCTTTAAGGGGCACACACGCGGGGCGTCGGATGTCGCGTTCAGTCCGGATGGACAGCGCCTGGTCACCGCATGCTGGGAAACGCCTCATGCGGTCAAGATTTGGGATCTTGGATACGACAGCGAATTTCGTGTCCTCGCGGGACATGACCACCGCGTCAGCAGCCTGGCGTTCCATCCCCATGGCAAGCTTCTGGCGACAGCCGGTCTCGACGGGACTGTGAAGTTCTGGAACCTGAAGACCGGTCAGGAAACTCGAAACTTGATTGGTCACAATGGTGCGCTCATGTCGATAGCATTCAGCCCCAACGGCCAATACGTGGCGAACGGAGGCAGTCACGGTGTGGAAGTGTGGGACTCCAGCACCGGGGAGCTCCTGGAAACATTGGATGGACATCAGCGCGCTGTCAATTGCGTCGCATTCAGGAACAACCAACAACTGGCCTCTGCCAGCGATGATCAAACGGTAAAACTGTGGGATATCCAATCGCGTCAGCCGTTTCGAACCCTCAGCGGGCATGAAGGGCGGGTGACTAGCGTGGCCTTCAGCCCGGATGGACAAGAGATCGTGGCGGCGGGAGAAAAGGGAATCATGTTGTGGAATTGTTCCACGGGGAAGCAGATTCATGACATCCCAGGAAAGGGCGTGAATGGCGTGGCATTCAGCCCTGACGGCACCCGTTTCGCGACCGCCAACGGCTATGAAACAGTCACCTTGTGGGACCGCAAACTCGGGCAGGAGTTTCGCACGGTCAAAGGGCACACACTCTGGGTGTGGAACGTCGCCTATAGTCCGGACGGCCGACGTCTGGCCTCTGCCAGCGGCGATGAAACAGTGCAGGTGCGGGATGCCAACACGGGCCAGGGGCTCAGGACGCTGAAGGGCCACTCCAGTTGGGCCAGATGCGTGGCTTTCAGCCCCAATAGTCAGTGGTTGGCGATTGGCTATGAGGATGGGGCAGTCCGGCTGGCCGACGCGCGCCCCGCGACTCCGAAACTCAAGATGGAACTGGAAGCACATAGCCTGGTGGAATTTCTGATGAAAGTTGTTCCAAAAGGAGAGGTGATCGCACGCATCGAGAAGCATCGGGGAATCAACGAACAAGTGCGTCAATCGGCTTTGGCCGTGATCCAGGAATACAAAAACAGTTCAGACAAGTACCAGGCCGGTCACGCAATGCCAGTTGCTTCGTTGAGCCCACAAACGCAGGCGGCGTCGAATTTCCCTCAATTAATCTCTCCTAAAACAAACAGCACACTCCCCAATGGGACACCAAACGGGAAGACACGGTATACATGGGACTTCGATTGGAAAGACGTTCCGAATGCGACGCGATATCACCTTCGGGTCCAAAAAGTCGGCGCTGCCCGACCTGTCATTAATCTTGAGAATCTTCAGGAGTCTCGGTGGCGTGACACCTCGACGGGCTACGTCTCCCCCGCTGGTTGCAAGGGCTGGGGATGGAAAGTCTGCGCACTAGTCAATGGGGAGTGGACCGAGTGGAGCGAAGAGTGGAAGTTCGACGTGGAATTGTCCGAATGAATCCGAGCTGCCGGGTCACGCGGAGGATACGGTCGGTGACGCCTTTTAATTCGGCATCGAAAGTGTGAGTTGCTTGTCCGACCGTTCACACTTGACCATACTGGGACTCAAGCCGCATGCCTGCGACTTTTCTGAATGATCAAGAGTCATTGCGATGACACGAACTGCACGAACATTGATGCCCGAATACAACGTCGTGCTCTGCAGTCGTAGTGCAGTGACTAACTCGAAGTTGACTTGCCAGCCTCGCCGCGGGCTGGGGTGCCAATTCTTGAGCGGTTACCAGTCCCAAGGAAGCAATGCGGGGATGCAAAATGCGGCTCGCAATGGTATCGTTGGAGTGTTGGATTGGTTCGGATATTCTCGGTAGAGCAGGGCGTTCGATTCAGGCAGAGCTGTGGTGAAAATCGACGTGCCGCGACAACCGGCCTGGAGGTCTGTCAGGATGTGCGACGGCCTTCCCAGGCCGTCAATCGGGCTGGGGATGCTCGCACTACAGCGCTTTTTGATGGGCCGAACCTGAGAACGAATTGGTCGGTGCTTTTTCTCTGTCCCTTGCAAGATTTCTCCATGATGAACACGACTCCGACCACGCAGAAGCGATTGCGATACCTTCACAGGACATGGCGTGGCGTTCAAACATTGCTCGCGGTCGTATTGCTGCTGGGGGTGACCGGGCGCGCCATGGCCGATGATCGGCCGCAGCGAAAAATCGAATACAACCGGGATGTCCGGCCGATTCTGTCGGAGAACTGTCTCGCCTGTCACGGTCCGGATGCCAAGCACCGGAAGGCCGAATTACGGCTCGATGTCCGGGATGAAGCGATCAAAAAACAGGTCGTTGTCCCGGGTGACCCCCAGGCGAGTGAGTTGATCGAGCGTATTCTGACAGAAGATGCCACGCTACGCATGCCCCCCGCGTCGTCGAAAAAGTTGCTGTCCATGCGTCAGAAGGACATCCTGCGTCAATGGGTCGCGGAAGGGGCCGAGTACCAGAAGCACTGGGCGTTTGAGCCCATTCAGAAGGCGGCTCCGCCCGACATTGCGAATGTCTCGAATTTGGTCGATCGCTTCATTCAAGGTCGATTGGCCGAGGACGGGCTGACTCCATCGCCCCTCGCCGCACGTGAGACCCTGCTGCGCCGCGTGAGTCTCGATTTGATCGGGTTACCGCCGACGATCCAGGAAATCGAAGAGTTTCTCAAAGCCTCTGAGCGGGATGCGGACGCGGCCTATGCGGAACTGGTGGATCGTCTGCTCGCCAGCCCCCACTACGGTGAACGCTGGGGCCGCTGGTGGCTGGATCAGGCGCGCTATGCGGACAGCAATGGCTATTCGATCGACGCTCCGCGGCAAATCTGGGCGTATCGCGATTGGGTCATCAATGCCTTCAATACCGATCTGCCGTTCGACGAATTCACGCTCCATCAATTGGCGGGGGATCTTCTGCCGAATGCGACTCAGAGTCAGCGAGTCGCGACCGGATTTCACCGCAACACGCAGATCAATCAAGAGGGGGGGATCGACCCCGAGCAATTTCGCATCGACAGCGTCTTCGACCGTGTCGCCACCACCGGGACAGTCTGGCTGGGGCTGACGATCGGTTGCTGTCAGTGTCACGATCATAAGTTCGATCCGATCACGCAGAAGGAGTATTACCAGTTCTTCTCGTTTCTGAACAATCAGGACGAACCATCGATTTCCGTCTACGCTCCCGGCGTCGATCCGGCAGCACTGGGCATGCGTCTGAATGCGGCTGAACGGGATTTGACAACCTATTTCAAAGATCGCACCGAAGCGATCGCGACGTGGGAGAAGTCATTGACCGACGAGGACAAGAAAAAGCTTCCCGGACCGGTCAAGGCCGCCATCGATACGGCTGCCGACAAGCGGAACTTCGCACAATTGCGAACGATTTATGCGGCCAGCCCGCATGCCGGCGAACCGGAGTTTCGGCGGCTCACTGCGGCTTACACTGATATCCATCTGCAACTTTACGGAGTTCCCACGACGCTGGTTCTGCAAGAGCGCGGTCAGCGACGCAAAACGACGATCTTCATCAAGGGCGATTTCACTCGCCCGGCGGATGAAGTCAATTCCGGCACCCCCGCGCTATTGCCAGCGTTGGAGAATTCCACCGGTCAGGCCAATCGGATTGACCTGGCCCGCTGGCTGACCAGCCGGCAGAATCCGCTGACTGCACGCGTGATCGTCAATCGCGTCTGGCAGCAGTTTTTTGGCCGGGGAATCGTCGAGACAGAAAACGATTTCGGTGCCCAGGGCATGCCGCCGTCGCACCCCGCGTTGCTCGACCATCTGGCGTGGGAGTTCATGGAGCGCGGCTGGCGGTTCAAAGAGCTGCATCAGTTAATTCTGCACTCGCACACTTATCGGCAATCGTCCCTGGAACGTGAGGACGTGCGGGCGAAAGATCCGCGAAATGAATTGCTGGGCCGGCAGCGACGCCTGCGATTGGAAGCGGAAATCGTGCGTGACGTGGCGCTGACAGCGAGCGGATTGTTATCCCACAAGCTGGGTGGCCCGCCCGTATTCCCACCCATTCCTGAAGGCGTGACGACTCAGGGACAGGGGAGGCAGTCATGGAACGTCAGCACCGGTGAGGACCGATATCGCCGGGGCTGTTATACGTTTCTGTATCGGGCGACCCCGCCACCGGCGTTGAGCGTTTTCGACGGTCCGGACGGTTACAGTACATGCACCCGCCGGATTCGAAGTAATACGCCACTCCAGGCGCTCACGCTGCTCAACGATGCCACCAGCGTCGAGTTCGCCCGTGCACTAGAAAAAGTGATCCAGACGGAAGGTTTGGCCGCGTGTTTTCGGCGCTGTACGTCGCGGTTGCCGACGCCAGAAGAACTGGCGGTACTGCAGCCTCTCGATCCACTGAGTGTCGCGCGCGTGTTGCTCAACCTCGATGAAACCATTAGCCGTGAGTGATTCCGTGATGAATCTTTCGAACAACTTGCCTGATTGCTCGCCTCTAAATGGCCGTGAGTCGGAACGGCATGCGCTCCGCTCGATCACGCGGCGCCACTTCTTCGACAATTGCGCGATGGGCATTGGATCATTAGGTCTCGCCTCGCTGCTGTCGGACGGCAAGTTGGGATTGGCGGCCGATTCGACCGCGATCCGGAATCCCGTCGCGCCCAAGCCGCCTCATTTTCCGGCGCGCGCCAAGAGTGTCATCTTCCTGTTCATGGCTGGCGGACCGACACAGCTCGAGTTGTTCGATTACAAACCCAAGCTCAAAGAGCTGAATGGTCAGGCGATTCCGGACAGCTATACCGCCGGCAAGCGGTTCGCCTTCATGGGAACCAACGACCACAACAACAAGCTGCTCGGGTCGCGGCGCGAATTCACTCAACACGGGAAGTCCGGTGCGTGGATGAGCGATCTGTTGCCGCACCTGGGTGGAATTGCGGATGACTTGTGCATCGTCAAATCGTGCAAGACAGACTTGTTCAACCACGCTCCCGCCAAGTTGTTCATGAACACGGGCAGCGGCCAGTTCGGCCGGCCCAGCGTCGGTTCCTGGGTGACTTATGGTCTCGGCAGCGAGTCCAGCAATCTGCCGAGCTTTGTCGTCCTGCAAAGTGGTCCGCGTGGTCCGCGGGGCGGGGCGGTGTTATGGGGTAGTGGGATGTTGCCCACTACTTATCAAGGAGTTTCGCTGCGAAATACGGGTGATCCGATTCTCAATTTGTCGAATCCGGACAAGGTCAATCCAGATCAGCAGCGGCGTGTGATCGATGCCGTTCGCGACTTGAACCTCAAACGGCTCGTCGCCACCGGAGACGATGAAATCGCGACCCGGATCAACTCCTATGAGATGGCGTATCAGATGCAGACGAGTGCGCCGGAGCTGATGGACACCGGAAAAGAGACGGCCGAGACTTTGAAGCTGTATGGCATCAGCAACCCGAATGAGGCCAGCTTCGCCCGCAACTGCCTGCTGGCTCGGCGACTCGTGGAACGGGGCGTGCGGTTCATTCAGTTGTATCACACCAACTGGGATCATCACGGCGGCTCAACGGAGAATCTCGAAACGCATCTGCCAGCCATCTCCAAGGAAATCGACCAACCCAGCGCCGCACTGGTGCGTGATCTGCAGCGGACGGGCCTGCTCGATCACACGATTGTCGTGTGGGGTGGCGAGTTTGGCCGCACGCCGATGGGCGAAGTGCGCGACTCGACCGGCCGCAATCATCACATTGACGCCTTCACCATGTGGCTTGCGGGGGGCGGATTCAAACCGGGAATCAGTTATGGTGAGACGGACGAACTCGGCTTTGGCGTGACCCAGAATCCAGTCCACGTTCACGATCTGCACGCCACGCTGCTGCATCAACTCGGTCTCGACCACGAGCGTCTCACAGTCCCCTTCCAGGGACTCGATGTCCGGCTGACCGGTGTCGAGCAGGCGCGGGTGGTGCGCGAGATTCTGGCCTGATCTGTGGCCTGGCAGTAGGGGTCGAGGCTTCATCTCTGCAATCGCCGTGAACTGCTCCCGGGCAGTCTGCAAGTCATCGGCGATCTCTTGGGCCAGTACATCGGGAGCGGGAAGGTCGTCGGAATCCACCAGGCTCTGGTCCTTGAGCCAGAAGATGTCGAGATTCACCTTGTCCCGTTTCATCAGATATTCGTATGCGCATGGGCTTCGTCGGTCTTGCTCAATAAGGCGAAAAATAGAAAGCATCCGCAAAGATGGGCTTCATTTCGTGGGATGTCCGTGGAGGTAATGGTTGTGATTTCGAGCCATGTCCGGCGGCAAGCCGTCCACCGTGCCAGCCAGTTCAAGCAAGCTTGTAAAGCTCGGCTCGTCGGTCTCGTCGGCAACGACGACTTTCACGCGGGTTCCCTCAGCAAGCATCTCCGGCCTGTCGTATACCACGACACCGTTTCGTACTATGCCTTCCAGTGTCATTGATGTTCTCCTGGGTGACGAGAGGAATGGCGCTTTTGCCGCCAACCATTGTTTGAGTTCTTCCAACAGTCTACCAAGTTTCTTGCCAAACAGCGCATAGGCACGCCCCAAGCCGCCAATCGTATTGAACGGAACGTCTTCGAGATCATCCCGCTCGATGTTCAAGCCGCCGGTCGATCTGCTGCCGGGATTGCTGCTCGGTGGTCATACCGTCGTAGCTTGCGAGACCTTTAGGGAATTCTGTTGTGCGCCATTATCTACGATACTAAGTTGTAAACAGCGGTCAATGTTGCACTCGATGATTTTGGCGATTGACCGAGAGGGCTGGGCCATAGAGACTGACGATTTCAGTCATGCTGTCTCGAAAATAGAGAGACGCCGACCTATGACTGCTTCCTCGGCCGTTACAGCAGATTCGTGACGGACATTGGGATATACTGCCCGAATCACATTCGAGTGCGGGCCATCGTGAGTTTCGCGGGAGCAGTCATCTGGAAAGTCCTGCGGACTCACAGGTGTGCCGATTTAATCCTCAATCCACAACACAACTTTTAGAATAGGGGTCTGACCATGTGGCATTGTCTCCGTTCGGCAGGCTCATTGAAAACTCTTGGCGTGGGCTGGATCATGTGCGCGACATTGTCGGTGGGTACGTTGCTTGAGGCGGAGGAAAAAGCTCGCATGTTTGTCTATGTCTCGAAGGCCCCCGAACAGCAGATTCAGGTCTTCCAACTCGACTCGCAGGCGAAGAAACTGAACGCCGTCCAGACGCTCGATGTGGATGGGGCACCCGGATCGTTGTGCGTCGACCCACAGCAGAAAATCTTGTACGGGTCCCTGCGTAGTTCAAACAAGATTGGCAGTTTTCGCATCGATCCGCAGACCGGAAGTCTCAAAATTCTCAATGACGTCTCGTTGTCCGATGCTTCCAATGCGGCATTTGTCGCGATCGATCGATCGGGAAAATGGTTGCTTTCGGCGTCCTATTCAGGGGGAAAAGTTGTCGTTCATAAGCTGAATGCCGACGGCACGATTGCCAGTCCTGCGGTACAGACAGTCGACACCGCCAAGACCGCTCATAGCATTGCTGTCAGTCGCGAGAACAACGTCGTCTACGTACCGCACGTCGCTCCCAATGCCGTCTACCAATTTCGATTCGACGACAAAACGGGCACGCTGACGGACATGGGGCGAGCTCTTGGCGGAGTCGAGAAAGCCGGTCCGCGACATCTCGCTTTTCATCCGACGAAGAATCTCGCATTCACGTCCGATGAAAGTGGCAGCAGCGTGACGGCGTATCAGGTCGATCCGAAAACAGGACTGAAACCGTTACAGACGCTGTCGACTCTTCCCGCCAGCTTCACCGAAAGCAACTCGACAGCCGAAGTGAAGGTTCACCCCAATGGAAAATTCGTCTGGGTCTCGAACCGCGGACACGACAGCCTGGCAGGCTTCGCGATTGACGAAGTGGGAAAATTGACCGCCATCGGCCAGACAACGACGGAGAAAACGCCACGTTCATTCGACATCGCTCCCAGCGGTCGATTTGCATTGGGAGCGGGCGAGGGATCGGGCAACCTCGCGTTCTATGAGTGTGACCCAGAGACCGGAAAACTCACGCGACTCGAAACCTACCCGATTGGAAAAAGTCTGACGTGGGTGCTGGCGGTGGGATTCTGAAAGCGGCATCGACGACGCGTCGGACCGACCAACGACTTAGCCGTCGCCTAAAGAGAATGCGGTCGCCGCCAGATCATCACAGTTGAATGCTGAGTTCCAGGCACTGGAAGTGAATACGATATGGCCCTAACCCAGATGCAATTGATCCAGTCCCTTGGTGAGGCACTCGCTTGGTTTGAACGAGAAATCAACTGGGGCATACCAGCGACTGAGTTGCGTCATTTGTGCGGCCGAGTCGGCGAACTTTATGTCGCCATGATTACCAATGGGCAGATGGCAATGGAAGTGAACCAGCAGGGCTACGACGTAGTTAGCGCTGGGGGCGAACGCATCTCGGTCAAGACAACCGCCCAAAGCGGTTATGATGGTCAGGTCTCTTTCAACCCGAATTCTCTCAGCCTGGTAGATCGCGTCATCCTACTGCGCGTCAATACCGACGAAATGCAGGTCGAGATTCTGATGGACAAACCGATCTCCGAGGCACGCGATTTCATGTCAACGCAAGCCGACGGGAGACTGGTGATTCCATTTCGGCGCATCAGGCCGCCATCCCCTGTCGTCACGAGAACAGTGAACGAAGTTGCATTCAGGGAATACATTGTCCGAGAACTCGAGACCGGCACGATTGAGGTTTTTAGTAACGGGGTTCCCGTAACACCCGTAAAACCAGTGCTGCGTGACTTGGCATTGGCCTTGAACATTGGCTTACTTAATGGCAATGGAAACCCGCACAATACGCGACAACTAGGAACCCAGATCATCAAGAGCGTAAAAGAGCTGACCGTAGTAAACAACGCACCAGATGACACGACGGCGCGGCAAATCTAAAATCACGGGGTGCCACAGTTTGGCGAAACTGCGTGGTAACAGGGCTTCAACTTCATGTAGCTTATTCCGTCTCGGTGACTCTATTTCTTCGGTGTCGCCTTACTGGGGTTTGGCAATGTTCGTTCCAGTTCTTTTAGTTCCTCTTCGAAGGCTTTTAGCTTTTCGTCGTCCAGATACTTTTGGATGATCTTTGAAGTTTCGCCGCAGACGCGTTCGATGTAGGCTGCCGTCCCTTTGTCTTTGGCGGCTTGGGCCGTTTTTACTGCGGGGATGCGGATCGCGTTCAGCGCTGTCAGATACTTGTCGGTGGTGGGCAGGGCGCGTAGGTCTTTTTGCAATTCGCGAGCTGATTTCCAATCGCCGAACTGGACCGAGCGGCGGATCCGCGCTATCAGGACCGCTCGTTGGGCGACTGTGTCGGTCAGATTGGATTGGAGAATTGAGAGTTCGCCTTCGACTCGCAGGCGGATCGAATCATCGGGTAACTCGGCAGTGACCTGCGATTCCAGGCCGGGAACCAATGGCAGGCGGGCGAGTGTCTTGTCGCCGCTTCTGACGGTCAACCACAGCAATGGATCGGTGGAACGAGCGGGAATGCGGATGGTTCCGTTGCGATCGGTCATCATGCGGAATGCAGGGGCGTCGGGCTTGGATTTCGCATCGACGACGATTCCGACCAGGGGTTTCGCCGGTGACTGTCGCGAGATGAGTCGCAGTTCGGTGGCCGGTGCGACGGGTTCCAGAGCGCGGGCCAGGAGATCGATTCGGGGGCGGCGACGGTTGGGCAGGGCGGAACGCAGGCCGCTTACCACTCGCGCCTGACCGTGGGCACGGCTGTCGGGATTGATCTCGGTGACCTGCAAGAGAGTCCAGGGGACTGCCTGTAGCTTTTCCACCTTGCCTTGCGGATTGCGATACCGCAGAAAGGGCTGCCAGAACTGTCCTGTTCGCAACTGCGCACAGGTGGGATCAGCCGGTGTCAGGGCGCCTGCCTGGACGGTGATCGCAGCGACTCCGTCCGTGATGCGTTCGATCTGCAGGCGGGGCCGGAACAGGTCGTGGGCGAGACGGAACACGGCCGCAGCGAGCTCACGGCGTTGTTGGACCGGGCGCGACAATGGGCTGCCGAACGTGCGGCCAACGGGATCCCATTCGCGGCCACTCAAGACGTACTCGCCGCCCGATTGCTCCAGTGTCATCAGGAATGTCTTGTCGAAGGTTTCTGTCGTCCAGTCGGCTGGCAGCTTTTCGGCAGTCAGGTGGCTGAGATGTTCGTGGGTCCTTGGAAAGAGCCAGAGATTGTCTTCCGTCGTGATTGTCCACATTTCTCCTAATAGCCGGTCCGAGATCTCGGGGACTTCTTTTAGGATGGACTTGCAAAAGGCGGCTTCCAGTCCTGGCGATTCGGTGCAGGTCAGGGAGATGCGGACGCGGTAGGGCTGAAGTTCGAAGGGTGTCGCTACGGGTTCGGCGGCGGTGAGATATGCAGTGGAGATGAGGCAGAGGATTATGGTAGTCGCCGCGTTTGCGAGAATGCGGGCCGTTGAGGCGCGCGGTCCCGCATTCTGGCGAATGCGGCTACGGGGGCGTTTGAGGACGTAGCCGCCTGTTGAAAAAGGTGTCTGGAACTCTCGGAACGTCGAAAAAACGCTCGATTCCGTGCGGTTGGCAAAGTTCCAGACACCTTTTTCAACAGGCTGGTAGCGCCTCATGGCGAGTCCTTTGGAAACCAGCGTTGGAGTTGCCAGCGTTCCACATCCTGATACGGGAACATGGGCCGGTTCGGCAGCCCGCGCAGTTGTTTTCGACTCAGCATGAATTCCGAAACTTCCCAGAGCGGAATCAAATGGACCTCAGACCATAAGTCGCGATGTAATTGGCGCAGTTGCCGCTCGGCCGAGGGCCAGTCTCCCGCCTGATCGACGGCGATCAGTTCTTGACGCAGCCAGTCGGGCAGGTGGGCCAGTGATTCCACTTTGGCATGCGTATCCAGCGTGAGATACGGCCAGAGATCGGTGAGTGGATCAGTCATTTGAACCGTCCGATAGAGCATGTCCCAGGGGGCCGGTTCGGCGGCGGCATTGAAGGGGATTTGCGGTCCGACTTCGATCACCTCGACTGAGATTCCGACGACCGCCCATTGCCTGGCCAATTCCCGCGCTGCGGCTTGTTCCGCGACGTCCGACGACACTCCCAGTCGCAATTTGGGGATCTCGCCGTTCAGTTCCTTCTTCGCTGCCAGCAACATGGAATAGGCCAGACGCGTATCGAAGCGATGCGGCGAAATCAACGTGTTGGTGGCCGAGTGCTGGATGGCAAACGGTCCCGAGGTCAACCGTCCCCGCGCGAGTGACTGACTCTTCAGCACGACGTCATTGAGGATGGTCTGCCGGTCAGTGGCGTACACTAACGCGCGACGCAACGAGCCATTGAGCAGGGCGCGGTTCCGCGGATGGAATTGAATGAGGTGGGTGCGTGGCTGCGCGAATTCGAACAGGCTGACCTCGGGCAGCTTGGCGACGCGGGCCAGGTCCGATAATGGAACGCTGGGTACAAACGTGATTTCTCCCCGCAGCCAGCCTTGCCAGAGCCGTTCATACGAGGCATAACGCCGTTCGACGATTTCGCCGAGGTAGAATTCCTTGCCTCCCTGGGGCTGGGCCAGGGCGCGACGGTAGGTGATCCGATCTGGAGTCACCTCCGCACGGACAAACCGTTGCCGGGCCGTCTGTACGGTGCCGGTCTCCGTGGTCGAAGAGTGGGCCAATGGAATCGCGAAGTTGAACAGGGCTTCTGGTCGCAGTGGGGCGTGTCGAAACTCCACGCTGAATTCAAAGGGGGACAGACTGCGGGCTCCGGTGACATAGCTCGCAAATCGTTCATCGAATCCGGCGTGAGCGGGATTCAGGCGGGCTGCGATCTCGGCGACGACCGGTCCCGCGGTGACAACTTCACCCCCCTCCCAGGGGGCTGTCTGTTGCTTCAGGCGGAACAGAATACTGCGGCCGAGGTCCGTGGGTTCCCAATCCTGGATGAAACGCGTGTGATAGCGTGCGAGACGCTCGTCCATGCGAGCCGGTTCGAAGAGGCCCGATTCCAACAGGCGGCTCTCACGCTCGACCGCGACGGGCGTGCTGGACGCCCCGACTGCCAGCTCCACGGTTCCGACGTACAATCGCTGGTAACGCTGGCAGATGCGGCGATAACCGTCGACAATCTCGGAACCGTCCGGCCAGATCTTGACAGCCAGCTCGGCCTGATCGACGGCTGCGAAGCCATTTCCGGCTTGCTCGGACGTCGTGGCAGTTTGCAGTGCCTTGGTCGCCAGGGTGGTCAGTTCCTGAGTCCAATGGGCGACGACGGCATGTTTTGGAAAGCTGCGTCTCAGCCTGGCGATAAAGTGCCGGGCCCGCCGAAAATCGCCCGCCGAGACCGCCTCCTGAATGAGCGGATCGATCGCCAGGCCCAGTTGGCGATCCAACTCGGGATAGGCTGGATTTCTGGTAAAGACTTGCTCGAACTGCGCCACCGCCTGCTCGTACAGTTTCTTCTTCAACTTGATCATGGCTTCGACAAATTTCAAACGATCGCGGCGCTTGGTAATGCCGGGCCAGTTCGGATTGCGTTGTTGTAGAGCGGTCAGTAGCTCGTAGCAGTCGGCCGCGCGCTGCTCGTCCAGCAGCAGATCAATGCGCTGCAGCATCAGATCTTCATAGTGAACAATCTGTCGAATGGTCTGGATGGGAATGCGATATTCGCCATCGTCTTCCTCATTCTTCAAGAGGATGATATTGAGCTTTTTGAGATCGCGGCGTTTGGCGAGTTCCTCGTTCCGTGCCGATTCATCGGTGCCGTTGATCCTCGGCAGCGGGGCATCCATTGCCTTCTGGTAGCGGTCTTCGATCTTTTGCAGGGTGTTCGGCCGGGGTGTCACGGGTTCGACTTCGAGGACCTTGCTGCCCCGGACGAGGACGATCCAGTCGAGTGCCGGACCTTTCAGTAACCGCTCGAGACTGGGCACCGGCTTGGCATCGAGTGTGGGGAGCAGCCGGAATTCCTCGGATTCGTCCGGTTCCGGAGGCGGGGGATCGGTCTCGTCCGCCTTCGTGCTGGCGGGATTGGGGTTGGGCGGTGAAGCGGCTTTCGTGGCCGCTTTTGTGGCGGGAGGCTGGCTCCAGAGGGCAGGGGGGGCGATGAGCCAGAGCAGGGCGATTAGTAGGACGTGTAACGGGAGGGTGAGGGACCCAGAGGGTACCCCGCCGAACCGCGTAGTCTGGCGACACTCGATAGACATCCGCGGCTCGGCAGGAGCCTCGCCCTCCCATCGGCTGGAATCACCAATCGGACTGTTTAACCTAACCATCGGGTGCCAACGATCCATCATGGCGTCGCCTCCAGCCATGCGTTCAGCAGCAAAACGCTGCCATCCAAACTGCCGACGAATACCTGTTCCTGCAAAGCCACCGGTCCCAGGGCGAGTGGCTGGCCGCAGGAGAACTTGCGAACGACCGTTCCGTCGGCGACTTTTTGCAATGAGATTTCGCCCGATTGAGAGGTGAACAGCAACTGGTCTCCGCGCAGCAGTGGCGGTCCGGTGAGACCACCCGCTGACAGTTGCTGCTTCCAGGCGACTTCCAGCGGTTCGCTCCGAATGGCGACCAACTGGCCGCGGCCACAGACCATGATCAGCAGCTTGTCGACGACCCACGGGCCTTGTGATACGACCTCGGGCAGGGCCGCCGACCCACGGCTTTCCAGCGTGCCCACGTCCAGACTTTGCAGTTGCTTGCCCGTGGCGAGGTAGACCCGATTGCCAATCCGTACCGGCGGTTGCTCGACGGCGGTCTTCAATTCGAGGGAGCTTACTTCGGCGACATGCGGCACCGGCTCGGCACGCACTTGGGCCCGAATGACTCGCCCCTGATCGGTGACGGCAATGGCCTGCTTTTCATCCAGCGACAGCACCCCTTTCCAGCGGGCCGGTCGTTGAGGATCGACCGCCGGCATCAGGTCCTCGATCGTCCCCTTGAAGTCGGGTGTTTCGATCAACCGCAGTTTTCCCGGCAAGGGCAGCAGCATCCCGCCGCTCAACAGAATGGGGACCGCTTCCAGCGGTTCGGCAAGTTTGGATTCGCGGATCACGATGCCATCGGAATTCAACAACCATAGCTTGGCCTGGGAGCCACCGCACCAGGCGGCCAGACGTCCGTTGGACAGTACGGTCCCCCCCAGGGCCCCGGTCAGACCGGTGGGGACGGGCAGGGTGGTGACCGGCCGGATATCAACGCCACCCGCCTTCAGTTTCGCAGCGGTTAACGCGAAGACATCTCCCGCATCGGTCAACAAGGCGAGAGAGCCGTCGTTGGCCGGAGTCGTCCCCGCGACGATCACCCGGCTGGCCAATACGCTGAGCCATTGGGAAACCATCTGCTGCCGGTCTGCCGCCAGGAAGTAGGTTGCGGAATTCCACGGGACGCGCGACGTCGCGTACAAGACTTGATCGAGAACCTGGACGGGCTGCGTGGAAATTCCCAGGCCGAGTTCGCCCTTTTGAGGCAGCAGACTGTCGGGACCGGTCTGCAGGCGTCGCAGACTGCTGCTGGTCATCCACACTTCGTTGTCGGGCCCCAGCGTGACATAGATCGGCCCCCCTTGAGGACGCTCGGCTTGATAAGTTCCCGCCGGAGCCAGTGCCTGCTCGCCCTTTTCATCGGACACGGTAAACGACGACAACTGTTCGGGACTGGAAGGGACAATCAGTTGCTTGCCGCGCAGGACAGCGGGGTCTCGGACTTGGCCCTTCACCCGAGCCGTGGCCAACCGAGTTAATGGCTTATCTGCGGTAGAAATATCCCACACGCGCAGCTGCGCGGAATCCTGGCGGTCGTTTTCGGCGGTTAGCAGGAAATCACCCATCTTCATTAAGGGTGATTGAATGGAGCCCGGAGCGTGCCCGGTGTAGGTCACGGCGACGCATTCCAACGGCCGGTAATTGAGCGAGTAGAGGACCGCGCGGGCTCCGGCCACGATGAGACGTTCGCCATTGGCCGCCAGCAGTGGCGAGGTGACCAACGGCTGCGAGAATTTTAATTGCGTCGTCAGCTTGCCCGTGACCGCATCCAGTTGACACAGCCGGCCATCGCGGGTGGGAATAAACACCTGACCAGAATGCACCAGCGGAGCGGCCGCCGCGGGGGCCGATAAGGCTTGTCGCCAGATCAGCACACCGTCCCGCTGGCGAACCAGAATCAGCTCATTGACGCGAGTATCGAACAGCAATAGCCCCAGTACGTCCAGGGAAACTTGATGAGGCGGGAAGGGCGTGTCGGTTCCAATGACACGTCGCCATTGTAAAACCCCGGTCAGGCTGTCCGCTGCGAAACAGCAATCCTGCGCGACGGTAAACACATTCGTGCCCCCCGGCACCGTGTCCGCCCGAGTTCGCGTCTGCCGCACCAGGTTCAAGGCGGGCAAGGCCACCGTCGCGGGCAACTCGGCAGTGTGGGCTGCCTGGTCCAGAGCCGATCGAACTGTCAGCTTGCGTTCGGCTTCCAGGGCCTGCTTCAGGCGCGCCTGCAGGTCCTTCTCGGTTTCCAATTCGGGATATTTCAGCAACAGTTTGCGGCGCGTATCGAAGGCCGCGAAGGGGGTGTTCGCCTTCAGACTTTTGTCAATCTGAGCGAGTGCCTGTTGATAAGTCTCGTGCTTGCGAATCGCTGCCTCGGCCAGTTGCACGGCCGTGTCAATTTCCAGCAGCGCCTGCTTGGGAGGCTTGTCGACCGGACTGTATTGTTGCAACAGTCGGGAGGCATTGGTCGAAATGGTCAGCAATTCCGGCTTCTTTTGAGTTCCGGCACTCTCTGCAGCACCCTTTCCGATCCGTTCGGCCAGATCCAGGACTTTGGGCAGGACGTCCGAGAAATCTTTGTCTCGCCGGTGTGCAGTGAGGTAGTCGTCGAGCGCTTTCAAGCCGCGATCCCAGGCGGGGGCAGCTCCGCTGATCGGCTGTTCGATCAGGGCCAGACCCAACGCATGCCGGGCGGCTGACGTGTACCGATGGCTGGGGTAGGTCTTGATAAATGTTTCGAGTTGGGCGATGGCTTGCGCGAAGCGTTTTTGCTCCATCTCGGAAATGGCCAGTTGATAGGCTTTTTGCGAGGAATCGCGACCGATCACGAACCACAACGCCAGCGACATCATGACCAGAATGATGGTTCCAATGCCCAGAGTCGTGACCAACGGCGAACGCATCAGATCCTGTTGACCGGGCCGAACGGGCTTGGAGCGGAAGATGCCCGGCCGCGGCTCTGCAGCAGCCGGTGGCGCGTTGCGCGGTGGAATGGGAATCTCATCCAGCGGATCAACCGGCTGCTCGTAGGACGACGGGGCTCGCGGAGGCAGCTTGACTGCTTTGGGCCGAACGGGGGTCGAGCTCAGTTCGCCATGCTTGGGTTTGCCGCGCATGGCTTCCTGCTTCAACTCCTTGGCGATGCGTTTTTCTTCCAGGGATTCGGGGACGTCGGGTTCGACCGTTTCACCGCGCAACGCAGCCTCGGCCTGTGCCTGCTGCTCGTAATAGAACAGGGTGACGCTGCCGACTTGCAGGCAATCGCCCAGGGTCAGGATGGCATTGGACATCCGCCGGCCATTGAATTCGATCCCTTGCTCCGTCGCGGCCACGACTTCATAGCCGCGGCTGTTCCAACTGATGCGACAATGCAGAACGGCCACGTCCTCTTCCGGGACGCGGATATCATTGGTGCCATGCCGACCAATGGCGATGGGGACCCGCTTGGAGAGTTCCCGAATTTCGGACTCGCCGGTGGCATTTTGAATGAGCAGAACAGACATGAAGCTGTCGCTGGATCTAGGCCGAAGTGAACCGAACGCGTTCAAGACGCAGTGTAACGAATCCTGATTATATCAAACGCAGAATTCGATTGCATTGATCGGAAAGATGGTAGAGGCTGGAAGTTTTCGTTCGATTGCGCGAAGATGATTTCCGAACGCAGCGTCGAATCCGTTGCCGCAGACAGCTTTTTTCCCCCTGGTCCAGATCAAGCGGAGTACTTCCGTGACAGAACGCGTCGTCATTATCGGTTCCGGCCCCGCCGGCTGGGCTGCCGCCATCTATGCAGCTCGGGCGAATCTGCAACCGCTGGTCATTGAAGGAGCCCAAACCGAAGAAAATCGGATCAAGGGAACCTTGCCGCTGGGGCAATTGGCACTGACTTCAGAAGTGGAAAACTATCCCGGCTTTCCGACCGGCGATTTGGCTGCCTACGTCAAGAGTGCCGTTCCCGCGGACCGCTTTCTGGCCGATCATACCGGGCATGGCATCACCGGTCCCGAGTTGCTCGAACTGATGCGCCAGCAGGCCGTAAATTTCGGTACGCGGATTATCACGAATGACGTCACCGAGATCGATCTGTCCCGGCATCCCTTCAAGATGAAGGCCGATGACGGTTATGGGGCCGTGCAGGAGATCGAAGCTCTCTCCGTGATCATCGCGACGGGCGCCCGAGCCAACTACCTGGGGTTGCCTTCCGAAGAGACCTACAAGAACAACGGCGTCTCGGCCTGTGCGGTGTGTGACGGTGCCTTGCCGCGGTTTCGCAATAAGCCGCTGGTCGTCGTCGGCGGCGGCGATAGTGCAATGGAAGAGGCGACTTATCTGACTCATTTCGCCTCGCAGGTCCATCTGGTCCATCGCCGCGATTCGTTCCGCGCCAGTAAGATCATGGCAGATCGCGTTCTCGCGAATTCCAAGATCAACATCAAGTGGAACTCGGTGGTCGATGAAGTCCTCGGAAATGAGAAGCAGGGGGTCACGGGCGTGCGGATCCGGAATCTCCTGACAGAAAAAAGTGAAGAGGTTGAAGCGGGTGGCTATTTTGCCGCTATCGGGCATACGCCCAATACAGATTTCTTAAAGGGCCAGTTGAAGCTGACGGATAAGAAATACCTCGTCTGGACGACGCCGCAAAGGACCTACACGAGTGTGGAAGGGGTGTTTGCAGCGGGAGACGTCGCGGACGATTATTACCGTCAGGCGATCACCGCAGCGGGGACGGGTTGCATGGCGGCACTCGATGCGGAACGCTGGCTGGCGTTGAAGAATTTTCATTAATAAATCCTCCGGCGGGCCCGCAAAGGAACTTCAGCATGTTGACTCAATCGGGCTGCCTGGCACGACGGCAACGTCTCTGGGCGCGGACCCCCGAGCGTTTCGAATGGCTACTGGTGGCTGACCCGCGACACGTCTATTACCTGTCGAACTTCCTCGTTAATCCTCTCAGTTTCTCTGCTGGCGAACGGGGCTTATTGCTGCTGGAACGCAACGGCGAAGTCACGTTGCTGGCCGACAACTTTACGCGGCGATCGGCAGCCGGTCAGCCCTATGTCGATCAAGAGATCATTCAGCCCTGGTACGATCATCAGCACAGCGTCATCAATCGCGATCATGCTCTGTTGAACGCCGTGAAGTCCATCTCCGAGCGGCTGTATGGGCGGGTTGGTGCGGTGGAGGCGGAATGGATGCCCCTGGCCGCGTGGGAGATTATGGGTCTCGATCATGAGATCCACACTTTGCGCCAACGAGGCTCGGGGACGTGCGATACGATCGACTTGGGCTCCTTGCTGCGTGAACTGCGCCGCAGCAAACAGCCGGACGAAATCGACCTGCTGCTGGAATGCATGCGGGCGGGTGCAGCCGGGCTGTTGCGGGCTCGGGAGGTGGTGCGGCATGGGATTTCCGAGTGGGACGTTTATCGCGAAATGCACGCGGCGGTGCTCGAAACGGCAGGCCGTCCCGCTCAGATTTACGGCGATTTCCGGGCGACGAACGCCACGACACCCAAGGCTGGCGGGCCTCCCACCGGCCATGTCCTGCAGTCGGGCGACATGCTCATTCTGGACTATTCCGTCGTGCTGGATGGCTATCGCAGCGATTTCACCAACACGTTGTGCGTGGGCGATCCGTCCGAAGCACAACAATTGTTGTTGAGTCTGTGTACGGCGGCGATGGCCCACGGCACGAGTGTTCTGAAGACAGGCGCGGCCGCGCGGGACGTCCATCGCGCGACCATGAAAGTTTTCGAAGAGGCGGGCTACGGTCAGTTCTTCCCGCATCACGCCGGTCACGGCCTGGGTCTGGGCCATCCCGAGCCACCCATCCTGGTGCCGCTCAGCGACGATGTGCTGCTCACGGGCGACGTGGTGACGCTGGAACCCGGCCTGTATGTTCCCGGCGTGGGCGGGATTCGCATCGAACACAACTACCAAATCACCGAAACCGGCAGCATTTGCCTCAGCCAGCACGAAATTGGTTTGTAACAATCCAGAGGAACCGCACTGATGATTCTGCAGGGAAAAACAATCAGTCCGGGAATTGTGCGAGGGATTTCGCATGTGGTCGACGCCCCCACGCTGCTGGCGGCGGCCCAAAGCATTCCGGCTGCCGGGGCTCCGGAACAGGAATTGGAACGTCTGAGTGCGGCGGTCGGCCGGGCCAGTGCTCAACTGGATCAAATGCGGCGACATCTGACCGGAAAGATCTCGGCGTCCGAAGTCGGCATCTTCGCGGCGCATGGCAGTCTGTTGCGCGATCCAAAATTCCTATCGCAGATGGAAGCCGAAATTCGTCAACACGGTCAATCGGCCGGGGCCGCCGTGTCACGCGTCGTGAAAAGCCTCTATGCGACCTTCCGGACCAGCAATATCACGCTGGCCCAGGATAAGGCCACCGATATCCTCGATATCGGGCGCAGGCTGATTCAATGCCTGACCGATGCCTCACTGGCGGACGATGAACTGGGGGCCAACGCCGTTGTCGTGGCGCCGTCGCTCACTCCGTCGGAGCTTGTGAAGTACGCTCACCAGGGAGTGATTGGCTTCGTGACGGAAACGTGCGGTCCGAAATCGCACACGGCGATTCTCGCCCGCGGGTTTGGTCTGCCCCTTATCACGCTGAATCAGGCGACCTGCGAAAAGATCCCGAACCGGTCGGAGATTGTCCTGGACGGCCCGCACGGGGTGATCGTCGTCGATCCGTCCGATGACGATTTATCTACGGTGGCGGCGATCATCGACAGCATCCCGGCGGTGGAAGCCCCGGCCGAACCGGCGTCGCTGCAGACGATCACGCAGGATGGAGTCGCCATTCGACTGCTGATCAACATCAGCGACCCGACCGAAGCCGACGCCGTCGCGCAGTACGGGGCCGCCGGAGTGGGGCTGTTTCGCACGGAATTCCTTTATATGGACCGGTTGTGGTGGCCGTCCGAAGAAGAATGTCTCGAGATCTATCGCGACGTTTCGAACCGGGTCGGGCAGGGGGAGCTCAATATCCGCCTGGTCGATTTCGGAGCGGAAAAATGTCCGCCCTATGCCGACTTTCCCATCAACCGCAATCCCAGCCTGGGACTCCGCGGGATTCGACTGCTGCTGCAACGCGAGGACATCCTGCGCCCGCAAGTCCGGGTTCTCGCCAAGCTGGCCCGGGAACGTCCCATCAACATTCTGCTGCCGATGGTCGATTCGATGGACACGCTGGAGAAAACTCTCGAACAGCTCTGCCGGATTTGCGGCTGCCGCTCTCGCGAACAGTTGCCGTTCAAGGTCGTAACCATGATCGAAGTCCCGGCGGCGGCGTTGTTGATCGATGATCTGATCACGCGAGTCGACGGGATCTCCATCGGTCTGAACGATTTGACGCAGTACATGCTGGCCGCCGACCGCGATGATGAGTATGTTGGACCCTATCACGACGCCCTCCAGCCGGCCGTGCTGAGAACGATCGCCAACCTGAATCGCAGTGCCGCGGCGCATGGCAAACCAGCAACAATCTGCGGCGAACTGGCAGGCGATCCGCATTTGACCGGATTGCTGTTGGGAATGGGGACTCGGCAACTGAGCGTTTCGCGAACGAACTATGTGCAGGTGGTCCGCGCCATCCAGGCTTTGCGTCTCGACAAGATGACGCAGTTGGCAGAGCAAGTGTTAAAGTTGAATACGGGCGCAGCGGTTCGGCAGTTCTGGGCGGACAATCAGGTGTAATTCAGAGGAAGTGTTCCAGGAAATTCCCATGGCGGTCAAGAGTGATACTGATGAGAAGTACATTTCAACAGTGGAAAAAATGGGTTGGGAAGAACTCGCGGACCTTTGGGAACAGATTAAAGCTGGAACAGCAGTAGGTTGGGCAGAAGGGAAGGCTCTAGAACACTTAGTTGTGCGGGCATTTCGCTTGAGTCAACTCACGGCGGAATATCCTTTTGATGTGCCACCGGGGGGAAGAGCATTTGAAGAGATCGATGGCATGGTGGTTTTGGGGTCAAATGCTTTTCTGTTATACTTCGCGCGGCAAGGAATGAGGTCTTGGCGAGGCGTTGGTTTTTTGGGATGATGGGTGTTGGTGTCTGATGGGGAATGGGCAGGATGAGTGAGGGGTCAAGGATGACTCGACTGACGTTTTCTGAGGAAGATCGGCTGCGGTT